>JAJDNB010000118.1 GCA_022340905.1 Deltaproteobacteria bacterium | reverse complement strand
TTGATCGGGATGTTCAAAGCCAAGGAGAAGTTTGAAGACCGTGCTTTTGCCGGAGCCGTTAGCACCTATGATGCCCACCCGTTCCCCGGAATTCACCTGGAATGAGCAGTCCAGAAGAAGGTCCTGTTTGGCAAAGGATTTACTTACTTTGTCAAATGAAATCATTTAGTAGCTATCAGCCGTCCTTCTAATCAGTAGGGCCGGCCTCTGGTAGGACATCTGGTCGATAACCACAAAGGACACAAAGGACACAAAGGTCACAAAGAGTTTGAAAACCAAAATAGTTCCTTAGTGTACTTCGTGATCTTCGTGGTTTAAGCATTTGTTTTCTTAGTAATCAACGTTTTACTGGAAATATTTCTCAATGAGCCGCACATAGAGCTCTACTCCTAAAGGCAATACACCTTCGTCGATATCGAACTGAGGGGTATGAAGCATGTTGGTTATGCCCTTGGCTTCATTTGAGCAGCCAAGTTCGAAGCCGGCTCCCGGGCAACGTTCTAGAAAATAAGCAAAGTCTTCACTGCCGAACTTGGGCCGGCGGATGATCACCTTGTCTTCTCCGAGCATTTCAGTGGCTGCTTCGGCAACGAAACGGCTAATCGGCTCGTGATTTCGCATAATGGGATAACCGTCACCGAAGATGACCTGGCAACGCAAATGATGGGCCTGGCAGATGGAACTCGCCAGTTCCTCTAACCGTTTCATGGCATGCTCACGTATGTCCTCGTTGAGAGCCCGAACTGTCCCTGCAAGCATTATGTCTTCCGGTATAACATTGGTCGCGCTGCCGGCCTGAACCTGGGTGACACTGACAACCAGACCCTGACTGGGATCGGTGTTACGACTCACTATGGACTGAATAGCGGTTATCAAATGGGCACCCCCCAGGACCGGGTCTTGGCTGAGATGAGGATAGGCTGCATGGGCGCCCTTACCGGTAATCTTGATGTGAAAGGAGTCCGCAGAGGCACACGCTTCTCTCAGATAGATACCCACAGTGCCGAATGGTATGAGGGGAGCGACGTGAGCCGCCACTATGGTGTCCACTTCAGGATTCTCCAGAACACCGTCAGAAATCATTTCCCTGGCTCCGTGCCCGCCTTCCTCTGCAGGTTGGAAAATGAACTTGACTTGACCTCTGAAGGGTTCAGAGGATGAGGCCAATGCTTTGGCCGCGCCTAAAGCCATGGCCATGTGAGCATCATGGCCACAAGCGTGCATGAAACCATGATTGGATGAAGCATAATCAGCACCAGTTTCTTCTTCAATTGGCAGTGCATCCATGTCGGCCCGGATAGCGAAGGTCTTGCCGGGAGAAGGGCCACTGAACAAACCCACCACCCCGGTGCCTCCGACACCGGTGATGACCTCGATGCCGAATTCACTGAGGTGTTCGGCGACTTTAGCGGCTGTTCTGGTTTCCTGGAAACGGGGTTCTGGATGTTTGTGGAAATCACGACGAATTTCGCGGAGCCATTCTTCTATTTCTCTAACTTCAGGTCTGATCATTATCCTTTCTTCCCCAATCCCTTTCTCGCTTTTCCCGCCTGTCTCGCATGTTATTAACGCTGTCCGCTGCCAGCTGGTTTCTAGGTTTGCTCTTCCAGATTGGCAAGGAGTTTCAAAACATCGGCCTTACCCGCCGGGTGCCCGGGAAAATGCTGGCGCCGGTAGTTGTCACACACCGGTTTCTCCACGTACAACCCCTCAGCCTTCTCTCGGCTACCCATATCCCGCACACGATTGCTGGTGTAGGTCCTGAAAACCAGATAGTCATAGATGTGGGTCTCATAGGTCAACCCCTCAATTTCATCAGGTACGGCGAAAATAGAATCGGGCAAAAGGTCGTCGACAGTGGCCTCTTTATCCCCCAAGCTCACCTTGTCTCCATCCATAGCAGTAATGACGCTTCTCTGGTAAAAATGGCCTCCTATGCGCCAGACCTGGTCACCCACGTTATAATAGACTTTCTCTTCTTCCATCTTTTTCTCCATAGCTTGGTAGTAGTATGAAACTGTTACATTTCAGCCCGCAGCATTAAGATTATGTGGCTGGTGGCTGATAGCTGACAGCTATTAAAATAATGGCCTCCTTGAAAAAAGCAAGACCATTTTCAGCTGGCAGCCCTTCATCAGGCTCAGGGCAAGGGGCCTTTGTCGGCAAGCACGTAGGGGGGTACGGTTCTTCCGGCTGGATTTGGGAGACCACAAATGGTGAATTTGTCCTGAAGCAGGGCGCAAAGCTCCTGAGCATTAAAACCTCCCTAGCAGCTTAAGAACAAGGAACTAAGTACCAATCAGCAACAGATAACAATTCAGCATTTTTACCCATTTCCTACCCGGTAATAAATGGGTAATTTTATTTCAGTTCGACCTTGCGTTGCAAGGTGGTGAAGTAAAGAACAGTTCGTACCGAACCTGAGTCAACTTTGAAGTACTTGGTCACCATCTCTCCATAGGCCAGAAGTTGCGGCCTATATAACTGGCACTCCCGTTCGAGAAAGCTATCGATACTTTCACCGTCTAATGGGCGGCTGGTCTTGTAGTCAACGACCCACCAATCACTGCCATCGAAGACTATTCGATCCACGGTGCCGGTGCGGATTTTATCTGTCGCTGGTCGATCTTCTAGACTCCATTCACTATAGGACTGAGGGTGGTCTTGTTTTAACAGCCAGCTGCAAAATTCCTCCTGCAAGCAAAGTTGAACATCTCTAAGTATATTTTCTGCCAGCGGTTTTGCCTCAGTCTCCGGAACTCCCTCGTTAATGAGAGCTGCGACTAAGGCAACGGGTTCAGGAAGGGGACCGCCAAGGGATAAGTGTTCCATAATCCTGTGAGTAACCGTCCCTTTTGCCCTACGGTTTGGATCATCTTTATGCTCTCCAGGTGCTTGATCCCAAGCTATCGATTGCGACGGGGAAAAGGTAGAGTAAGGCAAAGGCTCAGGAGAAAAGGGCAGAGGCTCTGGGAGTTCGTGGATTCCAGTTTTTTCGCGGCCACTTCTATGGGTGACTAGGGGATTGAAGTAAAGATCAAGAAAGTCGTTATTTTTTGCAATGAGCTCTTGGTTTTCCGACAGTTTCAATTGGTGATGATTGCAGAGCCACCAAAGGGGGCTGCTATTTTGAGGAAAAAGTTCTCCGTCTCTTGTTGCCACCAGCCCACTGAGATAAAGACTCCTCCGAGCCCGGGTCACCGCCACGTAGAATATTCGTTTTGCTTCGGCCAATTTCTTTTTGTTGCCAATATCTCCAAGGAGCTTATACAACCCAGGCCTTTTCTCCCGCCGACGGTCCGGAGCCATTGCTATGAGGTGCTCACCTCTGGAATCGGGTAATCTTTCCACTAGATAAGGCGGCTGGGAAAGGCGGCCGCCGCTTAAGGGATTCCAATCCAGGAAAGGGAGGAAGATAACATCGAATTCTAATCCCTTTGCCCGATGTACGGTCATCAGTTCCACCGGAGAAGGAGCTGCTCCGGGATCGGGCGGGGCATAAGCATTCTGGAGCAGCATTTCAGCCTTAACCAAGGTGTCCTCAGGTAGTCCTTGCTCTGCCTGAGCTAGAATATCCAGGTAGCTGCGGCAATTGGCAACACCTGCAGTGGAGCTGTTGCTTGCCACGGCCTCGGGACCGTCGAGTTCCACCCAGACGTTTTCCACCAGTACAGCAAGACCATCCCTGGCCAATCGCTGGCGGGCCTTGGTCATTGCCTGCCAAACATTTGCGGTGATAGAGGAGTTTTTCTTAGAAGTCTTTATTTTGTCCAGCCAGCTTGGTTCGGGCTGGCTGGCAACCTGGACAAATTGATCTAGGGTGAGCTGGGACCAGGGGGCGCGGAGAAGAGCCGCCCAAGCCAAGTCGTCCTGGGGCCTAACCAAAGCATGAGCGATCTGCCGCAGGTGCATAACCTCCCTTTGCGCCAAAAGCGGTGCTCCTTCTTGTACCCTCACTGCTACGCCGGCGCTTTGAAGACCCTGTAGGTAAAGAGGCAGGTGGGTACGGGCGAAGAGAAGAATACCAATCTTTTCTCCTTCAGATAACTGCTCCAATTCTTGCAAAACCGCCTGGCCAAGCCATTCTGCTTCGGCCCCACGAGGATGATTAACTTGATTTTCTGAGGAGAAAAGCGTCAAAGAGAGCTGATCGGGAGTGGGCGCCACCAAAGCTTCAGCTGCGACGTGGACCACCTCGTCAGCTTCGGGGTCAGGTTCACTCATAATGGTCTGAGCAAAGATCTCATTGTTCCAGTGCACCAGATGGGGGTGTGAACGGAAGTTGGCAAGAAGCTGGAGACCTTCCAGGGGAAGGGAGTCTTGACCCGGAAGAGGTAAACCTTTCCTAGCTTCCATGAAAAGAGAAACCTCAGCCTTACGAAAGGCATAAATAGACTGTTTTGGATCTCCCACGACGAAGAGAGTCCTGCCGGAATCAGTCTGCCAGCCACTACATAGGTGTTGTAGGAGTAACCACTGACTTCGGCTGGTGTCCTGAAATTCGTCCACCAGGAGATGCTTAATTTTTCGGTCTAACAATAGCTGCAAATCCGTGGGACTCTCCTGGTCAAAAAGACGAAGTGCAGCCTGTTCCAGTTCGACGTAGTCCAAAAGACGTCGTTGTCGGCATATTGACCGATAGCGATTTAAGGCCTCCCCCACCACCAAGACCAAATCATAAAGAGTGTCGATATTGGCGATGCCGTCGGCCAAGGGGGGGAGTTTCTTGACGTTCTGTAAATGTTCCAAACTTTCGGGAGAAAGTTCCTGAATTGTTCCTGCCCAGTTGGTATTGTTGAACCCCTTGTAGAAGCCGGTTGCAGGTCCCAACCTTTTTCTCGGCTTTCCCTCAAGGGTGGTAAGGGTCGTGGCTATTTCTTGCCAGTTTTCCAGTTTCGCACCTTCGGGCGGGGGTAAAATTTCAGGCAATCGATCTGCAGCATCAGCGTTGTGTTCATGCAGATGACTGACAAAATTCGACCAGTTGCTTCCCAGAGAGGTTGTCTCAAAGGCTGCACGACATTTTTCAAGTCTCAGTTTTATCAAGAGCTCCAGCCTGCCAGTCAGAATCTCTTCCAGCTGCTCTTTATCCGGGTGGTGCCCCATGAGGGTTAGAAGGTCATCCAATAGGTCACGCTTTTCCAGCAAGTCAGCGAGCTCGTCCCTGAGAGCCACCCAGTTATTATTTAATCTGAGAAGGCGATTTTCCAGTGCCTCTCGCAGAGAATCACCAGAGGGACGATAGAGCAAATCCTGAATTGTCCTTGCCGCCACTTGAGTGCGGAGTTGTCGCTGTTCTTCATCAGGCATCACTTTTGAACCAGGCGGGACGAAGGCCTCCAAGGGAGCACGTTGAACTAGATGGAGACAAAAGCCGTGGAAAGTCATGATTTTTAGGCCATCCGGTGCCTGCAAGCGATGAACCGGCTGACGCGCTCTAGCTGCACTAGCAGCCTCCAGGAGAATTTTTTCATAGGGGTACTGTGAAACCTCTTCTTTCTCTGTTTTAGTCAGAAAGTCGCGAATACGCTGGCGCATCTCCCCTGCCGCTTTGTTGGTGAAGGTCAGAGCAACGATCTCATGGGGATGGTCTACCTCAGCCAAAAGCCTGAGGAAACGACCAGTAAGTAGCCAGGTTTTCCCTGATCCTGCTGGGGCTTCCAGGTGGAAACTTCGGCGGATGTCTAGCGCCGCATTTCTGACTTGTTCGTCTGGTAAATTATCAATCAGCATGGACAAAGCTCTTATCTAACTCAGCTTGAGGTTCTTACGATCGCAGACGGTAAGCAAACCGCAGTAGGAACAAAGTCTTTCTCGTTCTCTAGGCTGGGCACTAGGCACAGGTTCAGCATGGAAGTGTCCTTGCTGTAGTTGCTGGCCCAGTTCAAGCAGACGTTTTTGCCAGACACCGAGCAAACCTTGCCACTGTTCGGCATCAGCCCGCAGACGATCCAATTTGAGTTCCTTTTCTGACTTGAGAGTTATATAGCCTGCCTGGAGAGGATATTCATGGAGTCGGGAGTGTCCGGGCAGTTTTACGATACCCTGGAGTATGGCTAGCAAGTAGGCCGGCAGTTGGGGTTCGCTCAGGTGGCTAAAGACTTCTAAGAAGTTTGGGCTGGAGCCGCTCTTGTAGTCCCAGCAGAGCAAACCTAATTCGGGGTGGAAGTCAATCCGGTCGATGCGACCATTGAATCTGGTGGGCCAACCCTCAACCGTAAGTCCCTCGAAAGGAATTTCTTCAGCCAGCCACCGCCATCCTGCCTTGAGGTGTTCAAGCTCTTCCTGGAACCATGATTTGAGCAGACCGTATTCCTTGCCTAACCAACGGCGACGTTCCACCTGCCAGTTTGGAATTGCAGCCATTTGCTCGTGAACTGTATCTATACATTGCTGAACTGAGGGAAAAGCCAACTCCCAATCCAGTTTTCCTTCCTGAAGCCTGGGCCGCAGGTTACGGGTAATGCAGGCAAGTACCTGATGCATGCTCAGACCGCGATTCTCGGGGCGAATACCGCCCTCAGGTTCGGCCAATGGTTTTAGGCCGAGTACCTCTTGAATCAGGAAGCGAAAGGGGCATTTAAAAGCAACGGCCAGACTACTAACCGAGAGTGATTTAGGAAAGGAAATGGGTGTAGTTAAATGATCCGCTGCAGTTTCCTCAGGGCGCGGCGTGATCAATCCTTTCCAGGCTGAGCTTAGCCAACCGGCTCTGGACCAGGCTGCATTCGGTACGGTCCAAAAATCAACGCTAGCAGAATTCCAAGGTGTCGGCCAGAAGGGCGTGGGCGAAAGCGGTTCTCCTTCCATCTCTTCGGGTCTGGTGAGGATGATCTGCGGGGCAGATGCCATCAAGTGTTGAAAGGCACCGTAAGCGAACTCATACTGACTTCTCAGGGTGCCACCGAGTACCTTTCTTCGTTCCTCAAAATCCAGAAAGGGGAGGGGTCTTACCGGCTGTGGCAAAGCAGTTGAGGTCATCCCCACAAGAAATAGCCGCTGAAAGGTAAGGCCGCGAGATTCGATTAGCCCCATAATTTGGACACCGGCATCCTCACTTCCTTCAACTTGGAAAACCTCGCCAGATAGAGCCTGTCGGAGCCACGCTAGAAATGTGTGGGAATCCATAGAGAGGGAACCAAGGTCGGCGACCATACTGGTCAAGGTGGACTTCAGGTGGTTGTAAGCAACTCGATCGGATTCATCAGCCAACACGGGAAATTGGACAACCATCCAAAGTTTGTTAAGTATTTCTATCCATTTTGCCACCGAAATGGAGCTGTGGCGTTGGAAGGGTGCCAGCAACTTCAGCAGATCGGTTCCCCCCGGAGACAAATGCGGTACTAACTTGGGTTCCCTGCCATAGGCTTTGCCATAGAGAGAATCGAGATCAGCTTCAGGAATCATCTCCCGCCAATGCCGATCCAAACGGGCCAGTTGCCTCCTATGTCCTGCCCAGGCTCCATAATAAGGTGAAAGGAGTAGTTCAATTAGGAGGTGACGTTTTTCCTCATCTCCCACCAACTTGAATGGTATAAGAGCAGCCTGAGCCAAGGGATGTTCCAATAGCGGGGTACCCAAGGTTATGTTGAAGCTTTCCTCATGAGGGGTAGACCGTTGGCCCATTAGGCTGTTCAGGATTCTCCGCAAGGCTGGGGCGTAGAGGTCTAAATTGGGCACCACAACTCCTATGGAACCCGGTCTCAACTCCTGACATGAACGCAACAATTCCTGTCCAAGATGGAGAATTTCCTGTTTTTGATCAGGCAAGGTGAAAGCTTGGACATTTCCTGGCTGTTCCCTGGGAAGAGGGAAAACCGCTACATCCGCTTTCTGGCTCAATACACTAAAGAGCTGCTCTTCCACAGGCGCTGGGGCTTCGAAGGCGGCGAGAATCAAAGACTCGGGCAGAGATAGGCGACCCAAATTTATGGCCTCGGCTATTTTCAGAGGTAACTCGGCGGGGTGGTAGCGGTTCGCATCTCTGAGAGTTGCGATGAATTCTCCACAAACGTGCTGGCGCCATGAAATTAATGGTGAGGGATATTGAGCCTGTCTAGGGTCTAGACGGTGGCGAATCAACACGCCGTAGATTTGATCCAGTGTTTGGCAGAGAGGTAGATCCAAAGGTAATTCGGCGGGGGGCGGATCGTTGCGAAGGATTTCCTGCCACAAGTGCAGTCTTAGCCACGAGCTGGCCGGGGCTTCATCCCCCCACAAATCTTGCCAGCATTGATTCAACCAGCCGTTGAGACTTCGGACTTTCAGGGTTTGCCAACTCTCGTTATTTTTTTCTATTTGTTGAAGTCGGTAGCGGTGGATAAGTTGTCGGGCCAGACGGCCTCCCGAGGTGAGGATGAGGGTGCCGGGTTGCCATGCATCGACAAGTTTTTGTTGCCACTCGTCTGTGGTAGATGATCGGTTCTTTTTGTTTTTCATCTGAATTTCTTCACCCCCGAGCCATCCTGATGCGCATGCCCGCGTGCCGTGCCCAAATATTTCATACTTTCATAATCTCTTCAAGGAGCACAAGATCGCAAAAGGAATGGGAATAAGTGGATGATACATTTCTTTTAGATCTGTGGCATGTAATTTGCTGATGTTGATTTGGGCGATTATCCAGACATTTCAAGCTGAGTAAATAAGCTCCGAGTACACGAAGTCAGGCAAGTCACCAACAGGTGTGAGGATGAAAAAATGAGTTCAACAGTTCTTGTACTAGGTTTAGTGGGTCTACTGATAGTTTTTGTAATCTTTATTTACAACAAGCTCGTACGACTGCGAAACTTGGTGGAGGAGGGTTGGAGTGGCATAGACGTTCAACTTAAGAGACGGGCCAATCTGATCCCCAATCTGGTTGAGACCGTTAAGGGATACATGGGACATGAGCGCGACCTTCTGACCAAGGTCACTGAACTGAGAGCGCAGAGCATGAAAGCGCAAGAGGTGGGTGAAAAGGCTCGTGTGGAAGGACTGCTTTCTCGCTCCTTGGCTAATGTGTTTGCCGTGGCAGAAGGATATCCCGATCTTAAGGCCAATCAGAATTTCCTCGACCTCCAGCAGAAACTATCCGAGATAGAAGATCAGATCCAACTGGCCCGTCGCTACTACAACGGCACGGTGCGTAACCTGAACATTCAGGTTGAGTCTTTCCCCAGCAACATTGTTGCCAGATATTTCAATTTCACCCAAGCTGAGTTTTTTGAAATTGAGGACGCGGCAGAAAGAGCAGTGCCAAAGGTGGCATTCTCATAAGAGCCGAAGCCCTTCCCAAGAGGCGGTGGAGGAGTCTGATGAAGACAAAAGGTTTTTTGTCCTACGTGGTTTTGTTTCTTTCCCTTCTTCTTGTCAGTATTGGTTCACCCACTTTTGCAGCACAATCAGAGAGAATTCTCGATTTCAATAGTCGGATGCAGGTGCAGCAAGACGGCAGCATGACCGTAACCGAAGAGATTACTGTGGTCTGTGCTGGGCAGCAGATCAAACGAGGCATTTACCGTGATTTCCCGACAAAATACAAAGATCGCTACGGTAATACAGTGAGAGTGGGTTTCGAGGTATTGGCGATTCTTCGCGACGGTCATCCTGAACCGTATCACTTCAAAGATCTCTCAAACGGTAAAAGAGTATATATGGGAAGGAAAGAGGTATTCCTCAAACCTGGAATCTATACCTATACCATCACCTACAGAACAGATCGCCAACTTGGTTTTTTCGATGATTTCGACGAGCTTTACTGGAATGTCACCGGTAATGGTTGGGCGTTTGTTATCGAAAAGGCTGAGGCCCTGGTAGAGCTCCCTCCCGGGGCAGATATTATCCAAAGTGCTGCTTATACCGGTAGGTTTGGAGAGAAAGGTCAGGATTTCACCACAGAGTTTGACCAGTACGGCAATATGATATTCACTACCACCAGGAAACTCATGCCCAAAGAGGGTTTGACCATAGCCGTGGCCTGGCCCAAAGGTTTTGTAATCGAGCCTACAGGCAAGGAAAAACTGACCTATGTGATGAAGGACAACGGTGCAGCAGCAATGGCCTTAATGGGATTATTGGCTCTCGTCTTTTTCTATTTTGTCGCTTGGCATCAGGTGGGAAAGGATCCACCGGCGGGGACTATTTTCCCCCTATTTTCTCCTCCCAAATGGGTTTCTCCGGCTTTGGCACGTTTAATAATACGCTTGGGCCGCCTTGACCACAAATTGTTTGCGGTGGCGGTGGTCAACATGGCGGTGAAGGGCTACCTGACCATCAAAGAAGACGAGGTGGGTACTTTCACACTAAAAAGGACAGGAGCCGGGGAGGCAGGGTTGTCTGGAGGTGAGGTGAAAATTGCCCGGAAACTTTTTGGTGATAGCGACAAAATCAAGCTAAAAAATTCAAATCACGAGAAAATTGGCGATGCCTTGGCTGAGTTGAAAAAGTATCTCATGAAGGGAGCTAACAAGAAGTATTTTATTCTCAACTCTAGCTATTTTATTGTCGGCCTGGTTATAACTCTTGTTACCCTTGCATCGATGGTTCTGGCGGCTGAAAAGTTATCATTTGCTCTTTTCATGTGTCTGTGGTTGTCCATGTGGACGGCAGGATGTTTCATGCTGGGCTTGAAGGTAGTAAATGCTTGGAGGTTGGTCCTTGGCTCAGGTGGCACAAACGTAATGGGCTCTGCCGGTGCAGTAGGAGTGACCCTCTTTGCCCTGCCATTTTTTGGCGGCGAAGTTTTTGGTCTCGTGGCCTTTTCCTCAGCCGTATCACCTTTGGCCGCCTTCACGCTGGTGGTAATGGTTTTTATCAACGCACTCTTTTACCATTTATTAAAAGCTCCTACCTTGATGGGCAGAAAGCTTATGGATAAAATCGAGGGATTCAAACTCTATCTCTCAGTGGCGGAAAAGGAGCGGCTAAATATCTTAAACCCGCCAGAGAAGACTCCTGAGTTGTTTGAAAAATACCTTCCCTATGCCTTGGCCTTGGATGTAGAACATGAATGGAGTGAGCAATTTGCCACTGTTCTGGCCGCCAGTGCTGTGGGGGGAAGATACCATCCCAACTGGTATAGTGGAAATTCCTGGAGAACGGCTGGCATGCGGGGACTTACATCCAGCTTGGGTAGCTCCCTCACGGGTGCTATCTCTTCTTCTTCCACTGCACCAGGTTCCTCTTCTGGAAGCGGCGGAGGCGGATCTTCCGGTGGCGGTGGCGGCGGCGGTGGCGGCGGTGGTTGGTAGTCGAAAAGTGGAGGACAGTGAGAGAAGGAATATGGAGATCAAGATCTATACTACCGGGGGAACCATAGACAAGGTTTATTTTGACAAGAAGAGTAAGTACGAGGTGGGTGAACCAACAGTGGAACAGATATTGAGGGAAGCCCAGGTTAACTTTGACTATGAGTGTGAATCCTTGCTAAAGAAAGATAGCCTCGATATTACCAAGGATGATCGCAGGCTTTTGTTTGATCAGATATCATCCGACGATCACAAACATTTCATAGTGATACACGGTACAGACACTATGATTGAAACGGCCCAAGAGCTGAGGGGTATTCCCAACAAAGTGGTGGTACTGACAGGAGCGATCGAACCCGCCAGATCAAAGGTAAGTGATGCCCCTTTCAATATCGGTACTGCAGTGGCTGCTGTACAAGTTTTACCTGCGGGGGTTTACATCGCCTTCAATGGGCGGATTTACGATCCCAGTAAAATCAGGAAAAATGTGGAATTGAACAGATTTGAGGAAATTTGACTGTTAACCCAGATGTCTCCTGACAGCTATTCATGAAACATCTGGGCCTATCTTCATGATTTCATCGAGAAGAACAGTTGCGTAGGTACCTTTCGGCAGAAAAAATTTCAACCGCAGCCCCTCCCCCTCTTGCTGCATGCTAAACTCCCTCAAAGCCACCCTAAGGGATCTCCTGGTTCCTGGCTGCTTATGAAATACATCAGGCGTCAAACCATGCTCGAAGAGGATTTTTTCCTCGAGAACTGCAGCTTGGTCACCGGCCTTTTTCATCTTTCTGCCCCAAATGGGACCGGTGGCACTGATCTCCAGCCGCTCTGCCCGAGGCTGTTCCTTGGCTGTATCGGTTACCAGGAAAAGTCCACCAGTATCGTGCTTTTTGGCAATATCGCCGGGAAGCAGTCTGGTGAAGAGTTCGCGCTCTATGCGGTATTTGAGGGTCAGGTTAAAAAGGAGGGAGCTGAAGGCGCTGATCAAAAGTTTCCGCTTGCGCACCGAGCGAAGGCGATATTTCCCCAGGAGCAAAGCCAAGCCTTTTTCTGGATTGTCACCTCCAGCGCCGAAGCGTTGAACTCCATAAAAATTCGGCAGGCCAAGCTTCTGGAGACTTTGGATAATGGCGGTAGCCCTCTCCAGCGCCTGTGTATCTGGTTGGCGAATAAGGACGGAGAAACGATTTCCCAGAAGGTGTCCTGTGCGAAGCTTGTTGGAGTGACGTCTTTGTTCGAGGATCTTTATGCCTTTATCGGCCAGCGGGGCTAACCGCTCTTTCGATGTTTTTTGCAGGGGAAGAGAAATCCACTGGCGAGTAATGGCGCGTTTGTCTTTCCAGCCCGCCACGCCAACCTCGTGATCTTCAAGGTCTAAGTGCTTTCGTATTACATTCACCAAATCCAGACTGGAAAGATTGGTTTTTTCCATAAGGAGAAGAGCGAAGTCCCCGTGGTCTGAAAACTGGTAAAGGGGGATCTCTTCGACGATGAAATCTTCCACCCTTTCTTTGATGCGACCTCCGGTCCCTGGCAGGTCGCGAGTCAGGTAGATTAGGCCGAATTCGTCCTTCCTGGTTGATGTCGCCATATTCTAAACTATAACCAACGGTCGAGTTGCGGAGGAGGCACGGTATCAATAGCGCAGCCGCGAGAAAGGGCTAAGGCGAGAAATGCCAGACAAGGAGTCCTTATACATCCTTTCTCGCATTTCCCGCTTTTCTCGCTTGCTTTGTTCTCTGCTCTTTGGCTCCCGATATTCTAGATTAGGTGCAAATTCTCCTTATTTCGGCATGAGAGATTTGCGGATTTTATTGTCCAGCTTCTGCAGGATGGCAAGGGTGAGATCCAGGGTCGCCTTAACGTCCTCCACATTGATTAAGCCACTGTGGCTGTGAGCGTGGCGGACCGGGACGCCGAGCACCACCGTGGGGATGCCACCTCGAGCCAGATGAATGGCACGAGCGTCTGTTGCTCCGCTCTGGCGTACCGCCAACTGGTGAGCAATCTTTTTTGCTTGAGCAAGTTCTGCAACCCACTGCCAGAAGCGACGGTGAATAATGGTGGAAGGGTCGTAGAGACGGATCTGACAACCCTTGCCCAAAGCTCCCTGGGGGCTGTCCTTGGAAATTCCCGGGAGATCATCTGCCGGCGGACCTTCGAGCACAATGGCCACCTGCGGTTTCGCCACCTCTACTGCAGTTACTGCACCCCTAGATCCCACTTCCTCTTGTACGGTTGCCGCGGCCACGGCGGTGTTTGGGTGTTGCTTCAGCCTTCTCATGGCAGCCACCAGCACCGCGCAGCCGACTCTATCATCCCAGGCTTTATTAGCAAAAAATTGTTTATTGTAAACAGCGAAATGGCTGACTGGCGTTATGAGATCCCCGAGATGTAAGCCCAAAGAGGCAACCTCTTCCTTTGAACCAGCACCCACATCGAGAAGCAGGTCTTCAATCTTTGTCTCGCTCTGGTGCTCTTTAGCGAAATGGGGAGGAATGGCGGCGACAATGCCTTCAACAGAGCCTTTGCTCCCGTGAACCACTAGTCGCTGGCCGGGCAGATGACTTGCTATCCAGCCACCTAATGGTTGGAGCCGCAAGTAACCATCCTTGGTGATATTTTGTAGCATGAAGCCCACCTCGTCCATGTGGGCCGTGAGCATGATGCGCGGCTCCTTCCTCGATCCTTGCTTAACTGCGATAAGCGAGCCTAGGCCGTCACGTTGAATTTGACACTGGACCTTTAAATGTTTTCTGATGAGACTGGCTACCGGTTCTTCTCCTCCAGGAGGTCCAGGGCAAGAAGAAAATTCCTCTAAAAGTTTCTGCAGGTCTTTCATACTTTCCTCCCCTAGTCCGGATGATTTACCAATTGGTGTCGCCAGGCCGTGAAGATGGACGTGCTATCGGACATCCGCAGGGACGTTCATATTATTCGCGCTCGCTGCGCTCCGCTCAGTCCCGCAAGCGGGTTCCCAGTTTCGCGGTCGGGGCAGCCAGTTCGTAAATGATCCGGACTATGATCGCAACTAT
Organism: Deltaproteobacteria bacterium; assembly: GCA_022340905.1. GTDB lineage: Bacteria > Desulfobacterota > Syntrophobacteria > BM002 > BM002 > BM002. Next base: position 1,519 of record JAJDNB010000118.1, on the reverse strand, counting down.
GAGACAATAAAACCCCAGATAATTCAACTACAAGTTTCGCCATTCTAGTGACTGGACAGAGCCAGCCCTGAAGCTCGTTAATCGCACTCTTGCCAGACAGCTAATTTTTACCCAAAAGTTACCGTACCAGTTTTGGGTAATTTTACCCATTTCTGGTACGGCAAAAAATGGGTAAGAGATTGGAAGAGACTTTTCTTCTCTCTCAATTGCTGAATTGACTTATTCCTTGGTTCTTTGCTTCTTGACAGAGGTTGCAGTAGGTGCTACAAGTCGCCAGCAAAGGAGGTTGTAAAGTGTAAACCTTAACCCGGATATTTCATGAATCACCTGCTGCGACCCCGAAACTGGGAACCCGCTTGCGGGACTGAGCGGAGCGGAGCGAGCGCGAATAATATGGCCGTCCTTCCTGGCGTCCTCGGGTGTTGGCCCCTGCGACGTACCATTAAGGTACGCCTCGGAACCAACACTCTGCGGTTGCCAGGTGGCACGGCCATCTTCGCGGTCTCGCGACAGAAATTCATGAAATATTCGGGTTAAAGGAGAAAGCCTGCCTATGGGGGTTACCCAAACCATCCTTCATGAAGAAGTTGAATCCCGTTATCTTGCCTATGCCCTTTCCACCATAGTTTCCCGAGCCCTTCCCGACGTTCGTGATGGCCTCAAACCGGTGCATCGTCGCATTATCTACGCCATGGACACTATTGGGGCGAGGCAGGCTGCCCGTCACGTAAAGTCTGCCAGAGTGGTAGGTGAGGTAATAGGAAAATACCACCCCCACGGTGATGCTGCTGTTTACGATGCCATGGTGAGAATGGCCCAGGACTTTTCTCTCAGATATCCGTTGGTAGATGGGCAAGGAAACTTTGGCTCTCTAGATGGCGACTCCGCTGCAGCCATGCGTTACACGGAAGCGAAACTTTCCGCCATTGCGGGGGAGTTGTTAGCTGATCTCAAGGCTCAAACAGTACCGTTTAGAGTCAATTACGACGGCACCCTCACCGAGCCGGCTGTGTTGCCGTCACGCATACCTAATCTGCTGGTTAACGGCTCCAGTGGAATTGCCGTTGGTATGGCCACAAATATTCCCCCTCACAACTTGAGTGAGGTCTGCGATGCCCTCATCCATTTGATCGGCAACGAAGACGCCGACACCGCTGAAATAATGGCTCGGATCAAGGGGCCCGATTTCCCCACTGGCGGCCAGATCATCTCATCGTCCAGAGAATTAAGTGAAATATACCGCCGCGGCAAAGGCAGCATCAAAGTGCGCGGAATGTTTGAGGTGGAAAACCTCAAAAGAGGCAAGAAACAGCTGGTCATTACCTCGCTGCCATATTCAGTCAACAAATCCCGTCTGGTTGAAAAAATCGCCGAGCTGATCCTTTCAAAAAAGCTTCCCATGGTGAACGACGTGAAGGACGAGAGCGCCGAAAACGTCAGAGTCGTACTTGAGTTAAAAGATGGCAAAGTAGACCCCGAAAAGGTAAAGACCTTTCTGTTCAAACACACTGATATGGAG
>JAJDNB010000071.1 GCA_022340905.1 Deltaproteobacteria bacterium | reverse complement strand
ATTGCGGCTCTGCAGGTCTGGGAGGAATCTTTTGCGATTCAGCAAGGTTGTGACAAACCCCTGCTCACGGGCCAGCTTCGGGGTCTCTTCCATGTATGATCTAACTCCCCCGTACCTGTCAAAGTAATGTTCCATGATATTTTTGGCTTTCTTTTGAGGTATTCCCAGATCCTTGGCGAGTCTGAATGCACTCATGCCGTAAATGATGCCGAAATTGATGGTCTTTGCCTGTCGTCTCATCTCGGCGGTAACCTCCTGTGGTTCTACCTCAAAAATCTCCGCCGCAGTGCGAAGGTGTATGTCTTCACCTTTGTGGAAGGCATCAATCAATGCCTCGTCTCTCGAATAATGGCCCAGAATTCTCAGTTCAATCTGAGAGTAGTCCGCCGAAATCAGCAGATGCCCAGGATCAGCCACAAAAGCGCGTCGGATTTCCCTGCCCTCTTCGGTTCGCACGGGGATGTTTTGAAGATTCGGTTCGCTAGAGCTCAGTCTGCCCGTCACTGTAACGGTCTGGTTATAGGTCGTGTGAATTCGACCGGTATCTTGATTTACCATTCGCGGCAGGGTGTCAATGTAGGTATTCTTCAGCTTCGTGAGAGTTCTGTAATTAAGGACTTCCCTGGGCAGAAGATGATGAGGTGCAAGAGCTGCAAGTACCTCCATAGAGGTAGAATAACCAGTCTTTGTTTTCTTCCCCATGGGCAAGGCCAATTTGTCAAAAAGGATATGTCCTAGCTGTTGCGGCGAATTGATGTTAAATCTCTCCCCGGAGAGATCATAGATCCTCCTGGAACTCTCCTCGAGGCGGGTGCTAAAGTTCCCATTGAGATCCTCCAGTCGTCCCACATCGATCTTTACTCCCTTCATCTCCATGCGTGCCAGCACTTGAACAAGTGGCATTTCGATGTCTCTAAATAATCTGCTCTGGTTAGCGGCCTCAATTTGTCTTCTCAGCGAACTGGCTAGTTTCAAGGAACAAACTGCTTGATCTCCAGCATAGGCCAAAAGTTGCTCAACCGGCAGGTTGGCCAAAGAGCGTCTCTTTCTGCCGGTTCCCACCAGGTCATCATAAGAAATCAGTGATCTATTGAGGTGTTCTTTTGCTATGACTTCCAAGTCCTGCACCCTCTTGCCTGGATCCAGTACATAGGCGGCCAGCATAGGATCGAAGTGGATGGACGACAACTCAATACCTAGTCTTTTAAAGACAATCCAAGCCTTCTTGCTGTTGTGGATAACTTTGTCAATTTCGGGCTCACCAAGCAGTGGGGCAAGTAACTTCAGGGCTGACGAGGACGATATTCTGGTGGAACTGGACTTGGAGAGTGGACCGAAGTGGAGGTAGTGGCAACCTCTTTCCCCTTCCCAAGCCAGTGCTACACCGACAAGGTCAGACCCGAGAGAATTGTCCTCTGTGGTCAGCACACTGAGGGAGACCTCTTGGGTCTTGAGAATACGGGCAAGTAAGTTTTCCAGGGCCTCAAGGGAGGTAACAACTTTATAATCGGCCCTCCTCTTCTCGGCCTTCTGGTCCTCTATTTCTTCGTCCAATTCTCGCAGGAATTTTTTAAATTCCAGCTCCTGGTATAGAGCAACCAAATCCTCCCGGTCGCCCTCTCCCAACTCAAGCAGTTTCCAGCTCTTCTCCAGAGGGACATCGCATTTAATCTTGGCTAATTTCCGTGACATTTTGGCCTGCTCGGCGTACGTTGCAAGCTTCTCACGTTCCTTTATTTTAGGGATCTTTTCCAATCCGGATAGCAGGTTATCAATACTGCCGAATTCTCTTACTAGCCTTTGAGCTGTTTTGGGACCAACTCCGGGCACTCCAGGAATATTATCGCTGCTATCTCCTGCCAGCCCCATTATCTCAACCAGCTGAGTAGGCGAAACTCCGAATCTTTCTTCCACCTCCGCTGGTCCAAAAACCTCATCCTTCATGGTGTCCCACATTTGCACTTCCGCCGACACTAGCTGCAACAAATCCTTGTCCCCTGAGACAATTACCACTTTCGCGCCCTGGCCACTGGCCCAAGTTGCAAGCGTACCAATGATATCATCGGCTTCATACCCAGGAATCTCCACGCCAGGTATGCCAAGTGCCTCGATCAGCCTTTTTATAAATGGAATCTGTTTAGCTAGATCCTCCGGCATTTTCGGACGAGTTGCCTTGTAGTCGGCGCTGAGGTCGTGTCGAAAAGTTGGCCCAGGAGCATCCATAGCAATGGCTAGATGGGTTGGTCCTTTGTCTTTGAGGATCTTATTGAGCATGCCAATAAAGCCGTAGACCGCGTTGGTGGGAATTCCTGAAGAGGTGCTCAAATAACGGACAGCGTAGAAGGCCCGATAGATGTAAGCGCTGCCGTCAATCAGATAAAGTGTGGTCCCCTTTTCGGACATTGTTATTTATAATTCCTTTATAATATTTTCGATCAAAGAGATGGTCTGTGAGCTTGAGGCAGTAAGAGAAAGGATTTCCAGCTTGTCTTTAAAACCATGTCTTTCCATGGTAGACCGTTCCGGCGCAAGAGCTTTCATCGTTTCTATGACCTCCCCCAGCACGTCGTCATCTTTGTAATCCAGCAGCAGCATTAGGGTACTCCAGTCGTCCGGGATTCCATATTTTTGAAGATACTTGTGCACCGCACTGGCAAACTTGCTGGTTCCGTAACCACGGTGGATTGCATTCAGAGCTGTCTTGTGCTCTTTTCCCCCTTTCTTACCGGTGAAGAACTTGTCCACCTCCTTCAAATACTGCTCCTTGGCCCAGGTGGAACTGAGGGACTTCTCCTTTGTGCTGTGGTCATCTCGGCTTGCATGGCGACTTCGGTCTCGTCTTCGGTCAATCTCTCGCCAGCTTGGTTTCTCTCTTTCATCGGAGTCAGAAGATGGTGCCATGGCTTTACTCCCCAATTAGAGAAGGTTACGTAGATATTAATTTAATACCGGCAGGATCCAGTTCCTGGCAGGAATAGGTTACAAAGGGCAGTGCTCAAGCTTATCGCAATAGATTTCTTTTCGCAATGCTTATCTCAGGGTTTTAGCTGTCAGGTTTCAGGTTTCAAAAAAAGAGACGTAGGTGCTGAAACCTGAACACTGAAACCTTAGTCATTGTTCTTTGCAATTTCCCTTGACTTTATCCGGCTGATTAAGTACTAAATTTTGTTTACCCTTTAACCGCGGAGTAATTGTGGCAATCAAGGCAGTAAAGGGAATAAATGACATCCTTCCCAATGTAGTGGGCAGGTGGCAACTAGTGGAATCAGTTGCCAGGAGAATCTTCTCTAACTTTGGCTTCCAGGAGATAAGGATCCCCATTCTTGAGAAAACCGAACTCTTTGCCCGAAGCATCGGGGAGACCACCGACATTGTCGAAAAGGAAATGTACACATTCCCCGACCGCAATGGCCAACTCCTCACCCTGAGGCCCGAGGCTACTGCCTCGGTGGTCCGGGCCTTCATCCAACACAAATTACACTTAGAGCCAGGCATGCGCAAATTCTACACCATGGGGCCCATGTTCCGCCATGAGCGGCCACAAAAGGGTAGGTACAGGCAGTTCCACCAGATTGACGTGGAAGTATTTGGAGTGGATGACCCCATGATTGACGCAGAGGTTATCTACATGCTCCTCGTATATTTGCAGGAGTTAAAACTACCTGACATTAAGATGCACATTAACTCCATGGGATGTCCAGATTGTCGGCTGCCCTTTAGACAGTCCCTGGCTGACTACTTGGAAGGAGTGAGCGATAAGCTCTGCTCAGATTGTCAACGGCGCAGACGTACCAATCCCTTGCGGATTTTTGACTGCAAAGTCGATTCTTGTGGCAAGTTGGTAGACGAGGCTCCAGTACTTCTAGAACATCTCTGTCATGAATGCGGGGAAAACTTCCAGAGCGTTCAGGATAATCTGCACAGCCTCGCCGTTGCTTATACCATTGATCCGCTTCTGGTGCGCGGTCTTGACTATTACACCAGAACTACCTTTGAAGCCATTACTCCACATCTGGGCGCCCAGGATGCAGTGGGAGGGGGAGGCCGTTACGATGGTCTGATGAAGGTATTGGGAGGACCCGACTTGCCCGGCACTGGTTTTGCCATCGGTATGGAACGATTGATTCTGCTCCTCGATGACAAAGCTGGAGCACCAAAAGAGAGGAATCGTCTCTTCGTAGCTTGTTTGGGGGAAGAAGCAAAGAGTAGAGGGTTTTCCCTTGCCCAAGAACTCAGAGTAAGTGGCCTTTCTGTCGAGATGGACTACGAGTCGAAGAGTCTCAAGGCTCAAATGCGTAGAGCTGATAAGCTTGCATCAACCCACGTACTCATTGTTGGCGATGATGAACTGGCGAAAGGCGCTGCATTGCTGCGAGACATGGAAGCTTCATCTCAGGAGGAAATTCCTCTAGAGGGACTGGTTGAGCAACTTCTTGGGAGGATGAAATAAGAGATGTGAGATCTGGGATGTGAGATGTTGGTAGAACAGACCTGGTGATCCCACATCGCATATCCCACATCCCACATCGTCTGGCAGTTTAGGGAAGGTATTCTATGAACTTGGACTCTTTAGGTGACTGGGAACGCACTCACGACTGTGGCACTCTTGGTCCCGGTCATATACGCGCAAGGGTTACGCTCATGGGGTGGGTCCAGCGCCGTCGTGATCACGGGGGACTCATCTTTATAGATCTCCGTGACCGTGTCGGTATTACCCAAGTGGTGTTCGATCCCCAGCGCAATGCTGAAGCACATCAACGTGCCCATGCTCTTAGACCCGAGCACGTAATTGGAGTTCATGGCGAAGTACGTTTGCGCCCAGAAGGCATGACTAATCCCAAATTGAAGACAGGGGAAATTGAGATCATAGTGGATGAGTATCGCCTGTTCAACGCCTCTCTCACCCCTCCCTTTCAAGTAGAATCGGACGTTGACGCCGGCGAAAATTTGAGACTGCGCTATCGTTACTTGGACCTCCGTCGTCCCAACATTTTTCAGAACTTACTCAGGCGCCACCACGCTGCCCAGGCTGTGCGGGAGTATCTAAACGACATCGATTTTTTGGAAGTTGAAACTCCGGTATTGACCAGGAGCACTCCAGAGGGGGCTCGCGACTACCTTGTTCCTAGCCGAGTTAATCCAGGGAAGTTTTATGCCCTGCCCCAGTCGCCCCAACTGTTCAAACAGTTGTTAATGATTGCCGGCTTCGACAGGTATTACCAGATCGTCAAATGTTATCGGGACGAAGACCTCCGTTCTGATCGTCAACCCGAGTTTACTCAGATCGATATGGAGATGGCTTTTGTAAACGAGGAGCAGATTTTCAAAGTCACCGAGGGATTACTCAAACACCTATTCGAAAAAGTTCTCGGTCACAAACTTGAGATTCCCTTTCCGCGCCTCACTTACGATGAAGCCCTTGCCCGGTATGGGACAGACAAGCCTGACACCCGGTTTGGCATGGAACTAATGGATGTAACCCCGGTCTTCGCCAGTAGTAACTTTCGGGTCTTTGTGCAGCTGATTGAAGCGGGCGGCATGGTCAAGGCTCTAAACCTTAAGGGCCAGGCAAGCTTGCCCCGCAGCGACCTTGACAAAATGCAGGGAAAGGGGAACCTGACCAATCACTACGATGTGCAAACTGGTGCCCAGGGTGTGGCCTGGATCAAAGTCCAAGAAAGTAACTGGCAAGGGCCGGTTGCGAAAAACCTCACCAGCAACGAAAAAAATCTCCTTGCCGAAACCGCCGGTCTCGAGCCAGGTGACTTAATTCTTTTTGTCGCGGGAGAGCCTAGCGTGGTAAATCCCACTCTGGACATCCTTCGCGGTCATTTCAGTCATCGTCTCAACCTTGTTCCTGATGGAAAGTATGCTTTCACCTGGATTACCCAGTTCCCCCTCATGGAATATGACCTTGCGGAAAAACGTTACGTTGCTGTCCATCATCCATTTACCGCCCCGGCAGAAAATGATCTCGAGCTTCTTGCCACCCAACCTGACAAGGTCCGCAGTCGCGCCTACGATTTGGTCTTGAACGGCTTCGAGATTGGTGGCGGTAGTATTCGTATTCATGACCATGCTCTTCAGCAGCAAGTATTCCAAGTTCTGGGAATTGAAGAAGATGAAGCCCAGCACAAGTTCGGCTTCATCTTGGATGCTCTCAGATATGGTGCGCCACCCCACGGAGGCATTGCGCTCGGCTTTGACCGGCTTGTCATGCTCATGTGTGGTGCGGATTCAATCCGTGATGTCATCGCCTTTCCCAAAACCCAAAAAGCCGCTTGTCCCATGACTCAAGCCCCCGAAAGTGTGAGCTTGGAGCAACTCTTGGAGCTCTCCCTCAAGCTCGATCTGCCCGGCTAATTCAGCTTGCAGCATGCAGCTATCAGCGGACAGCCTTTCTGGGTATTCTTGCTGTCTGCTGCCGGCTGTCTGCTGTCACCTGGTCGGTTATAATAAAATATTGACATTTCGGAGAAATGTCCCTTAACATGCGGCTTCGCAGGCAGGTCTCCTCCCAGCCTGGATAATTCATAAATTATCCGATCCAAATGGGAAATTGAGAGACACTGTTAGAGAGACACTTTTTTTCCACGTAGGTGAAATCATGGCACGATGGAACAAAGACAAAAAGGTATTGGAACACAAACACAGCAAATTTTGGGTCTATCGACTCCAAGATTTGCCCGAACCAAACCTGCAAAGAGAGGTGTTTCCTTACGAGCAGATAAGCCGGATAGATTTCGACCACAAACTCATTTCCATTGACCCGGCTGAGGAGTTCTTAATTACCGACACAACTTTTCGCGATGGTCAACAAGCCAGACCTCCATACACGGTACAACAAATAGAGGTTATTTTCGATCTGTTGCATCGACTCAGCGGCCCAAACGGTGTGATTAGACAGAGTGAATTTTTCCTCTACAGCAATCGTGACAGAGAATCTGTTGAGCGCTGCTTGGCCAAGGGGTACCAATATCCTGAGATCACTGCCTGGATTAGGGCAGTTGAGCAAGATCTGGATTTGGTTCTGCAGATGGGACTCAAAGAGACTGGAATTCTCACCTCGGTCTCCGACTACCATATTTTTTACAAACTCAACAGTTCCCGTGCCAAGATAATGGAAAAATATCTTGCTATTGTCCGGGCCGCCCTGGACAAAGGAATTACTCCGCGTTGCCATTTTGAAGACATCACTCGCTCTGACATTTACGGTTTTTGTGTGCCCTTTGCCATGGAACTGATGAGACTTAGGGAGGAGACATCTATAGATATTAAAATCCGTCTTTGTGATACGCTCGGTTTCGGTATAACCTACCCGGGCGCTGCCTTGCCGCGGTCTGTTCCTAAGCTGGTCAGGGCAATGATAGACGATGCTGGAGTCCCGGGGAAACTTCTCGAGTGGCATGGGCACAATGATTTTCACAAGGTGCTGATCAATGCCACCACTGCTTGGCTCTACGGCTGTTCTGCAGCAAACGGCACCCTTTTGGGTTTTGGCGAACGAACCGGCAACGCCCCCATAGAAGGACTCATCATCGAACACATCAGCCTCATGGGTCACGACAACGGCGTTGACACCACCGCCATTACCGACGTAGCCAACTATTTTTCCCAAGAGCTGGGCTATAGGATCCCCCACAACTATCCTTTCGTGGGAAGTGACTTCAATGCAACCAGTGCAGGTATTCATGCCGACGGTCTCATAAAGAACGAGGAAATTTACAATATTTTCAATACAAAAAGAATCTTAAATCGCCCGGTGAGTATTACTATTACAGACAAGACCGGTATTGCCGGTGTGTCTTACTGGGTAAACAGTCGTCTCCGACTAGAGGGAGAAAACGCCATAAACAAACGTCATCCCGGTATCGTCAAAATACACAAGAGGATCATGCAGGAATACGACGGAGGCCGGGTTACCAGTATCTCGCGCAAAGAGATGG
>JAJDNB010000063.1 GCA_022340905.1 Deltaproteobacteria bacterium | reverse complement strand
AAACAATTGAGATTCCTTGATTTGCCGTTCTTTGATGCAGGGAGTGCAGACCAGAAGCCTGCCGCCGGCCTCGAGGAAATTGTCCACTAGCGTTCTGAGTGGTGGCAGCCCCGCGGCAAAAACGTGGTCAAGGCAATGATCAGTGGCCAGAAATACCGCAGTTCCTTGCAGAGCCACCACCGCCTCGACGTCCATTACCTGAGCCGCATTCGCCAGTACGAAAGGCAAGCTGGCTCTTTCCGGGTCCTCTCCACCGTGGGTTACGATGTAAACGATCTTTTCATTTTCTGCCATTCCATTCTCCTTTCTAAGTTTCGCACCAATTCATTCTTTTGTCAGTTATCTTGGAGTGGTGTAGACCACAAAGACCACAAAGCACACGAAGGAATAATTTAATTCTTGTTGATCCTTTGTGACCTCTGTGTCCTCTGTGGTGAAATCCCTTTGTCAACCAAATACTTTTGGTGTGCTCTACACCACTAAGATCACGAAGCGCACAAAGGAAAAATTATTGTTATTGTAAATACTTTGTGGCCTTTGTGCACTTTGTGGTAAGAGGCCGTTTTTGCATCTTCATCCAGCAAATTAGCTGAATCTTTCTCCCCAATGGCCCCCAAGAGCAGCTCTCAGCTGCAGTGGTTAATCAAGGTGGAAAGGTCCTCTACCTCCACACCTCCCTTTGTTAGATTTGCCATGCATATTGGGCACATTGCCACCACGGGAGCACCGGTGGACTGCAGTTCTTCGATCCTTCTGTCAACCAGTTCTCTAGAAAGCTTGGGAGATACGGACTCGGCTGGACCACCGCAGCAATTGGTGAAGGGGCCGGAGTTCCGAACTGCCACGCATTCGATGCCCAGGTTTTCCAAGACTTTCTTGGGAACATCCGACATCTCTAAATATCTTCCGTAGATGCATGGGTCGTGAAGGGTAACCTGTTTAGTACCGTTGCTTCCGTTCAAATTGACTAATTCGAAATAGGTTTTTACTTCGAAGGTCTCACCCGTGTATTTTGGGTAAAGGATCTTCAGAGCATAGGTAGTGTGAGGGTCCACTGTTATGAGTTTTTTGACCCCCTTTTCTTTGAGCTTACTCACCACTGACCTAGCGTGCTTTATAAACCCATCGACATCCCCAAGGTCGTAGAGTAAGATGCCGCTATAATTGTCCAATTCGGGTCTATAGTAGAAATCGACCTTCGATTTCTTCAGAACCTCCACAATGCTGTGCAGCATACCATTGAATTTGTTTTTCTCTTCACTGGAAGCGAGTAAGGCGAATCCCCACCCCACCAGAAACTTAGGTACAAACCTGCCATACTTGACGTAGTTTACCAGAGCTGTATCTTCGTAACGTTCAAGGTATGTGGTTGTCTTTTCAATAAAAGGTACGGATTGATACATGAGACCAGTAAAGAGCAGCCCATCACCTTCTCGAGGCAAGGGGATATTTTTCCACCATCCGTTGATCACCTTACTAGGTGCGCCAAAGGGATTTCCCGTTTTCTTGACGTTGTCAGCGATCAGTTCAATAATATCCTTAGGTTTGTACATGAGCAGTTCCCCTCCAGTTGGCGATAACATATCGCCTTAATCCCAGAATAAGTTCACCAGGATTAGCCTCTCTCGGACAGGTGTAGGTGCAAAGACCACAATGAAGGCACCGCCACAGTTCATCCGCCTCTCGGAGTATCACATCCTTGGCACCCAACTGAGCGTATCGGATGATTTTTCTCGGGAAATGTTCATATATAAGCGGACAGATCGCCGCACAGGTTCCACAATTAAAGCATTCTGAGGCAGTATCTACTCCAAAGTGCTCCAACTGCTCGGCAAATTCAAGGTCTACAGTCGCCATCACCAATTCTCCTTTAGGTTAATGAATCAAACTACCAAGAAACCCAAATTCACCGCCTAATTTACTTATCAGGACTGAAATCAGCGGCTTATGCAGTATTCCTGATCACTCTAGCGTGGCCTCTCATCCGAACTTTTTTCCGCCAACTTAAATTGAAAGTAGCTGCCGTCCTTTTCACCCTCAATGATCTGGCCGTATTTCTTCAGGGCCGCAACAAACCAAAGGACATGGGAAGGTTCAATTTCTGTGGCCGCGGCAATCGCTGGCACCGTCAGCGGGCTGTCCTTGAGCTGTTCTTTGATGGCCTTGATTTTTTTTCGTTGCTCCTTCATTCGAGTCTTGGCCACCTCGATTTTTGCTTTTCTGTCTTTACGGAGCTTTTTCAGCTTCTCTTTCCTGACGCTATTTTCTTCGCTTACTTCAGCCATTGATCTTCCCCCTACGGCAGCCGCCAAACCCTGCTTTAGAGACGCTGCCCAAGACATCATCCAACCGCAATGTCATCCGCAACAATCATATCCACCATGGCCTCATACTGCCTAAGCGTCCACCCTTTGATATTGATGGCGTTTTCCGGACAAACGGCCACACAGGCGCCACAGCCGTTACACAGAGCTGGGTTTACCTCTGCCCGCTGAACTTTTTCACCGTCCATCTCCATCTCCACCAGGGTAAGGGCCTCTTCTCTCAAACACGCCTCCACACAGGCTCCGGTTCCCGTACATTTCTCCAGATCAACCTCCGCCACAAAGGGATCCAGTTCCACATAGCCGCGGCCTAGCAGAGACGAAGTCTTAACTGCAGCGCTAGAAGCACCATTGCAAGCTTCGCCCGTGTCCATAGGTGACTGGCATGTCCCAGCCAGTAAAATGCCCGCCACTGACATTTCAACCGGCCGCAGCTTCGGATGGACTTCTAGGAGAAACCGATCGGCTCCCACTGGAAGTTTCATCATTTCCACCAGATTAGAAACGTTGTTCGGTTCCATTCCTACTGCCAGAACCACCAGATCAACAGGTACCTCTACTTCCTCGCCAAAGGTCAGGGTGTCGTTTACTTTTACCGAGAGGGGATAACCATTGGAACCATTGTTTCTCTTTACAACTGGAGCTGCCGCCGGTTCATAACGGAGGAACAGAACTCTGTTTTTGGAAGCCCGCTCATACAACTCCTCTTGGCCTCGGCCGTAAGTCCTTATGTCGCGATAAAAGTCAAAAACCCGCGTTCCCGGATAAGTATCTCGCACAGTATTGGCGGCTTGCAGTGCGGCTGTACAGCAGGTCCGAGAACAGTATTCGTTAAGGTGGCCTGTTTCATCCTCCTCATGAACACCTGGAATCTGCCTACTGCCGACACAATGAATCATGGCAACACTCTTGATTTCCTTGCCGTTGATCTCTAGTACCTTGCCGTTTCTCCGGCTTCTCGCCATGAGTTTTATAAATTCTGGAAGTGTTACCACTTCCTTAAATTCCCCGAAACCGTATTCGCCTTTCCGGGGACTATAAGGTTTGAAACCCGTTGCCAGCAAAATTACCCCGGCTTCGATGGTATATTCCTCAATCTTTTCAGGTATTTTCGCCGGACAGATTCCTACTAGCGGAATAAACTCTCCAAATTCTGTACCGGATTCAACCATTTCTTTAATCTTGTCGAGATCTTCTGCTGAATCTGGAGGCCGCCTTTGGAACTGCAACCTGAAATTCCCCACGTAACCTTCAGAGTTCGTCACCTCCGCATTGGTGTAAACCGCAATCGCCGGATGATTCAAAACCTCCCTGGTAAGCTCGGTAATGAGATCAGAGGCTTTCTCCCCGGTTGGCGCTAAACGATCCAGCTGAGCCGCCCTGCCACCGAGAAAAGGCGATTTCTCCAGCAATGTTATTCTGATCCCTCGCTCCGCTAGATCCTTCGCGGCCCTCATACCCGAAATGCCACCTCCGATTACCACCGCATGCTGTTTCGCCTCTACCCGAATTGGGTCAAGGGGCTGGATATACTTTGCCTTGGCAGTGGCCGCTGCCACCAGCCGGCTTGCCTTCTCAGTTGCTCCATCACCATGATGCACCCAGCTCACCTGTTCGCGAATATTGGCATGTTCGTAAATATAGGGATTTTTCCCCGCTCGAGACACGGCGTTGCGAAAGGTCAACTCGTGGAGGTCTGGGGCACAAGATGCCACTACAACCCGGTCAACCGTCCCGCTCTTGAGATCTTCGATAATAAGATCTTGCCCCGGGTCGGAGCACATGAACATGTTCTCCCGAGCCACCACCACGCCGGGGATCTTGCTCGCCCGTTCGCATACTTTCTCTACATCAACATGGTCTGAAATGTTGCCGCCGCATTGGCAAACGTAAACCCCTATCTTAGGTTCCCTTTCCATCTCGATCTCTTTTCTTGTATTTGCCATCGGTGAATCTCCGAAATCGTCTAGCTAATGACTCTAGGCCACGGCCTTCCTGGCGGAGCTCTTAGCCGTTAGGTACTTGGTAGCCTCCATGGCCGCAGCCCCAGCTTCAGCGATGGTGTCTACAATATCTTTTGGACCAGCCGCAGCTCCGGCCACAAACACTCCTTCCATGTCGGTCTGGCTTGGGGAAGATTTGGGCTTGATTGTCTTGATAAAACCATCGGATGCGGTTGTTACAGCACATCGACCCTCGGGATTCCAACCGGCAACCATACCCAAAGACAATACCACCAAGTCATGCTCTGCCGCGGTAACACCGGTCCCATTTTCTTGGGACTCGTATTGGACTTTTACTCCCCCATTGTCTCCCTCGCTTATATTGGCCACCTTTCCCTTAACAAACTCTATTCCCATTGCTACAGCGTTTTGATAGAACTCCTCATAGCCTTTGCCGAAGGCCCGTATGTCCATGTAATAAATGGTTATGTCTGCCAGCGGCAGGGCACCTGATAGGAGCATGGCCTGTTTGATAGCGTACATGCAGCAGACCCGCGAACAATAAGGAATTCCCATGCTCTTGTCCCGCGAGCCAGCGCATTGAATATAGGCAATGGAGTCTGGCTCCATGCCGTCAGACGGGCGCAGAACCCGGTTATATGGGCCATGCGGTGCTAACAGCCTTTCCATCTGCAAGGCGGTTATCACGTTGGGGATCTTACCCTCACCATACTGGTGCTTGTTCTCGGCGGGAGTTATCTCGAATCCTGTAGCCAGGATAGCGGTCTTAGCCTCGATGCTGAACTCCTCCGGCTCCTGAAAATAATCCACCGCTCTGGTGGGACACACCTTTTCACATTTGCCACAGAGGGTGCAGTTTTCCTCATCGAGCAAGGCAATCTGTGGAATGGCGTTCGAGAAAGGAATGTAGATTGCTTTCCGGGCCGAGAAACCTCCCTGGTCCCCATCGGGCACGT
>JAJDNB010000053.1 GCA_022340905.1 Deltaproteobacteria bacterium | reverse complement strand
CGAACCTACCGCCAATAGTACGAGAATTAGAGTGATCACAACCTGGACCGAAAGAGGAAAGAACAAGCGCGTTTCTCTGGATTTTGTGCAGACGAATCTGAGTTAGGGGGAAGATTCTATCATTAGGTAAAACCGCAGAATCCGCCTCAAGCGGATCGAAGTAATCACTTCATCATGCTGCGGTTTAAGAGAACATAGCAAAGGACGAGACAACCACAAAGATCACTAAGGACACCAAGGGAAAGCAAGAGTAAAGCTTTGTGTGCTTCGTGTGCTTTGTGGTTAGAACAAGAGACGGTAGGGGCGAGAAGGTTCAAAAACATGAACAGCATTGTCTCCAACTTTAACAACGAAAAAGGCTCTGCCTTGGTGCTCGCTCTACTCATGCTGGTTTTGCTCACCCTCATGGGCATCTCTGCCACCACCACCAGCACCGTGGAAATTCAGATGGCCGGGGGCGAGAAATTCTACGAACTGGCCTTTTACTCAGCTGAGAGTGGTTGGCAAAGAGGCTTGAACTGGCTGGACAATCAATTCCCTGGGGTTACCGATAATCGGGTTTGGGATGGGACGGATTTCATTGCGGTTGCAGGAAGCCTGGATGATGCGGCAACAGTTGGTATCCCTCTTGCAACCGATAACAACACCCAGTACTTCGTAAAGGTGGAATTCGTTGGAACAGCGCCGGCAGCTGGTTATGGTACAGGCTTCAGGAGATTCAATTACCGGGTAAATTCTGTTGGAAGAGGACCGGGCAACGCCCGCTCAGAAGTGGAAGTAACCGCCGGCAAAGTCTTTGATATGGGAGGCTATTAATATGATTTCATTGAGGAGAAAATACCTACTGCTTCCCTCTTTGCTAAGCCTCTTTTTCCTACTGGTCGTTGCCGGACCCCAAAGCATAAATGCGCAAGCACTTGACACCTGCCCCTTTCCGCCATTTTCTTCCACCGAGACCGGTAAACCCAATATTCTTATAATTCTCGACCATTCAGGATCGATGAACAATGATACTCCCAGTGGCGAGTCCCGGTGGAATATTGCTCGAGATGTTGTACCTGACATAATTGATGCTTTTCCCAATGTTCGTTTCGGTTTAATGAGAATAGACGGCTCCAATACCTCGGGAAATGACAACATAAGCATAGAGAGTCCTTACATCAGGCAAGGCGGTAAGCTGTTGAAACCAGTTGGCACCCCAGGAAGTGAGATAAAGCAGTACATTGCTGACTGGGGATCTGATGCTGGCCATCCCCAGACCTGGACCGTTTTGGCCGAAACCTTGGCCACAGCCGGCCAATACTTTGCTACGGTTGAAGTGGCTGGCTCCCACACCGGAAGTAATGATGCAGGTGTTCTCACCGACGAAAATGCTGATTTTGTCAACGACGGCATTGAGACCGGCGATCTGATCTTCAATACCACCGACGGCTCCTACGGGACCATAACCGCAGTCACCGCCACCACCATAAGCGCCACCCTGGCCCACGGCAGTGACAATGACTGGGACACCGACGACTCCTACACCACCACCCAAACCGCGGGCAAAGGGCCTCCGGATTTTGGAGCCTACTACAAACCTTACCATCCGGATGACACAGACAGTAAGTGTTATTACCGGACAGGCAAGCTTGCTACCGGGACCAGTGATGAAGAGCCATATATAGATGAAGGCTGGGACATTTCAAGCCAACCTGCTGCATTCGAAAACTACACCGCGATCAGAACCTACTACGCTGACAGGGACAATACCGCTGCCGAAGTTATCAATATCAATCTTCCGGTTTCAGCAACGGTTTACGTGGCCTACCAGAGTGGCAAAACCATTCCCACCTGGCTTGCGAGTTATACCGACACCGGCACAACTGCTACTGTTGCAGCTTCAAGCACGGTAACCTTCAAGATCTACGAGAAGACCTTTGATGCCGGCATGGTCACCCTGGGAGGAAACCGGAACGGCAGTGGCAATGCGGATTACACCTACTTTGCCTACGTCTCCTTGCCGGGCGGCATCAACGACTGCATCGCCTCCAATAGCGATGATAAAGGCAGATACGTGGATTCCACCAGTCCCATAGAGAATCAGTGTCAACAATCTTTTGTCATCTTCATTACCGACGGTTTGGCCAATAACGACAGCGACTGGACTGTGGTGACAGATGTGATCGGTGATTATGACAACGACGGGGCGGACAGCGATAACAAATACATGGATGATGTGGCCAAGTACCTCTACGACCATGATATGCGCTCTGACCTTCCGGAAAAGCAAAATATTGTGACCTATGTGGTTGGCTTCTTTATTAATGACCCCCTGCTGTCGAGCGCCGCCAGCAAGGGAGGAGGACTCTATTTCACCGCCGACAGCGCTGACGCCCTCACCGCTGCTCTGAGCAAGGCTATTACCGATATTCTAAACCGAATATCTGCGGGCGCAGCAGTTTCAACCATAACAACTTCCGCTGAATCTTCGAGCTACCTGATCAGGGCCAAGTTCCTGCCTCTTTCCTGGCAAGGCTTTTTGGAGGCCTTTACCCAGCCCTATTACGATGGCAAAACTCCCATCTGGGAGGCCGGAGAAGAGCTGGCAGAAAGAATAGACCTCAATACCGCCGCTGACCGGGAAATCTTCACCTATCTTACATTTGCCTTTGATAAGAAGCAGGATTTCGATTCGGACAATGCCACCTTGGTGGATTGGTTGAACCTCGAATGGTCCGAGTTTGACGACAGTGAGGTTCAAGACATCATAGATTTTCTGAGGGGTGTGGACACAAACGATGGAGCCAAGTACAGGGACAGAAAGGGATGGTTTTTGGGTGACATAATTTACTCCGCCCCAACCGTGGTGGGAGCGCCCAGATCTTTCTTCTTGGAGAATGACTATCAGACCTTCAAGAGCAACAACATCGATAGACCCACCATGATTTACGTAGGAGCAAACGACGGCATGCTCCACGCTTTCAGTGCTGAAGACGGATCAGAAGGGTGGGGTTTTATACCAGAAAACATACGTCCTTACCTCAAGAATCTAACTCTCGAGGCCTGCCACAAGTACTATGTGGATTTAACTCCAACAGCTGTTGACGTTTACGATGTGGCCTGGAAGACCGGCGGCGATGATTGGACTGGCTGGAAAACCGTCTTGCTCGGCGGCAATAGATTGGGTGGGTACGAATACTTCGCTCTCGACATAACTGAACCTGCTGCCGATGCGGTTTCCATCCTCTGGGATCAGATACTCTTCCCGGGGAGAAGGTCCTCGACCATTCCCTTTGTCGGCAAGATCAAGGCTCTGGAGGGAGAAACTGAAGAGGTTGATAAATGGCTTGCCATCATCACCTCCGGCTACGATGAAAGTGACTCGAGGACCGGGATGATCGCAGCGGTGAACTTCACCGACGGCAGCAAGGAAATCATCTGGAAAGAGGGAAATTCGGCAGTCAACCAGCTGGCCACCCAGGCCAAGAGTGGGTCGAATGCTTATTACACCATGACTTCTCCGGTTGCGGTGGATTCAGACAATGACGGTTATCTCGACTTGATCTACGCAGGTGACACCGAAGGTGCACTGTGGAAGTTCTACTATGACTACAACTATACTCTCTGGAGGAAAGTCAAGTTGTTCGACTCCGGCGGGCAGCCGATTACCAGTAGACCCACCCTTGTCTTTGATGATCAGGAAAACCTGCGGATTTTTTTCGGCACCGGAAAATATCTGGTGGGACAGGATAAAGACGATACCACCAGAAACACTTATTATTGCATCATTGAAAAGAAATTTGTGAAAAAGCTGCCCAATGACCTAAATGACGGGCACTACACCGTGGTTCCCGCAGCACCTTTGACTCCTGGTGATTTGGCTGATATTACCCTGCTCCGAACCGAGGGAGAGCTCAGCGACTATCTCTCTGGACTTTCTGAAGACGATCAGCAAGCCTTCATGGACACAAAAGATGATGTGGGCTGGTATTTCGACCTGGATGATCCAGCGGGTAATCCAGGGGAGAGAGTGCTGGAGGAATCAGTAGTGGTCGCCGGTGTTTCTTTTTTCACCTCCTTTTCTCCCAACGAAGACATTTGTGGCTACGGAGGAAGTGCCAGATTGTATGCAGTGGACTACAAAACAGGCTTCATTGCCACCTCAGGTGACATCACCACACTGGCTGCTAACGGTGGTGGCAATATCACCGAGAGATACAAGGATTTGGGTAACGGCCTTCCCTCGAAACCAGTCTTCTATAGGGATCTGAGCACCGGACTGCCCAGCATCATGGTGCAGACGAGTGATACTACCGTACATATCGAAACAGTGACTCTCTCAGGGAAGCTTTGGGGCGTTGGTTCTTGGAGAACCGTGGATTAAAGACGTCATGGAATGATGGAATATTGGAACAATGGAATAATGGGAACCCGCTTACAGAACTCATTATTCCAGCATTCCATTATTCCAAATTTCCAGCTAAGTGAGTGTTCCGCACTGACGTGTTTTTAGGAGTACTTAAAAATGAAAAAGAAGAGCATCGTTATTTTATTTCTCACCCTCCTGCTCATTCCTGCCTTCACCACCGCAGAACCAGCCAAGACCATAGAAATTCAGGGTATTATTGGTGACTCTGCTCCACGGTCTCGCACCTATGAAGTGGATAGAAAGATCTATCAATTTGACGAGGACATTATCATTCAAAATGAGGCTGGAGAAATTCTGGATTTCCATGCGCTCAGAGGTGGAACTAAAATCAAGATCATCGGTGAAAAGATTGCCGATCCCAAAGCCAAAGGCAAGGAAGAAATCAAATACATCAGAATCATAGTGCTGAAAAAGTAAATCGAATATCGAACAGCAGAACAAGGAACCGCAGAATAATGAAGCAATCACTTCGATATTCGAAATTCCTTGTTCGATATTCTGCGGTTTGATGTGATATCTCCCCGCTGACCTACCATCTCTCCCACTTGTTACCATAACACTTCCAGAGCTGGGTCAAGCAGTTGTAGCGGAGACGGATAGCTAAGGTCCGACCGTTGCTGTTGTGGAGGTAAATAGTGCCAGTGCTGCAGGTCCCGGCAGGATTGAACTTGATTCTGTTCTGTGCAAAACTGACCCCATCTCCATCACCGGCATTGATCGCAGTGTTATTTGGCCCTCGTTTCGGTCCTCCAAGTTCGGCGGGATAGGCTTTGAGATGTATTTTTGGAAATAACTCTAGATCCAATACCATTTCACTTTTCTCCAAGAGTTCCTTGCGGCGATTTCCGTTGCGATCTCCCCAAAGGAAGCAATCTTCAGATGCCAGATCCCCGTCACCGTCAAGATCGAAGTCAAGATAATAAGTAGCAGAGTGGCTTAAGGCTCTGAGCTTTGCTCGGTGGATTTGGACCACCAGGGATCGCGCCGCAGTGATGAGACGGTAATTTGGGATTATGTCAACAAGGTGAGGCAGTCCCCAAACGATGGCAACACTGACAACGGCCAGAGAGACCAACAATTCTTTAAGGGTAAATCCTTTTGCCAAGCATTTCATGGTGACATCTCCAAAAGTTAAGAGATTGCGCCAGCGAGTGAAGCGTCTCACTGCCTAGACTGCTGGTGGTGGATCACAAGCAAAAGCCAAAGGGGAACGACCTTAGACTCGAGGATTTATGCTGGGTAGGTGATAATGCGCCCCTTTAAGAACAGTTCGCCTGTGGGCGAATGCATGAGTTTATTCCTCCCGAATCCCCTTTAAGGTTCGCGAGGAAGTGCGCCTCTTATCGCAGGATGTTCCATTTTGGGTTAGCAACCTATTAATGACCATACGGTAAAGTGGGGTGTGATTGCAAACGGAAAAATAGTTTTGGGGTTTTGGTACAGATTTTGCTCACTTCAGAGGATGAACATACTGAAAGGTTGCAGTTGGTGGAAAAACTCGGGAAATAGCCCAAAAAGAGGATAATTCTGCTTTAATAGTTATATTTTCCTATAAAAAAAGTTAATAGTGGTTTATTGGCAATGGCATTACCTATGTCAGGAAAGGGAATAAAAATGAAAAGTCAGGTGGGAATGAAAAAGAGCCTGGTTTTATCTTTGACCTTAATTATCGTGGCTATTGCGGCCTTGGGAATTCTTGAAACAGTAAGCTGGAGTGCAAGCTATCCAACTTCTTCAGTACCGCCAACCATAATTGTACCGGTGGACATCGAACCGGGATACTGTCCTAACCCTTTAAACGTATATGGCCGTGGTGATATTTCCGTGGCAATTCTTGGCACAGAGGAATTAGATGTGACCGAGATCGCCCGAGACTCAGTGAGGCTTCAAGAGCTCGCCCCCCTGAGGAGTGAGATAAGAGATGTGGCAAAGCCCTTCAGTCTCTATACGTGGCAGGTGAGTGGAGACAAGGTAAAGGAAGATTACTGCACCAACGAAGGACCGGACGGTAAGCTCGATCTCGTGCTTTATTTTAGCCAAGAAGACATATTAAAGGCTGTGGGTTCAACCAGGACTGGCGATGTTCTGGTCTTGGGAGTAACGGCTAGACACAAATCGGGAGCTTTGATCGTGGGTCAGGACGTGGTGGTAATCAAGAAATGAGGTTGCCCGACTTTGCCATCCCTCTGTCGCCTTTTGTGTCTCACCTCGAAGCACACAAAGAGAATGTCAGTCGTCCGTGGCTTAAATCGTTCAAGCCGTTCAAATCTTTAATTCGTCAATTGGGCAAACCGTCAAATGGTTGACTCGGTGACTCGTCATTGAGGCCATTCATAACCATTTGACTTGCTGTCATCTGTCGTCTGTCTTCTGACCTCTGACCCCTGACCTCTCATCACCCCGTCTCCGTCTCTCCGTGGCACTCTTTCCCTTTTGGTATACCCTCTCCCTTTCACAACTCAGTTGAAATATC
>JAJDNB010000035.1 GCA_022340905.1 Deltaproteobacteria bacterium | reverse complement strand
CGCGATTCTGCCGTTAAAGAGCACATAGATCTCGCCGTGCACGTCGGCACGGCTGAATCCGGCCTCGGCAAGGGCCTTGTCAAAATTCTGAATAAATTGAGGGAAGAAAATCATCTCTCTGGCACCGCCATCCACATGCATCTGTCGGTAGGTCTCTCCGCCCACCTCAACCGGAATGTAGACGGGAGGAAAGACCACAGGTACGGACGCCGAGGCCAGGATGACATCCCGGTAGCGTTCCAGCTTGTCCGGCCGGTCGCTGGAGGCAATAAGACCCATGTTCCAGATAGTAAAGGCTTGGGCATCAAGGTTCACGGTACCTATAAAGAGCCTCCTCCCCTTGGCATACTCCCGGGCAACCGCTTGCAACACCTCATCGTCGATTTGCTGGGCGATGAGCGCTTTCAACGGTGCCGAATCGTACATGCTGTCTTTAAGCAAAACGGCAAGAAGGCCCCGAGACTTGAAAATGTCCTTGTTGGTAACCTTGATGTACATCCTGAGGTTGTCGTCGTACTCCGGCCCAAGAAATACAGATGTGGCCGTCAAAGCTCCGGTAGAAATACCGGTCACCACATCGAACTCGGGGCGGGTGCCGGCGTCGGTCCAGCCAATGAGAACTCCCGCCCCGTAAGCGCCGTGAGAGCCTCCCCCTGAAAGGGCCAGACCTCGAAGGGTAATGGGTTTTCCCGGCGCTTTCTTGCTATGTTCTCGGAGACGCATTTGTAACCCTTCTATGAGGTGCCGCTCGAAGGTGTTCTTGAAGGTCGGGTCCGATCTTTCCAAAGGCACCGCCCCCCAGGGCACTTGAAATGCTTTGCCCGCAGGTGGTGGTGCTACCCGTTTGGAAAAACAACTGGTAAGAGCAAAAATTACCATCATCAATAATGCAAGCCCACAGACAGGATTAATCTTAGACCTCATTTCTTCTCCTCCTTTTGCTCCGGCCCCTCTCCAGGAAGGTTTCATTTGACCATACCGTAATGTCCTTTCAATTTCACCCTTCGGGGCGAAACTTCATAGTACCGCTGTCGTACGGCAGCTCCAGGTAGAGCAATCCATCCTGTACGAAAAACGAAGTGACCCGCTGGAGATCCCGGATAAAGGGTCCGTCCAGACTGTCCTCCGGGCAGGCCATGCGCGTCGACATGAGCGGCCCAAAGGACAATTTTCCCGGTGAGATTTTGAACTCACCGCCCCCGCGGTTGCAGTCGAATCGAGCCTGAAGCGTGCCCTCGCCCGCCAACATGATCGTGTAGCGCTCCGGATTGGACACCGAGATCTTTTCCACCGGGGTGATGGTTGATACCCACTGCCAGGTCTTCTTCAAAACCGCTTGGGGAGCCGTGCTGCGCGCGTTCTCATCGGGCAGAGTCCCGGTGGTGGCACAGCCCACAATCACCATGCCAAGCAATGCCGTTGAAAGAATTCGCCTCATCTTTTCCCTCAAATATGATTCCTCTCAGGGACTGCCGCTCCCAGCCTCTGCTCGAGAGCCAGGGTGGTAAGATTGGCGGAAATCCCGCCTGAAGCGACTTGTCAGGACGTAGCCTTGGTGAAGACTGGAGCGGCAGCGAGGAAACCTGGATTATTCCGATTTCCTCTCTCTCGATTGGCTAACGCGGACACCCACAAGCCAGGCCACCGTGGTAACTAAATAGAGTTGGCCCACAACTGCTTCCAGGGTTGCCAGGGACCTTGCCAGGCTGGTTTTGGGAACGATATCACCGTATCCCAGTGTGGTGATGGTGACCAGACTAAAGTAAACAAAACGTGTTCGTTCATAGATGCTAGTTATTGGCAGTGTGAAAGATCCAGGATGCACTGTCTCTATTATTCTGTAGATGAATGTCCACATTATGGCCATGAGCAGATAGACTACAGCTGCACCAGATATAAGATCTCTTGTGACCTTATCTTGCCTGAAGATAAAAAATAAAGTGTTTACGATCATGTAGGCAAAGAACAGCACGCCGCAAAGACCCCCTACAATCACCACATAACGATTGCTTTCAATAAGATATGGGGACCACAAATACACGAGCATGGGGAGAGCAAGGAGTGATGCAATATAGACGCTCCGTTTTTTTTCACTGACCGCATGAACCCCCGACAGTAAGATCCCAGTGAGGAAAATGTTCCACACCACTTGAACACCCGAAAATTCCTGAAAAAGAGGAGTGATGAGAATCAGTGCCATCAGCGAGAGAAGAAGAATGAAGAATCGTCGTCTGTAATAAATTTCTCTGAAAGAAAGGGATCTTGTCCTGTCCATGATCTGCCCTAAAAACCATAAAATTGGAAAATCCGAAAACTCCAAATAACCATATCTGAGCTCTCAGGTGTTAGCTATTGGTTTCAGGTTTCGGGTGTCAGGTGTCAGCAAAAAGACAAATAGTAGGTAAAACCTGAAACCTATAGCTGAAACCTCCATTGTGTTGATCAGGCTCCCGAAGGGAAGCCTTCATTTTTCAGCCCGCTGCGCTCGCCGTACGCTTTAGCCCAGACGTTGGCAGTAATTCCGTGGGTCAAGATACTAAACATTATGGTGCACACCACGGTCATAGCAATGGGACCGCTGTTTGGCAGGTGAGCATTCAGCACAATAACACCGAAAACAATGCTGGCCAAACCACGTGGTCCGAACCAGCCCATAAAAAGCTTGCCCTCAGTACTCACTCCCAGACCGGTGAGCACGACAAACACCGGCAACATGCGGACAACGGTCAGGCTGAGCACCGCATAGAGCAAATCAAGCCAGCTGAAGTAACCCACCGCCTGGCCCACCACTGCCGAACCGAAGATCGCCCAGGTTATCAGTGCCAGGGTGTCCCCGGTGGACTCCGCCGCGAGCAGAAACTCTTCACTGTGCTGCTTTACCAAGGCCCCAAACAGAAGACCGCCGGTGAAGGCTGCTATAAAGCCACTGCCACCGAGGAACTGGGCGACCGCGAAGCAGCCAAACGCCAGGGCAACAACCGGGACCTGGATCCAGGTGGGGGTGAGCCACTGTTGGCCCTTGGCAAACTTCAAGAGTAGGCTCGCCATGGTGGTTAGTATCAAACCCACGGCCAGACCGATGCCGATCTCTTTCACTACTAGCACCACAGCGAGCTGCCAGGGACCCCCTTCACCACCCTTTCCCATGGCGAGGGCCAGGAACACGAAGAGGATGGGGACGCAGATACCGTCGTTTAGGCCGCTCTCCACATTTAACCCCTGACGGACCGCGTTGGGCACTACTTCATTGGTTACCACCGCTTTACCGAGGGCAGCATCGGTGGGCGCCAGCATGGTTGCAAGGAGAGCTACTTCGTACAGGGACAGCTTTGCGAAAAGGAACACACCTACCCCGAAACCGAGCAGTATGGTCAGCGGCAACCCAATCAAGAGCAACCGGGCGGGCAATGCCTCCGTCCTTTTCAACACTGTCAAGTCGGCACCTGCCGCATCCGTGAACAGTACCAGCGCCAGGGTCAACTCCGCCAGTGTTCTGATTGCTTCCCCATCCGCTTTGAACGACAGCAGGTCCAAGCCCACCGGGCCTATGAGCAGACCAAAAATAGTAAACACGATGGGGCCGCTGACCCAGGTGCGCTCGATGCGTCCAGCGATCGCACTGTAGACCAGAATAAAGAGTGCCAGAATGGCTAGATCCAGATACACCGTGCACTTCCCACTTTCATCTTTATTATTCTGATGTTATCGACATGATGTTTGATCCCGGGCATCCACTCCCAGGGCATGACAAACGCCGGCTCCATGAATTGGTAGACTTATTCGTAAAAGACCAGGTCTCCGGGCTTGGAACAAAATTTCTAGCAAAGAGCAATTTGGTTACCTTACCAGAATTTTAAATTCTGAGAAACCCGACAGGAGCCCTCAAAGAGGATAAAAATGGGGTTTTTTAAATACCGCATCCCCCAAAAAGGATTAGAAGAGAGGGTTTTCTTGATGGGTTGAGGGAGATGGGGGGCAAAGGGCATGGACTAGAGGGGTCAGGGCTCAGCTTTTTTTCTTTAATTTCCTGACACCTGACACCTGAAACCTACACACTCAAATCCGCAATCTACATTCTCAAATCTTCAATTTCTTTTTTACCGACTCCACCTTGGCGGCAATTCGCTCTTCACCCTTTTTCCTGTAGTCACCCTTGATGGCAAAATATACCCGGTCGCAGTCCTTGCTCAATTCTTCAAAGCAGTGGGCCACCACAGCCATGACCTGGCGCCATTCCCCTTCGATGCTGGTGCCCATGGGCCCGAGCTTGTGCGGCAGTCCGCTTTCCCGGATCACCCTCACCACCCGCGCCACGTATGGGCTGACGCTCTCGCCCTTGTCCAGGGGAAACATGGAAAAATCAATAAGTAAACTCATGGATGCTCCCTTTTTAAAAGTTCATACGGGATTTGCTCGGATGATTATCTGTTGGCCCGGCCATATCCGCGGTCGCAGCAGGTAAATCATGAAATATCCGGGCTAAATGTTCTCTTGCAGGTATTGTATTAATCCTTCCACTCTCTCCTTGCTCAGTTTTTTAGAGAAGGAGAATAGAGGCATACATTCCCCTTCTTCTCCGTCGTCAAAGCAGTCTCCAATACTCAACATGTAAGAGTTGCCTTCTTTGTTCAGTACCAAGAACCCATCTTTTTGTAAGGTCTCGCCGAATTTATACATATTCTGTCCTCCTTAGTTTAGATCACTGGTCAGCACAATTAATTTATTTCCAGACAAAAGGGTGGTCATCTTCATTGGAGTAGTGGAGTGCTGGAGTGTCTACTATCTCAGATCCAAGATTTCAGATTGCAGATCTCTCAATGCGGTCCAGTAGATCGTAGCTATCTGCTGCTGGAGAATTCGCTCATAAAGATAGGTTACGGAAAGGAGAAAAAAGTTTCAAGACAAATCTGGCTCATATTCCCACTGCCTCTTGTGAGCCGTGGACTGCAGTGTCAATGAAACAACCCACGGCCCCACCTCCTCCCCCCCCAGAGGAGGCTGAGGCTGAATTCGTGCTGGAAGTGGACTGTACCACGTGATAGATCGCCCCGTTGGTGGCGGAAACTTGGCGAGTGCAAGAATTGGGTATTGATTTCCTGCAGGCTGGATCAAAATCAAAGGAAGTTACATTACTTAGGGTGATTTTAGTTCCGAGAGGAAGCTATGGAAAGCCTTGGAAGAGAAGTACACCACTTTTGTCTCAGGTCCGATGGATATCTCATCCGCTTCAGCTAATTGATATTCCTCGTGGGGAGTTATCTTTGTGCCGTTTAAGAATGTACCATTTGTAGATCCGATATCTATGAGGCTACATTTTTTCTTTCTATGGTTCAAAAGTAAATAAGCATGTCTTCTCGATACCAGTTTATTGTAAACCACGATGTCGTTATCGGGAGATCGCCCAATGGTAATCATGTTCGGCTCAGTGATGTCTTTTCGCTTGGCGATCTCTATCACTCTGGAATTTAGTACTGCCGTTTTTACGGTGCCATTTTGTAGTTGTTGCAAAACATGTTCGTCTTCCACAACATCGGTTAGAAACTGAAACATCACATTCTTGTCCAAAAATCTTTCTGACTTCTCGACGAGAAACCCGTTTGGGAAAGCGGTGAAAAATTCAGGCCACGACAAATCTTCAAAGGTAGTCAAATAGTAGGCAAATCTTTTATACCTAGCCTTCCCTGCCACCTCCGCTACTACCACCGGTTCGAACTGCTTGAGATTCTTAATAAACTCTACACCAATACCCTCATTTTCTTCTTCGATTCTGGTAATGACCGCGGCCCCTTGCAAGCCGACGATCTTGTCTTGACCGGTAAAATCAGGGGGAAGGAAGAAGGTGAATTCTGCGGGATCGCCTGCCTGGAGGAATCGCCAGTGCTTCGTTCTGATGAAGGCTCCCTTTTGACTCAGATTGGCGGTCTTTCCATCAAGGGTCAAGTCGATCCCTTGTTTGAGAAATTTCACCTGAAAAATCTGTCGTATCCTGGGGCTTCTTCGTTGATCAAAAGGTCTCATAGCAGCCGGAAAGGTCGTAGTTCACGCCAAGCCCGAATGTTTCAAAGGGCCAATAAACAGTCCTGTCGCAGTTCTTCTAAAAACATCACCGCAACCTGTTTGTCTTCGTCATTTACCCTCTTGATTAAACCTGAAACCTTGATAACACTGTCATCTTTACTCTTTGACGCTCTCGGTCGCGAGAATATTTCCAGCTCAATTTCCTGGTTTACGGCAAAATCAGACCAATTATCGGGCATTATGAGTGCGCCCACACCGCTCACATTTATTATTTTGCCTTGCGACCTCGTTCCGCTATCGTCAGATATAACTGCAACTCTGAAAGGTTTTCTCAGACGGATGTACTTTCTTTTCTCATGTAAATAAAGACCGCACTCCTTGCAGACCCCTTTCACCTCATCTATTTCCGACGAACTGAGCAAGTGAGGGATCAAATAAGCTCTGTCCACCAAAAAGGTTTGTGGGCACTCGTCTTCTGCATAAAAGGGACACTTTTCCCAACATGCATCATCCATGAATTTACCTCAATCGAAGGAGCCCTGGATACGGCTCCCGATTCTTTCCCACAAGCATTGCGTTGAGAGTCCACACCATTTTGGCTTACTTATTCCATGCTGCGGTAACTGGGGGTGCGTTGGAGCCCGGGCATGGTGTAGGAACCCGGGGCTCCTCGGTAAAGTGTGAGCTGGGGAGAACTTTCTTGATAGGTTTTCAGTTTCTCACACGAATCCGCACACTCATTCTTATTCTTTTTGAGTCTCTCGCACGTTATGCATGGGCTCCTTTCCTCCTCAACCACGAAATACCTCCTATCTCCTGGCTGTTACTTGCAGAGGACTCATGCAACAATTTCGAAGACCCTATACACAAGGATCGTGCCAATTTGGCTCATTTTAAAAAGTAATGTGATTTCCCATAATTAGCCGTGATTATGTGCAGATGGCCATTTGGCCTATTGGAAATAAAGGTTACAAAAAGGGAAAGAAACTACCACTTTGGTTGAGGGCAGCTCGGCTTGCATTCCATTCTATCCCCCTACTTCCCACCTCCTTCAGTTTCCTGATAAAAATCTACCAAACGATTTCTCCTGGTATTGAAAATATAATGAAAGGGATTCACATATTTATTCTTAACCCTGACAGAGTAATGAACATGGGTCCCCGAGGAGCGGCCAGTGTTGCCCATGAAACCTATTATTTCGCCTCGCTTTACTTTCTGGCCTCGCTCCACATTATATCCAGCAAGATGGCCGTAGGTAGTGGTCACTCCTCTGCCATGGTCAACTCGGAGGTATCTGCCCAGATATCTATGCTTGCCTCTCCTGTAAACAACACCGTCCGCGGGAGCAACAATAGGCGTATTCTTATTACCGCATATGTCCAGGCCGTTGTGAAATTCCTTTACTCCGGTAAAAGGGCTACGCCGCCAACCAAAACCGGAAGAGAACCAGTAGGAATTGGTTTTCACTGGTAGTATGCTGGGAGTACTATCCAACTCCTGTCTCTGGTCCCACATGGCTTCTACCAGTTCACGGAAATCTGCTTGGAGAGCTTTAGCCCGGTCTAGTAGTTCAGAGGATTCCTCTCCATCTTTTAAAAGTGTCTCACCAAGGGGTATGGCATCATTGAGTGCTACGGTAGAAAGATCTGTTGAGGGCTCGCCTCCCTGTCCCAGGCTGTTCTCCTCCTTACGATCACCATCTACTCCCAGAAACCCACGGATTACGCCTTCATCTTTCTGGATCTGGTGAATCGTATTCCGTAAGGTGCCAAGATCTTTCACCTCGTGCTTTAGGTTGGCATTTTGCTTTCGTAATTCGCTGGAATTACTGTAAAGACGATGTCCCCAATACCCACCCATAAGGAGCAGCAGCAATGAACATGCCAGCAGACCTATGCAAATGTACAGATAGACCTGGGGGACGGAGTAGGTTCGAGGACCCCTGTTGCCAGAAGGCATCCACATTACGGTAAATGTTTTTTTCTTCATCCCAACACCTGCTCCTTGGAATTTGATGGCGGTCTTTTTGCGCTGACGAGCTGTTGCGAGCAGTTCTCCAACTTTGCTGTGTCGTTTTTTCTATGATGTATTAAAAACCATACCCAGACTTTCTGCTGTCAGGGGCTGCCATAGTGCTACAGTAAAGGGTTGATGCGGCTCCCGGACAGCAAAAACAGGGTCAACAAAACGAACAAATCTCCATCGGCGAGCGGAGAATCCCGAATCCACGCAGAAAGTTAGTGCAACTGGTGTGCCAGGATTTCTCATATTTCTCCCTTCCCCCTGACGAGAGGGGAGTAAGTCCTGTGTTCCTGCATAACAGCCAAATCAGATGGCTACCTAGTATTTTTGCTAGAAAAATGGATCTATATGAGGTTTAGTATCATACTATCTGTCTGTTCAGGAGTTCAAATTAAAAGAAGGAGGATACCTCATGATATGAAACATGGTGGTTATCAGTTTTGTTCTGTTGTTCAGTGTTACAGTGCATGCTGCTGAAAATGACATACAAAATACGATAAACTCAGTAGTGATAACGAACGTCCAAGCCGTCCAAGCGGAGAATCTGGATGCAGTAATGAAGACGATACATACACAGTCTCCTGGATATCTCACCACAAAGCAGCAACTGCAACCGCTCTTTGACAATCACGATTTAAAATACCAGATCCTTTCCTTCACCTATATCGGCCGTGACAATCAATATGCTGTGGCCAGAGTAAAGCAGTCGACCCAAAAACTATCCGGACCTACTTTCCACAACAACGTTCTTGACATGATCCAGGTGTTTCGCCAAGAAAAGGGGCAGTGGAAATTTTGGAATCAGGCAATACTTGAAGTGACCTATGTCAATCAATGAGCCGAACTGCTCGCTGCAGTCGGACTCCTTCGACGCCGCTCCCTGCAACCACGCGGGGCTGGCAGGGGTGAGGAGCTACGCCGTTGCATTTCAAAGGAGGAGGAAAGTATGACACTGGTAATCATTCGCAAGACTTTGGCTTGGTGTTCAGTGATAAACATAGGATTGCTACTATGGTGGTTTCTATTTTTCGTTCAGGCTCATGATTGGATGTATCGGTTGCATAGGAAATGGTTCAAGGTATCTGTTGAGGAGTTTGATAGTATCCACTACAGATCTATGGCGCTTTTCAAAGCTAGTTTATTATTCTTCAACCTTGTGCCGTATTTTGCCTTGCGCATTGTCGGCTGAATCTGTGACATCCTATATGGTGCTGCACCGGACTATACTATTTGGCTTTCGAGGTTCAAGCTTGCTGGGGGAGGCTGAGATTGGAAGGTGCACATGACAGTGAGGCTATGGAGCAGGATTTAAAGCGTCGTCTCCTCATCGAATTGCTCGTCCTTGGTGTGCTCACCCTCATCTTTCTCTTTGCTTTTCCCCAGCGGGCTATCTACATTGACGGTCTGCTTGCTGTGCTCGCCCTCGCACTCATAGGCTTAAACGCGCGATTCACCAAAAACTCTGTCTGGGCTCAGTTTCCACCAATGAGCGATCTGCGGACTCGAGCAAGACGGTCCTACGCTTTAGCTGGAGCCTTCACCATTCCCGCGATTCTTGTTTTTGCAGTGACGGGATTTGCTCTCGGTTACAGGCAGTTCGGCTGGGAAGGAGCCTGGGCTCGAGTGTCGAACTGGCATATTCTCGTGGCTTTCTTACTCTATCTCCCCTGGGCCCTATTGCAGCAGTTTCTCTTCCAGTTCTACCTTCTCGGGCGGCTTCTCACTCTTTTGCCCGCATCAATGGCGGTAATCGCCACTGGGCTGGCCTATTCTTTCGTCCACCTGCCGGAAGTCGGTGTCGTTCTCGCCACCGCTCCTGCGGGTATCTTTTGGACCTTCCTCTACTATCGGGATCGACTTCTTCTCCCTCTTGGCCTCTCTCACGCCCTCCTTGCCTCCACCTTCTACTACTGGGTCTATGGTCAAGATCTTTTGATGGTTTGGCAAGAGGTCATTAAGTGATGCCTTTTTGTGGCCGGACGTGGCAAACATCACTCAGTTGGTCTCGAAAATTACCTGCACCGTCTCTTCGAGGGTGATCTCACCGACCTCGATTGGTGTTCTGGCTGCCGCGGCCATGGCCTCCATCCTCAATAGCGGAGCGGGTCCGCGAGGTGTGTAGCTGATTTTTACAATTTTCTTTATTGAAAGTCCGGCGGCTTTAGCGAGATCTGCTGCTATTTCTTTAGCCTGATTCAGGGCCTGAACGGCAGCCTCTTTCCTTAACTTTTCCTCACCGTCAGTACCAAATGTGAGGCTCCCGATACGACTCACGCCCACCTTTGATGCCTCATCTATAAAAGTCCCGACCTGATCGATTTCCTTTGTTTCCACTATTACCGTATTCGTCACCCGGTAACCTCTAGGTTGAAACCTATTGTCTTTATCATATACGGGCGTCAGGCTGAAATTTGATGTCTTTATTTTGACTTTTTCTCGCCCAAGATCTTTAAGAGCATTTAACAACTTATCGATCTGCTTGGCATTTTCTCGCACTGCCAGCTGAGCCCTTATACTATTCGTTTCAACTGCGAAAGTCATAGTGGCAACATCAGGCATGGTCATGACCCGCGCCTTCCCCATCACCTCGACCGTTGATCTTTGGGGCTCCTCTTTGGCATAGGCAAATTGAGGAATGGACAGGAGAATGCAGATGACACACGAAAGCAGGCCTAATTTTCTGTTCATGGAAGGTCTCCTTGCTAGTCTGGATCACAGTGGGTTTTTGAACGGTACGATACGATGGTTCCGTACCTCTTACTAGCAAAATAACTACGACAATAAAAGTTAAACTGGACCACTCTGGCTTGTTCTGACCCGGCAACCCTCCAACCATAGTGGGACATGGTGATCCTGCCGGTGGTCATTCCCCCGTGACCCTGGAAATCTCCAAACGAACCGTACCACCTGTGGTAATTTCGCAAGGATCAAGACAGTGCACGTAAGCTTCTTTCGAATCTCCGCGGGAAAGCCCAATTTCCTTAGCCTCCACACCTTTGGCAAGAGCTACATAGTATGGAAGAATCGAGGCCAATGAGTGCATGCAGACCATGTCGGATTCTTCAGTGTCCAGGATGTATCCGTCCTTGAGAGTAATTTTGTTACCAACCTCATAGACAGGGCATTTACCCTTGATTTCCACAACCCTTACGATTAATTTCATGAGTTCCCTCTAGATTTTTTGTTTATAGTACCATATTCTTCATGTCAAAATGTTCCCCTAATACCAATCCTGGACTCCTGAACCAGTGCGGTGCACAACCGTAGCTTTTATCTTGTTCTGTGGATCCTGTCATCTGCGGTTTTCACAGACGGGATCGGCTGGCATGATCCGGCCACTTGATAGCTTAAGCAACATTTCGAGCTTAAAGGGGAACAACATGGGAAGATTCAATTCCGGAAGCATCCCACCGTTGGCAGCCATTTTCGTATTTCTTTTACTTCTGGGATGTCTGACACGCTGCACTGTGACCGCGAAGACCGTTAAACTGTACGAGGGGCCACAGCTACCCCGTGACGAGACTGCCCAAATTATCTGCACTGGGGAGAGAGTACGGATCAATTCGGTCAATGGCCAGAAAAGCCCTGATGGAAAAGATACTTTCGGAAACGTCAAGATCGAGATTCTTCCTGGTGACAATGAATTAACCGTATCTTTTTCCGGTACGTCAATTACCATGAATTATGGGTCGGAAGGACGATACAGATACAATATATACTACAGACACGATTCCTTAAATAATGTGGATATTACAATAAATGCAAAAGCTGGCCATAGGTATCTCCTAACTTCCACCCATGACTATAAGAAGTCAAGATGGCATGTGGTTGTAAGGGATAAAACAGCCAGCAGAAGTATCCTTAAAGAAGGGCCCTATCCTCTCAATAGAGTCAGAACAGGCGACAATCGGCTACAAAGCACACTCTTTGAGCGGTGAATAAAGAAGGCAGTTAGAGTCCTCTCCCATAGAGCTGATCAATGATTTTTCTTCTCTCCGCGTTGGGACACTCGTCCAGCTCAGAAGTCAGCCGTGCTTCATGTATTGGCATTTTTTCATTGGGATAGCGACAGAGAAAGATTCCATCCACTTCTTCGGAGTTCCCATCCAAGGGTGTTTCCCCTTGCTTAACCAGTATTTTAGCCTTTGCATAGCGACAGCGTACTTCGCTTGCCGGGTAGGTTCTGGCAAAGCAGTACTGCCGCACAAAATTTAGATCTTGTGACGTGGTCTTGTGCCATCTTCTCATTGTTATCACCCTCCATGTCTATTCCGCCATGTTGCACGGAAAAAGTACTAACCTTGTGCGCGGAAGCTTCTCCTGTTAACCTTCAAAGGCAACCTTTGTGCCAAAAGTGGGGGCACGGGATGAGATTTCTGCAACGAATTAAAATATTGAAATATTGAGATATTTTTCTGATAAAGAATTTGGACCAGATGAGAATGTATCGGCTTTATTGGGGAAACCTGCCAACCAAGTTCGCAGTTTGGCGGATAGATGCAGAAAATACATGTAATTTTAATACATTAAAAAATGTGAATCTGGTTAACAGTTGGTGCTAACTTGGTTGGCAAATGAAGAGTTTAGGAGAGGAAGGTTATTCGAGGTGACTGAATCCCTTGCCCAGACGAGAAAGGATGACAGGGATGGGCCTATGCCTGATTAGCCGATTGAGCAAGATTACCACCCCAGAGACAACAATTGTTCCAAGATCTCGAAAGGCGCCAAAGAGGACAGATTCTATTATTTCTCTCCAGCCGCTGTGTCCAACGCTTACGTTCAACTCCAGGGGCCACCAGAGCGAAACCCGAGTGGTCGTCAGGAGTGCATCCGCCATGACATGGGAAAAGACAAGGAGAAAGCAGAGTAGGGGAGCTATCTTGGGGATTTTCGCCCAGCATCTCCAACTGTTGGACGCAATGATGGCCACAACCAAGGCAAACAAAAGACTGTGCGTCGGGCCACGATGAAAAAAATTACCGTTCCCCTTAGCCACGAGTCCAATCAAGACATCGATGTCAGGAAGATTGGTGAGGACGGTGACGTAGATAAGTATTTTCCAGAGTGGGACGTTATTGTTTGATTTGGCGTAAAGATCATGGATGGCCAGACCGGTCGCTGTATGTCCCAAGGGCAAAGGCATGAAGGAACACCTTCCGATTGCAGATTGATTGTCGCGAAGCGCATGGCGCATAGCGCTCCGCGTCAGGAGTCAGAATCCAGAATAATCCCGGTATAAGGTACAGGGCGAATATAGATTTTGTTCAGGATTTCTCCTCGTACCTTGCACCTTGTACCTTGAACCTCAGCTCCTGGCTACTAGATTTATTGATTTCGGGTTTGGGATTGCGCCCGCCCGCCTCGCCTGAGCGAGCAGGCTCGCGATGGCGGGCAGGGATTGCCGATTTATAATTTCAAGTAATTTGTCTGTTCCCTAAATCTACAATCTCAAATCTTATATCAGCAATTGGAATGGTCACCCTTGTAACAAGAACCATGCCAGTGGTCCTTGTTAAAAACATTAGTGATGGATTCCAACTACATAAGCTATTCCTTAAAGAATAATGAGGAAATGATCTTGGGGATTTTCCTTGTCTTATTGGGTAAAGAATTGCTCATTATGGACGTTTTTTTGCTCCCCCCTGCAGATTATTTTGCGGGTCAAGAAGGGCAGCATTTGATACATTAGATACACACAGACGATTGTGGATTTCGGATTGTGGATTGCGGATTGTGGTTCAAAGATCTCGTATCACCTGTGTCTTATTCAAATCTGCAATCTCAAATGTAGAATCTGAAATCCGAATTTTCCATTCCGCAATCCAAATCGGAGGTGGGTTATGGCAACGATAAATCTTAGGGACATCCCAGATGATCTGCACCGGAGAGCAAAGGCCAGAGCAGCGATGGAAGGAGTCTCTTTGAAGAAACTAATACTCAGGCTCTTAGAGGAATACCTCGAGGGAGTCTGTTAATTGGCCCAGTTATCTCAAAAATTGTTAGCGGAACGTGGCTCTATTTGCCAAGCATTGCCTCTTTTAGACTTT
>JAJDNB010000010.1 GCA_022340905.1 Deltaproteobacteria bacterium | reverse complement strand
TTTATGGGGCCAGAGCCACAGCTATGCTGGCATCAATACATAGAAGCCTTCATGCAGCTATGCCACCGTTTCGGGGTAAAGTCCTTCATCACCCTGGGAGGTCTCCACGACGAAGTGCTTCACAACGAGACCAAGATTTCCGCTGCAGGTGCTTCCATAGATGACGTCCAGAGACTTCGCCAACTGAGAGAGCCGGTGGCGCTCATAGACTACGTAGGCCCCAGTGCCATCCACTCTTTATTTCTTGCCAAAGCGCAAGAACAGAACATGGAGTCCATTAGCCTCTGGGCGCATGCTGCCTCTTACTTGCAGGGCACAAATTACAGGCTTTGCAGCGGGCTGATAAGAAGGCTCAACCCCCTGCTCGAGATGGAGGTGGACACCACCGAGTTGGATCTTTCATGGAAGCTGGTGGAAGATCAAATTGAAAAGTTGATCAAACAAAATGATCAGCTGAAGCAACATGTTGAAAAGCTGAAAAGACGGGAGAAGCGCGGCAGTTTCACCCCCAGCCCGTCCTCCCCCGCCAAAGTCATCCGGTTGGATGAATTTTTAAAAAACGACAGGTCAGAAGATTAGTTTCTCGTTCCCAATGAACCCCTAATATGTCAACAGAGCATGGAGCATAGGGCTTGGAGCATGGAGCATAGGGCTTGGAGCATGGAGCATATAATTGGCTTACTCTATGCCCCATGCCCATCGCAATCCGAACCTGGGAACCCGCCCGAAGGGCGGGAGTCCGTAGGACAAATCCGAAATTCGCAATCCCCTAATTCCCTCATTCCCCAATTAGGTATCTTTTCTGCACATAAATTGCATAACTCCTTGAATCTATGACTGTTATTGTGATATAAGCGGTCAATCTTTTAACGGACAAGGTGGCACTGGCTTGGATGCTTCATTGGTAGAGAACCCAACTGGGGATCTCTACCGCCGAGCCATTGAAACTTGAACTGACCCAAGGGACCAGGCTTTTTCGGAGTGAGAAGATTATGATTCCACGGTATACTCGTCCAGAAATGGGCCGCATCTGGCAGGAGCAAAACCGTTATCGCCAGTGGTTACGGGTGGAACTAGCTGTAGTCGACGCCATGGCCCAGTTGGGACAGATACCTGCTGCAGCGGCCCAGGAGATTGCGCAAAAGGCAGATTTCGATGCGGATCGCATCGACGAAATAGAACGTCAGACAAAACACGACGTCATTGCCTTTCTTACCTGTGTGGCGGAATATGTGGGAGAGCCCGCCCGCTATATCCATCTTGGACTGACCTCCTCCGACATTTTGGACACCAGTCTCGCCTTGCTTCTCAAGGAAGCAGCAGACCTATTGCTCGATGATCTTCAAGCGTTGCTCAAAGTTCTGAAACGACGCGCTTTCGAGCATCGCGGCACGGTCATGATTGGCCGCTCTCACGGAGTACACGCCGAGCCCATCACCTTTGGCCTCAAATTGGCACTTTGGTACTCGGACATGGAGCGCAATAGAGAGAGGTTGCTCCGAGCCCGAGAAAACATTAGTGTCGGCAAAGTTTCGGGAGCAGTTGGTACCTATGCAAATGTGGCTCCTGAGGTTGAAAAGCTTGCCTGTCTTCGATTGGGATTAGAGCCGGCATCCATTTCCACCCAGATCATTCAACGAGATCGTCACGCCGAGTATTTTTCCACTTTGGCTATTATTGCCAGCAGCATCGAGAAAATCGTCTTGGAAATTCGCCATCTTCAGCGCACAGAAGTCCGCGAGGCAGAAGAGTATTTTTCCGAAGGCCAAAAGGGCTCTTCAGCTATGCCCCACAAGCGGAATCCTATTGGCAGCGAAAACCTATGCGGACTTGCACGGTTAGTCCGTGCCAGTGCAGCTGCGGCCATGGAGAACATTCCCCTTTGGCACGAGCGGGACATCAGCCATTCATCCGTTGAGCGGGTTGTTGCCCCAGACAGCACTATTGTCCTCGACTTCATGCTTCACCGTCTCACCAACCTGCTTGACCGGCTCATTGTCTACGAAGAAAGAATGAGGGAGAATCTGGAGAGTACTGGGGGATTATTTTTTTCGCAGCGCGTATTGCTGGCATTGACAGAGGGTGGTGTAGATCGGGACGAAGCCTATCGTCTGACTCAACGAAATGCCATGGCTGTTTGGAACGAAGGCTCCACATTCAAAAACCGTTTGGCGGCCGACCCAGAGGTAATGGCGCACCTGCACCCAGATCAACTGGAAGAACTGTTCGACCTGAGCTATTATCTGAAACACGTTGATACAATTTTCGCACAGGTTTTTGGAGCAGGGGATTGAGGAGATTCCTGAAATTCATACCACATCGACTAGACGGCAATGACATGCACATAATCCGGGGATGGTGGAAGAAACGGGGATGTACCTTGGTGGCGCTAACCTTACTTGTTGTAGGCATACCTGCCACAAGTAATGCCGTCAAACTACCAGCCAATTTAATCATATCTCCCAACGCCGAACCGCACCACGTCATTCTGGTGGAAAAGGCTTCACAGCGACTCTTCGTTTATGAGTTCTCCGGGGACTATAACCTCGTGGCCACCTTCAAATGCGCCACCGGTGAAAGCCCCGGTGATAAAGAGGTGAGCGGTGATCAGAAAACTCCCGAGGGCGTATACTTCTTTACCAAAGCCGTGGGAGAGAGGTACCTTACTGCCACATATGGCGCCAGGGCCTTTCCCATGAATTATCCTAATCTTTTTGATCGAAGAATGAATAAAGGGGGTAACAATATCTGGGTCCATGGCACTAACGAACAGCTAAAAGCACGCAGCACCAATGGTTGCATTGTCCTTGCCAATGGAGATGTGGTTGAGCTGGGAAAATACATCAAACTATGGGACACCCCTATTATTGTAGAGAAACGATTGCAGTATGTGGAACGAGATGATCTGTTCCGCCAGGGGCAGATACTCTTTGACCAGGTTGAGGACTGGAGCCAGGCTTGGTCACAAAAAGATCTGGATCGCTATCTTTCTCACTACACCAAAGACTTCACATGGGGAAATCTGGACCTTCAGGGCTGGCGAATGAGAAAAATTCAGTTGAACAGTCGTTATAGAGCAATTTCCGTTCAGCTCAATGATATTCGCTTCTTCCGTCAGGGTAAGATGGTTCTGGCCACAGCTGAACAAATTTATCGATCCGATCGATTTGCCTCCGCTGGTCTCAAACACCTGTATTTGGTTCAGAATTCGGCGGATTGGCGCATTTTGGCTGAAGACTGGCGCAAATCAACCCGTCGGGTGGTTCGCCCCATAAATTTGGCAGCTCTGCCTCCTTCCGACAGAGAGCATGAGCAAAGATCCATTTACCTTTTTGTCGAAGAGTGGAGGCGTGCCTGGCAAGAAGGCACTCTCTCCAAATACTTGGCCTGTTATCATCCCCAATTTAGAGCGAGGAATATGGGCTTGAGAGGCTGGAAACATTATAAAGAAAGGCTCTTTAGTCGGTCACAGGACCGTTTTATTCAGTTGACCGATATCAAATTAGAGATAAACGGCAACAGGGCAGTGGTGGTCTGCAAGCAAGAATATCGTTCCCCTATGCATCAGGACTTTGGCCTTAAAACTCTTCATCTTCGCTGGCATGGCGGCCAATGGACCATCTTACGGGAAACTTGGAAACCTCTGGCCGAGGAAGGCTGAGGACCCGTCCCGACTACGAAGTACTCCTGGTTAGGTAATTATCCCCAAGATCACTTGTCATTTGTCATTTATTATTTGTCATTTCGCATTTATCATTTTGATACAATGCATACATTACTCTTGTCTCTCAAGCTACAATTTTCAATGTCCAATGAGAGATGAGTAATGTCAAATGCAGCTCTTGCCCAGCTAATCGTGGATCTAGCAGGTTATACCGAGACACTATGAACACTCCGGAGTTACTGGCACCAGCAGGAAACATGGAGAGTTTTTTTGCCGCCCTGGAAAACGGTGCCGACGCCATCTATCTGGGTTATCGCCAGTTCAATGCCAGAGCCCAGGCGGCCAATTTCTCTCTAGACGATATAGCCCGGCTGAACGAATACGCCCACAAGCAGGGAGTAAAACTTTATGTAGCCCTGAACTCTGCAGTACGGGAAGAGGAAATCGAGGAAATCGTCACTACCCTTGCTGGCCTCTCGCAGATTGAACCCGATGGGCTCATCATCCAAGATGGTGCCATTGCTCGGTTGTGCCAACTTCACTTCCCCAACCTGAACTTACACGCAAGCACTCTCATGACCATTCACAACTCAGCTGGGGTTGAACAACTACAAAATATGGGTTTTCAGCGAGTGGTATTGGCCCGTGAGCTTGCGGTTGAGGAAATCGCTCACATTGCGGCCAGCACCACCTTGGAGTTGGAGGTGTTCATCCACGGTGCTCTCTGCTATTCCTACTCCGGTCTTTGTCTGGCAAGTTCCTTCTATGGAGGCCGGAGCAGCGTACGAGGCAGATGTGTACAGCCTTGCAGGCGTTTCTATCGCTCGGGCAAGAACCAAGGATATTTTTTCTCTCCAAATGATCTATCCGCCATCGATTTGATCCCCAGGTTGCGTAAACTTAGGCTGGCCGCCTTCAAGATTGAAGGTCGCATGAAGCCTGCATCTTATGTTTCAGCGGTTGTCCGTGCCTATCGGCACGTCTTGGACTCTCCACCAGAAAATGAGGCCAAGGCGGTAGCTAGAGCCCGACGGCTCCTCAAAGAGGCATACGGCAGGAAACCCACCGTGGGATTTCTCTCGGTCGATCAGCGTAATGAAATCATTACGCCGCATCGGAGCGGTGCCAGTGGTCGTCTTGCCGCCAGGGTGGAATGGGTGCGTGGAAATCGTATGGGGCTCAGGTTGGAATCTCCCCTGACAGTCGGCGATCGACTGCGGTTGGAGTCGAATGAGGAAGTAGAAAAAACCGCTTTTACTCTCAGAGACATGACGCTCCAAGACAAGCATCCGACCGCGGCCACAACCGGTGCGGTGGTTGCAGTCCCCCGCATTGGTGACGCTCGCAGGGGAGATCGAATTTTCAAAACCGGTTCTAAGTCCGAGAAAACATATTCACCTGCCAAACTTCGCCGTCTTCTCAGAGAAAAAACTTCAAAACCTCGGTTGGCTGGCTCTCGAACAATTGTGCAGATACATATACCCCCAAAAGTAAACACAGGAAAAACAGAAAAGCAAGCCACTACCCTTTACCTTAGGCTATCTTATTTACCCCTGCTAAATGTTGCTCTTGATTCAGGCGCCCACTGGATCCTCTTACAGGCAACCAGGTCCAACCTCAATTCTTTGTCAAAAGGGAAAATGGCCTCCAGTAAGAGAGGTCGCCTCTTCTGGGGTCTACCAGCAATAATCCATCAGAAGGATTTGGAGTTTTTCAGAAATCAAATAGGTATACTGCAGCGACTGGGCCATAACCAATGGCTGGTGGCCAACTGGGCACATTTCCGCTTATTCACAAGGCCGCCTGATGCCATCATTGCAGACTATACCTTTAATGTGCTCAACTCACATGCTGCTTTTCTGCTCAATGAGATGGGTTGCAAACGGGTGATTCTCTCTGTAGAAAACGATCGCAACAATCTGGCAAAGCTGGCAGCGGCAAGCCAGAGACCTACCCCCCTGGCAACAGTCTTTGGCTGGCCATCTCTTTTTACTAGCCGTCTCGAAATTAAGCCACGGCCAGGATCCATCATTAGGGACTCGAAGAGAATTGGACTGCAGCATAGCAGGCAGGCGGAACTTACCTCTGTCCACTCTGACCGCCCTCTGTGCCTTTTCGAACATTTAGTGGATCTGGGCAACTTGGGCGTGCGGGATTTTGTGGTCGACTTGAGAGGGCAAAAGCGTAGCCGGCAGGAATTCTACAGTCTATTGAAGGCACTTGAACGTCAACAGTGTCCGCGTCCGCACAGCACCTTCAACTATTTACGAAAGCTAGTGTGATCTGGGATTTCTGATTTTGGATTGGGGATTGCGGATTTGAGATATGAAATATGAGATGTGGGATGTGGGATGTGGCATAGGGCATAGGGAAAACAGCAGCTAGCAGCGAGCGGCGGGCAGCAAAAAGATAGCCCGGATACAGAATTATCACGGCATGCCGCGAGCTGACTGCTGCCCGCTGTCAGCTGCAAGCTGGTTCCTGACACCTGTTGGAGCGAAGCGGAAATCCCGTCTGAACCTAAGGGACAGCGGGGAAACCTGACACCTTGAGATTTCAAAGAAGGGCACCCATGAGTGAAGACAAGCGTTCCGGGCCAATAGCCTTACTCGCTGCGCTGCCGAGTGAAGGTGAGCTCATCCTTCAACAATGCAAAATTGTTCGGACGGAGACCAAGGGGGATCTAAAGATCTATCGCACCACTCTTGCCGGCAAGGAGATTATTGTGGTGTTCTCTGGCCTGGGTAAAGTTAACGCTGCGGCTGCGGCTGCAGCCCTTTTGTCCGGTTACCCGGTATCCCGTCTTTGGGTGTGGGGTTCCGGTGGAGCATACGCTCTGGCGGGAGTCGAGATTGGCGATGTTGCTTTGGCCAGTGAGGAAATTTTTGGGGACG
The DNA here is from genome assembly GCA_022340905.1 of Deltaproteobacteria bacterium. Lineage (GTDB taxonomy): Bacteria > Desulfobacterota > Syntrophobacteria > BM002 > BM002 > BM002. The sequence goes on along the minus strand of JAJDNB010000010.1, from coordinate 3,839 downwards.
AGGGCGTGGCAACTATCAGCAGCTGGCAACCACTTGATGCCATAGGTATTTCCCTGATTGATTCTGCAGGCGAGCCCATCTTCAATCGCATGGGGGTGGACCCGCAGGAGCTGAAGCGCAGCAGGCAACTGCTCGGTGATTGGCAGCGTGTGGTTCTCGCACCCCGAATACATGTGGGCCCCTTTGTCACAGTCTCAGCCGTCAGTGGTAGCTCCGCCAGGGCCCGTCTGTTATCTGATCGTTTTGGGGCCCTGTGCGAAAATATGGAGGGTGGAGCAGTTGCTCAAGTCTGCCTCCGCTACGGAGTTCCTTTTATGGAAATCAGGGGTTTGAGCAATAGAGCCGGTGACCGAGGAAAAAAGAGATGGCAACTGAAGAAGGCCTTGAACAATTGTCAGCGGGTCCTTCTCTTTTTGCTCGAAAATTGGGACAAGGAGTGAGCAGTTCCGCAACCTTTGTGTTATTATCGAATCTTGCTTTGATAATAATATGGTTGCTACGTTACCGGAGCGACGCGGAGATACGGCGACTCGGTGACACGGTGAGGCGAGCATTTTTCTCCCCGTCTCCGGTTCGCCCAGTCGACTTGCACAGCGTAACGCCGTTTTAGGCAGATTTTTTCGCCTGCAAACAAGGTATCGTACTCATGAGAACTTTAACTCTCGGTTTTTCCCCTTGCCCCAACGACACCTTTATTTTTGGTGCACTTGCCACCGGCAAGCTCGAGATTCCCGGCTTCCGGCTGGAAATACTCCACGAGGATGTGGAAACACTGAATAAACTTGCAAGGGAAGCTCTCCTCGACTTTACCAAAATATCCTTTCACGCCCTTGCACTGGTGGCAAAGCGCTACGGGCTGCTTCGCTCCGGAGCTGCCCTGGGGAGGGGGTGTGGCCCCCTGGTGGTGGCAAGGGAACCAAGGGATATGAACAGTCTGCGGGGTGAAGCCATAGCTATTCCCGGCGAGTTAACCACTGCAAACCTCCTTCTCCAGCTCTACGGAGAAGATTTTACTCACGTACACCCAATGCCCTACGATGCCATTATGCCCCGCTTGCAAAGCGGCGAGTTTGCTGCCGGCGTGGTCATCCATGAAGGCAGATTTACTTATAACCACTACGGACTACACAAGGTGCTGGATTTGGGCGGCTGGTGGGAAGAAACCCAAAATCTTCCTATCGCCTTGGGAGGAATTCTGGTTCGGCGCGACCTCGGTCCTGATGTTGCCGAGGTAATGGAGGATGCTGTTCGTCAGAGCTTAAATTTCGCTCGCCAAAATTCGGGAGAAATTTGGGCGTATATCAAGACACACGCCCAGGAGATGGACGACGAGGTGATAAAGCAACATATAGATCTTTACGTAAATGAGTACTCACTCGATTTGGGAGAGGCGGGTAGGCTCGCCGTTAGAAAGCTTTTGGAGCTGGCCCACAAACGTGGTCTCCTGCCCCCTGTGACTGCCGATCTCTTTCTGACATCCTAACTCGACGGAAATACAATATGGATACCAAAAAGAACAAATTGATCGTTACCTATTTCCCCTACACGCTATTAAATGAAAATGACTTGAAAAGGTTAATCCCATACTTCGATACCATTCGTTTATTGCAGGTTTTCCCGGATTCCAATCCTGGCCTGCCAGATTTGGCCCGGACTTCTCAGCTGATTGAAATCTACTTTCCTATCTCCAATCCCGTCCTCCTAGAAACTCTTGGCAGGGCAAGCAGGACATATGCTCAATTGGGAAAAGTTCACCACAACGGCGGGCTGGCTCATTTGCTTCAAACCTTTGCCTTGCAAGAGGACTTCGAGGATTCTCGCACAGGTCTGGTGGCAAAAATCAGGCAGGCTTACCCTCGGTTGAGTGAAGAAGAGCTGGAGCTTGTTAACCAAGCTCTCTTCATCCTTCTCGCTCATCAATTCGACTATGAACATCTAGAACTGGATCTACAGCTGGAGCGTATCCGTGGGCTGGAGGCCAAGTTTCAGGAGGAAGTCGGCATTGGTGCCGACGAAGAAAGTGAGATCACGGAGCCCACACCGCCATTATTGCAAGAGTCGGATCCGGTTCGAACGCAATATCCTTTTCAACGTCTGAGGGCCTGGACTCATCTTTACTGGTTACAGGAAGAGATGCCCTCTTTTCCTGCCCTTACTACCAGCCCAGAGGTCCTGTCCGAGATTGCCGAACGGTTGCCATCCCAGGTTGCCCCTACCAGAGGAGAATTGCCAACATTGGAACCGGCCCAGTATCTTCTGGCAATTATTCCTGATACCCAGTCACTTTCTTTGGAAGAAGTCCTGGAATTCAGAGAGTTGCTCGACCGCGAGTCAACATTAGATAAATGGCGGGAGTCACTGACTGCCACCCTTGACCAACTCAGGCAAGGGCCTCTGAAGAATGAAACGGAGCAAGAAATAAGGCATCACCTGGAGGAACAGGCAGATGGGTTTCGCCAACTCTGGCCAGCACCTGGAAAGCCCGGCCGCAACCTGAAGCTCGAGTGTTTGTGTTATCCCAATATGCGTCCAGAGGTTGCTTTTGCCCTGACATCTGGTTTAGAGCTGCCAGCTGTAAGAACCTACCCGTCTATGGATACCAATGGAATTACCCTTTGTATCTCCCCAGCAGAAATTCAATCAGGTGACTGACACTAGTTCCGAGGTTCCTTTCGGCCAAATCCGTCATTCTGGACGAGGCCGCCTCTAGTTGCGGAATCTAGAAAACTTTAATGAGCTCATTTGGTGTTTGGTTCCTCGCTCCCTGATCGTAGCCAGGGACAGGCTTCGCGGGGACGTGGTCTGAATCACGGCTCGCCCCCTGTAGAGTAGGGTTCCCTCCGAGACATTCAACGGGCTTGCTTCCGCTGTCACCGGACTTGGCTGGGATCACGCTTTGGGACCTAGTAGCTTGAGAGGAGAGGGAGTATGTAGATATCCCCCTGAACTGAGTCAACAGGCCTTTTCAAATATCCGGGGTAATCTAAATGGCAAAGGGTGAGCTGCCAGAAGAGGGATTTTCGAGCTGTTGCCCCAAAAACTCAACTTGGTTGCGCACACCGCTCTTCTGTTGAATCTGCCGTGAAATGCTATCCACAGCGTGGATGACCGTGGCGTGGGAACGATTGAAGGCCCGACCGATGGACTCCAAGGTTTCGTCAGTGTATTTGCGGCAGAAATACATACCCAGATTACGCGGGTATACCACGCCTTTTTTGCGGGAATTGGATTTCAGCGCCTCAACTGAGACCTTGAAGTACTGACAGATAACTTGCTGTACCCGTTCTATGCTCACTGCCTCGCGGCTGTCACAGACCGATTCCAGAACTTCATGGGCGAGTCTGAGATCGATTGCCTTCTCCAACAGAGAAGACTTGGCTACAATACCAATAATACAGCTTTCCAACTGTCGCACATCCCGGGTGATGTGGGTGGCCAACAGGTCTGCAACTTCTGAGGGAAGGAGGATTCCCTCGTTATCTGCCTTCTTTTCGAGAATCTTTAGCCTTGTTTGAAAATCGGGCGGTTCGATATGGGTAACCATGCCCGCTGTCAGCCGTGATTGCAGCTTGCTTTTGAGTTTGGGAATGTCCCTCGGGAAGTGGGTTCCGGTGAATATTACTCTCTTGTTGTCCCTGCTCAACGCATCAAGCGTAAAGGCGAGTTCAGCCTGTGTCTTCTCTTTGCCGCTAAGAAATTGGACTTCCTCCAAAAGAAGCACATCGCAGCCGTTGCGGTATTTCTGCTTGAATCCTTCCATGCGCTTTTGCTTGATGGCAACGACCATCTCATTGGTGAATTCCTCGGCGGTGAGATAGAGAACACGGGTACTTCTGTTG
>JAJDNB010000214.1 GCA_022340905.1 Deltaproteobacteria bacterium | reverse complement strand
AATGTCGACCAGGTGATTCAGGAGCTGAACATTTCACCCTACACGCGAGCTGGAAAGCCCTATGGATTCAGGATCGGCAAATTGCCTCGCGACAGTATCCTCATTGCCATGGGGCTGCGCACCGGCGACCTGATCACAGGTGTGAATGACCAGACCATAACTGGCCCCGAGCAAGCTGCCGAGTTTTTGCAGACTCTCAAACAAGGGGGCGATGTTACCATTAAAGTGGGAAAAGGCAGGGGCGTCAGAATACGCGGGCGGTTGATTCATCTCAAGATTGAATGAGCAGGAGAGAATTCGATCGCGGCTAAAAGCCCCTCCCTCAGGTACGTTATCAGTTATTTGTTATCCGTTATACGAATTCAATCGTTTCTACGATTTCTACGACTTCTACGGCTTCTACGAACTGCCTGTGAGCTGTGGGCTCCCTCGTTATCCGTTATTCGTTATACGGTTTAATCTCGCTCCCAGGTTTTTTATCTCGCCTTTCTCGCTTTTCCCGCCTGTCTCGCGAATTAACGAAATTAAGGTATCCTTTAAAACTGACTGAGTGAGCCCCTTCCTTATGCGAACCTTGAAATTTTGAAAAATTAGTTTTAGACTCAGCGACACTAAAGCAGAATAGGAAGGATTCCGGAAAGTATGCGCAAGAATACAAATATCAAATTACGCCTGGTATTTACCTTAGTCTTCAGTCTGATTTTCTCTGCCTCTGTCTTTGCCCAGGATACCGACCTTTCGCTATCACCTTCCAAAGGGCCGGCTGATGCACCAGTGGAGATAGGTGTTTTTAGCTGCTTTGGGTGACCTGCCTGTGCGAGGCTCGCGCCCATACTCGAGCAGTTGCTCGAGAAAGATCCCAATCAAGTGAGACTGATCTTCCTGAACTTTCCCCTGCGAAGCCATAAATTCTCTAAAAAGGCGGCAGTTGCTGCATTCGCTGCCAAAAGACAGGGAAAATTCTGGCAGTATCACGACCGTCTTTTCATGAATGGTGACAACCTGAGCGATGAAAAGTTTCTCCAGATCGCCCGCGACCTCAATTTGAACATGGAAGAATTTGAAAAGGACATGAACGATCTGAAGATAGTGGCAAGAATAAACCAGGATATCAGGCTCGGGGGTTATCTAGGGGTGAGAGGCACGCCCACCGTTTACATCAATGGGCGACTCTCGAAGGCCAGGACCTTGGAAGCATTGCAGGCTGAGGTGGAGATTGAGTTAAGAAAAGTCAAGAAGGAAGGTAAGAGCAAGGGAAGAGGATGATACCAAGTGGAATGATGGAACATTGGAATGTTGGAATAATGGGATGATGGAAATGAGAACTTTTTAACACATTACTCCATTACTCCAACACTCCCATACTCTGCTGCTCCAATACTCCAATCCTTTGTTACTACCAACCTCCTTTTAAATTTCCTCTTGCATAACCCTTGGTCGTGTGAGAGTGTACACCGATTCTTGGAAAGAAATAGCGTCAGATGGATTTCCAGCAACATAGCTTTAAGACGAGTGGTTAACCACCTAAAGAAAAGGCGCACATAGGAGAATATTTCATGAAAAGTAAATCTAAAAAAAGATCAGGAACCAGGTATTTCCTCGTGGTCGCTGTCAGCATGGCGCTGCTTCTCCCTTTCTGCACACCGGAAAAGAAAAAAGTGGAATTAAAGGACGACAAGTCTAAAGAGAGCTACAGCGTAGGGTACCAGTTTGGACAAAACCTCAAAAAAATGAAAGCGGACCTGGACGCCGAAGTGCTCAGCGAAGGAATTGAAGACGCCCTCAGCGGAAAAGAATCACGCTTAACTGAGGAAGAAATGGGTTCCTCCCTGTCAAATCTTCGACAAAGAAGCATGACTGCCATGCAGGAAGAATTAAAGGCGCAAGCAGAAAAGAATCTGGTCGAGGGTGAAAAGTTTCTTACCGAAAACAAGACCAAGGAAGGAGTCAAGACAACGGCCAGTGGCCTCCAGTACAAGATCATAGAGGAAGGCAAGGGACCAAGCCCCAAAGAAGGCGACACTGTCACGGTTAATTACCGCGGCACCCTCATCGACGGCACCCAGTTCGACAGCTCTTATGACAGAGGTCAACCGGCAACCTTCCCTCTAACAGGTGTCATCCCTGGCTGGACTGAAGCGCTTCAAATGATGAAGAAAGGCTCAAAATGGGAACTCTATATTCCACCTGACCTGGCATACGGCGAGCGCGGTGCAGGAAACCGCATTCCACCCAATAGCACCCTGATTTTTGAAGTGGAGCTGATTTCTTTTCAGGAACCCGAGAAGAAGTGATCGCGACTACATTAGTCGTTATCCGTTATTAGTTATTAGTTATACGGTTTAACCTGGTTCCCAGGCAGAGCCTGGGAACCAGTCAGAGATTATAGGCGAGCGCGTCGTCCTACTATTCTCCGACCTCTGACCTCTGTCTTCTTGCTGCTTGCTGCCCGCTGCCTGCTTTTTCTGTCCTCTGTCATCTGTCCTCTGGCTTTTTGTTATTCGTTATCTGATTTCTAGGATTTCTACGATTTCTACGAATTTTAATGACTGAATTAGAAAAAAAAGACGATCTTGGTATTTTTGTGCGCTTTCTGCATCTGGGGATCCTGACCTGTGGTCTCTTGGCCTATCTGATCAGTGGCTGGGCAGGTGACTATGAGCACGCCAAGCATTTGGGGTTTACCGTGCATAAGTGGCTGGGGATAGGCCTTGCTCTTTTCATCGCTCTGCGCTTGTTTTACGGTCTGGTTGGACCGGCCAATGTGCGTTTCAAGCAGTGGGTCCCTTATAATAAAGCCGGCTTGATCCTCGTTTGGGAAGACATTCTCACCTTGGTGAAATTCCACCTGCCAGATCGACAATCTCACCAGGGTTTAGCCGGCTTGGTACAATCATTCGGGCTTCTCATATTTTCCTGGATGGCTTTTACGGGAAGTTTGATGTTCTTCTTCCTCCAGCCAGGACGGGAGATGGGAGGAGTGTTGCACTTCATTAAAGAACTGCACGAGATTGGTGAAGCAGTTA
>JAJDNB010000134.1 GCA_022340905.1 Deltaproteobacteria bacterium | reverse complement strand
CGCATGTTCAACTGAAACGCGCAGCCACAGATCATAGTCTTCAGCAGCTGGCAAATCCTCGTCAAAATAGCCCACCATTTCGAAAAGCTTTCGTCGCATCATCACCGCTGAGGGGCTTACCAGGCAAAGATCCAGGCTCCGTCTAAAAATGTCCCCTGATGGCTTTCGATGGTGTTTTCTAGGACTCACCTGCCGACCTTTTCTCCACCAGATCTCTTCTGTCTGGCAAAGATGAATCTCTGGATGTTCCTTCAGGTAATTATGCTGAAGGTGCAATTTGGAGGGATGCCACAGGTCATCAGAGTCTAAAAAAGCAACCAGCGGGGCAGTGGAGACCTCGAGTCCACGATTCCGCGCAGCGCTTACTCCCGCATTTTCCTGTTGGTAATATTTGAGACGTGAGTCAAAGATGGAGAGTCCTTTTGCCGTTTCATCGGTTGAGCCGTCGTCAACCACAACGAGCTCAAAGTCGGTCATCTCTTGGGCCAGAACTGATTCCACCGCTTCCGTCACCATAGCGGCCCTATTATAAGTAGTTATTATTACGGATATTTGAGGTGACATCTGAGAAGTGTCTAAAATGAGCTAAAGTGCCTTGAGCCTTAACGCTCTGCGCTTTGCGCCATGCGATGAATCATCTCACATCTTACAGTTCTTAGGGGCCATTAATTACGATTTGGTAGATAACAGCGAGACCACCAGCCAGATAAAAGCCATTCTCCACAAGAGTTTCGAAGCGGAGGCTGCCCGGCCTCAGCAACTCCCTCTTGTGTACGAAAAGGTAAAGACCGATATACAAGCACGTAATCAGCATTACATAACCAAAATCCGTGGCTAAACCGAGGAGAGGCGCTACCAACAAGGAGATTGCCAAAGCCAAAACCAGATAGACCAACAGCCGTCTGGTGCGCTTCTCACCTATGACAATGGGCAGGGTCTCCTCGCCAACAAGTCGATCTCCTTGAATATCCACAATGTCAAAGACGGCCGAGCGCACAAAAACCAGGACAAAAACCACACCAAATGCAAAAAGAGTCTGAAAACCCAGGGTGTGACTCTCCCGCAGACTCGGAAGCAAAGTGGCCACAACGCTCCAGCCGGCGGCAACGAAAATGGTCTTGGATGCGGGTATGTCTTTGAGTTTTGACACTTTAACAACTCGCAGCCAACTCTCCGGAAAGATGCGCACGCTGTAAAGTAGTCCTAATCCAGTCATAGCTAGCAGGGCGAAGAAAGTGGACCTGCTCTGGGCATTGGCGATGATCAGCGCAGCAATTACACCACTCAGACTGCTGAGAAAAAAGCCGAATTTATAGTGCTCGTAAAGGGCAGCGCGGGAAGGATAGTTGAAGCGCGACGCCTTGTCCGTGTAGCGGTTGAGCACATGCATGGCAAATACATAGAAGAACGTTATAAAAAAATCCGCGAGCCTCGGCTTTATGCCTTGAAGCACAGCTGCCGCATAGCTCAAACATCCTGCCCCGCCTGCCACATAGAGATTGCTTTGCAAGAGGAATCGCAAGTAGTGGTCAAAGGCTCTTGCCAACGGCCTCACTCCCCTGGGTTGTATGCTCTCCAATCTGTGCACAACCCTCCTGAGCAGCCAGTGGGGAGTCGAAGCGCCTGCGGTGACACCGACAACAGTTAGGTCCTGAAATTGCTGTGGCTCCAGTTCCTCTTCGGTCTCCACATGAAACGTGGGAATACCGGTAGCTGAGGCTATCTCTGCCAGTCGCTTGGTATTTCCGCTATGGTGCCCACCCACAACCACCATTGCTTCTACCTCCTTGCAGAGAGAGCGCACTTCCTCCTGACGATTGTGGGTGGAGTCACAGATAGTGTTGTAAATCTCGGTTTCCGGATAGCGTTTTTCTATGAGGGTAGAAATTTCCTTAAAGGCCCGCTCATCTTGGGTGGTCTGTGCCACCACCAATACCCTGTCCATTGCCGGAAGTTGCTCAACTCCTTCTGCCGTGTTCAAGACGTGAGCGCGCCCATTGGCGAATCCTTTTAGCCCTATTACCTCGGCGTGATTGTCATCACCGACAATGACGATACCGTAACCTCTCAGTGCATGTTTCTTTATAATTCCCTGGACCTTAGCCACCCTCGGACAGGTGGCGTTGATGATCTTGAAACCTTTCTCTCTTATTGCGTGTCGTTCTTGGGGAGGAATCCCGTGGGCCCTTATGGCTATACGCCCCTCTGTTGCCTCCTCCATGTCCTGAAGACAATGAATTCCTCTCTTTTCCAAAATCTCCAGGACTTGATTGTTGTGGATGAGAGGTCCATAGGTATGAATAATCTCATCGGGTTGTAGGTCCCTGGCAGCGTTGAGCACCAGGTCCAAGGCCCGCCGCACCCCCATGCAGAAACCGGCATTCTTTGCTACCTTTACTTTCACCAAGTCTCCTATCTCTCGCCCGAACCCTTCGGCCTTGCTCAGGACAAGCCCTGCAGGCTCTAGAGTCCACAGAGAGCTCTGTGAGAGACAAAAATTTCAATCCTCCAGTGTTGCAAAGTGATCCTCGCAGATTTTGATCATAGTTTCTAAATCTTGGCAACCGCTCAGGGCGGCACGTAAGCGTGCGCTTCCCCGCAAGCCTTTACTATACCACATGAGCCGAGAGCGAATACCGCTCAGGCTCTGCCACCTTGAGAACGATTCTTTATACAGCTCCAGGTGATGCCCCATAACCTCCAATCGCTCTCGCACCGACGGGTTGGATACATTCTCCCCTTGTGCCAGCTGTTTGGCCTGTTTGAATATCCAGGGGTTGCCCATTGCTCCACGGCCAATCATCACTCCATTGCATCCGGTCAATTGCCTCATCTCTCCAACCTGCTCGGGACGGGTAACGTCTCCGTTGCCGATAACCGGAATGGTCACTGCTTGTTTTACCTCCGCAATGAGATGCCAATCTGCCTTTCCGGAAAATCCTTGCTTGGCTGTTCGGGGATGAATGGTGATGGCTGCCGCTCCTCCATCTTCAGCAGCTTTGACCACTTCTAATACATTGATCTGGGATTTGCTCCAGCCGGACCTAGTTTTCACCGTAACCGGAACAGTCACGGCCCTGCGCACAGCTTCGACTATCTGCTTTACTTTTGTCGGCTGCCGGATGAGCTCGGCACCCGCCCCTTGACGGAGCACCTTCGGCACCGGACATCCCATATTTAAATCAATTATGTCCGCGCCCTCAGCCGCGACAATGGACGCAGCTTCACCCATTACTGATGGATCCGATCCGAAGAGCTGGACAGCCAGTGGTTTTTCCTCTGGGTGGCTCTTCAGGAGTAACCTGGTGCTACCACTCTGACGCACAATTCCCTCAGCACTAACCATCTCTGAGGTCACTAAATCCGCCCCCATACTCTTGGCAATTCGACGAAAACTCAAGTCAGTAATACCCGCCATGGGGGCAAGGATCAAACCCTGACCCAGTTCCACACCACCGATTTTGAGCGTCTCTGCCGTCGTCAAATTCTATAGCTTCCTGTCTTTTCTATTGTAACCGGAGGGAAAAACGATGAACAATCATAGATGAGCAGGGAGGAAAGAGCAACCAGCCTTGCGGGGTCAGTAGTCCGTTGTCAAAAAGGCATGGGGCTTGGAGTTAGAGGTCGGAGGTCAGAAGTCAGAGGTTAGTTAGAATCCAGGAGTCAGAATCCCCCGCTTCTTGCCTACGCCAATTAGCGGGACAGGCAGAATTCAGAAGAACGGCACTCTAAAAGTATTTCCGACTTCAACGATTTCAACGACTTGAACGGTTTGAACGACTTGAACAACCGGCCACGGACGACTGACAACTGACGGCATCGCCTTCTCGGGCGATGTCTAAAGAGCTCGACAGAATAAGCCATTTTTGTTATAAAACGCCCGGAAGTGCCAAGCTCACTGGTGGGGCTCCCGGACTTCAAATCCGGTGTGGGGCAGTGAGGGCTGTCCCAGGTGGGTTCGATTCCCATGCACTTCCGCCACTCGCATATAAAAACCCCGGGTATTATCCCCGGGGTTTTTTCATTGGCAAAACTCTATACTTTTACGAATTATTACCCATTTTGTGTACGGGATGTTTTGGGTAACTCCAAACTGGATTGAATTCAGAGTGGCGGGATGTTCTTACAGAGTCGTTTGCTCTAAGCACTTGCCATGACTTGCCATTCCCGCTTGTTGTCGTACTGTTTTCTACCGGCAAATCGACCTTCAAATAAGGTATTTACCTCATTTTCTCTGATATTGTATGACGGGTAAAATTAGTTGGTCAATCAGAGAGTCTTTTTCCATCGAAGTTAGAAGTCTTTTTTATATGAGTACCGGAACGTTCACAATTTAACCTACCAAGAATTTACAAGGGAGCAGACATTGCGGACACGCAGGATCCATCTGATCAACCCGAAAACGAACTCCTTTACCTCTCGGCCCATGTACTTCAACCGGGCACTCTACTCTCCCCTGGCCGGGCTCCTGGCCGTGGCCGCCTTGATTCCGGATGATCAATATGAAGTGGTCTTAACTGATGAGAACATCGAGCCCATTGACTTTGATCTCAAAGTGGATCTGGTGGGTATTTCAGCCATGACCTCTTATGTTAAACGAGGCTATGAAATCGCAAATATCTTTAGGAATCGTGGTATTCCTGTCATCATGGGCGGAGTTCATCCAAGCTTTATGCCTATGGAAACCCTGGAACATGCTGATGCAGTGGTGATCGGCGAAGCGGAATTCGTGATGGCTAAGGTCTTGGATGATTTACAGCAGGGTAATGTCAAGGGCATCTACCAGGCGGACAAGTTGCACCCCATGGTAGACATGCCGCTGCCGCGTTATGGTCTTCTCAAAAGCAATCGCTATGTTAACAAGACCTTTATTCAGACTTCTCGTGGCTGTCATCATGCCTGTACTTTTTGTGCGGAGCATATGATGAACGGCTTGCAGTTTCGCTATCGGCCCATTGATGACGTGATCAAAGAAATTGAGGAATGTGGCGAACGGGTAATCGCTTTGAATGATGCTGATTTTTTTGGTAACCCCAAGCGAGCTGCACAGGTGATGCGAGCCATCAAAGGGAGGGGTATTCGCTGGCAAGCCGGGGTGAACAGTCGCTTAGCACTAGATGAAGAGTTGCTGGAGCTTGCAGCGGAAAGCGGCTGCTATATGCTCAGTATCGGCTTTGAGTCCATCTCTCGAGGGGTTTTGAAAAGCGTTCACAAGTATCAAAACCGCCCCGAGACCTTCCGAGCGGCAGTCAAAAAGATCCAGAGTTATGGAATTTTGGTTTTCGGACTTTTCATGTTTGGCTTCGATGGAGACGACAGTTCCGTATTCGAGGAGACCGCCAAGTTCAATATTGCTGCTGGCTACGATGTGTGCGCTTATTCCGTTCTCACCCCTTACCCTGGCACACTGGCTTGGTATGAGATGCTGGCCCAAAAACGCATGATCTCCTATGATTGGGACAAATACGACCAGGGCCACATTGTTTATCAACCCATGAATATCACCCCGGAGCAATTGCGGGAAGGCCATATGCGTGTCTACAAACTATTTTACTCCATCCCATCAATTTTACGGCGTTTTCCCACCAATTCCTCCCGAAGCAAGTTCTACTGGTCCATATATAATCTCTTTTTCCGTAAAGGGGAAGTTACAGGGCGCCATATTGATGATGCCATCGCCGAACCCACTGAAGCGCCACGACATTTGGCCCGGCCGCCCCTTATGCCCATAAGGAAAGATTGGCAGAAACTGGTGAACGATAATAACTGTTATTGATTTTTTCCCGGGCACTTAAACCTAACACCTGAGCCGGACCTCGGCACAGTTCCGATTACCTCTCAGCCCGGTGTGGAGACGGGGTGGCCCAAATTACCCAGGCCAACTCATGATGCCATACCGTACAGCATGTTGCCTATCGCGCAGTCTTTCTTATTCCCAAGCCGTAGCCGACAACCGTGACCAAATTGTACATGACGAAGACGATGACGACAGATATGCCGATGTGCGCAGCAGTGACCTGCATCACCGCAGCGAATATCAACCAGGCGCCAAAAAGAACATCTATTTGATCGAGGAAGAAAAAGAGCAAACGAAGAACCCCCGCCGCCTGCTGTCTAGATGGGATACACAACCCCGCTTCAGAAAGCTGTTGGGCAACTCGGCAAGTATGGCAGATGCGCCCACCGCAAGCCCAAGGAGCCAACCGTTTACGACCGAGTAGTCAAAGAGTTCGACTTGGCGCACTGCTGAAATTTGATGGAGCACATCTTCCTGTAGCCCGAGAACGAAGACTGCTCCCAAAGCCACGGCAACAAGCGCTCTAAATGTTTTGTTCGGGCCTTTGACTATATCGCGCGCCAAGAGGCAGAGGCCAGAATTTACCTACTTTAGCCACGGGGCCTGACGCTTCACCACCACGGCCTTGCAGCCGTAGTTATCGGTTGTTATCCTGACCACGCTGTACCATCTTTCCTGCCTGAGAGTTTCAGCTGCTTGCTTGGGTGGTGTTGCCAATGCCAGGGAGGCGGCCAAACAGCTGGTGACGACTAGCGAAGCCAGGAATATGAAGGTTGCGATTAACAGTTTCATTCTTCTTTTTTGCTACTCCCTTGAAGGGCCAAGTGTATTTTCTTCTGGCCGTTTGCCGTTTCAATAACCTCAGACAATTGTGGTCTCTCATCCGACGACAACTTATGGCTCATAACCTCTTGCTCCCAGATGGGATCCAGTAATTCTGCTATTTTTTTGTCGTACTCCAGCATCCTTCTCCGATAATCATGATCCTGAATGGCCTTGCCGGCATCCTCGTCCAGATGGCAGGCTCCGGACTTGTTTATGGCGCGACAGGCCATATAGTAATGATCTCGGATGGCGCACGGGGTGAACAAGTTGTCCAGAAAGGCATGATCTCCTTCGCGTTGTCAGCCTGCGGTCCACTGTTGGACGGACATGGAAATCGGCAGCACTTCCAAAAATCTAGAAGAGCAAAGACCTTCGCTCCCAGGTCCGCAGCTGGGTAGGAGCAGATCAGCGAGGACTGCCTGCCAGCCGCTAACTATCCCTTTCCTTGTCAACGCGTTTTTTTTCCGGCCTCGGCAAATGGAAGATCACAAGCGCGGCCACCATCACTACCGGGATGAGCCCCAATTGTGAGACCTCTTTAAGGGGTATGGATGTGGCCATGTGGTATAAAGGTTCCATTAACTTTCTCCTGTTTGGGTGTATATGAAAAACACTGCACACAGTAAAATACGAAACTGATATACAGGAATTATACAGGGCCGACAGGGGTCCACCCATAGGAGTCTGTCTGATCTTTCTGTAGGACTGGAAGATTTTTTGTTGTCCGTCATTGTCTTACGAAGACTGCCAGGAAAGCCTACCATAATGTCGAGCTTCGCCCTCACCACTCGACCTGGCAGGCAAGAGAAGGGGGGCAGCAAAGTGCTCCCTTAGAATAGGGTCAAGCCAAGCTAACATATCGAGACATTCCCTACCCCAATAGTAGTTTTTCGTATTGACTTCCGGTTTCTCAGTTGGTTTATTTTATAAAAATCCACGCCTTTCACTCGGGCACAGACGCGAGGGATCATCCTTTGATCTTTGGGCTGCAGTACTAGTGGGGAAGGCGCAAACAAACCGGATTTTAAGGCTATAAGCTCCACGTCATTCAAACCGAAAGGAGGTTAATTATGTTTATTTTAGAAGCTGATCTATTCAAAGGAATGAGTCAGGAAGTCATCAATGAGATCGACAGAGTCACATCCGAGGAGTCCTATGAGGGGGGCACCTTTCTTTTCAGAGAAGGTGACGCTGCCAGCAACTTCTATATCCTTGCGGCAGGGAGAGTGAAACTTACCATCGGAGCAGAAGGGCACATAACTCACCTCGTAAGCAATCCAGGAGAGGCTTTCGGCTGGTCCAGTCTGGTTGAACACGGGTTCTATACCGCATCTGCGGAGTGCTCAGCTCCAACAAAGTTACTCAGAATAGAGACGAAAGAACTAGACAAAATATTCGAGAAGCATGCAGACAGTGGGCTCCTGTTCTTTAAACGTCTAGCGGCCGTCATAGGCAAGAGGCTGATGAGCAGTTACCGATCGCTCCTCGCCTTTCACAAAGGGGAAGGGCCGCTCGTCTACGGAATCTCCGAGGACTTCGATACAGAAGAACATAATGAGTCTGCCAAGACTACGGTCTGACCTGGCGGCTATGTTTGCGCAACAATACTGATGATCCAACTTAGGGAAGACAGAGGGGTGTGGCAAACGTTGCCCTTTTTCCCTTGCAATGGATTGATTTTCTGAAAAGACTCAAAATGTAAAAGACCGCGTAGCGATTTGGTGGCTTTTTAGGGGAGTTTGAAATCCATGACCGTAGAAGAGAAAATGTTGTTTGGTATCCATGATCTGGAATCCGCCCGGCATGCCCTGATTGCAGCAGGCGCTCTTTTGACCAAAAGAAAAACTTTGGGCATCACCTTATTTCATGGTGCTCCAGACCCTGATCTCTCCACCGTTGCAAAGCTCCTCCGGCTGACTCCAGAGGTCACTGAAGAATACAGCAAACTCTGCAATATCGAACAGCAAGAAGTCTTGGAGCAAGCTAAAGGTTTACTAGTGGAGTCGGGAATCGACGCAACTAGGTTGGATACCGCTTGCGAGGGCAAGTGTCATGATGCTGCTACCGCCATGTTGAAACTGGCAAACATAGAAGGTCTAGACCCCATTATTCTAGCTCGGCGTAGAGAGCCTCTGGTCGAAAGGATGCTCATGGGGCCCGTGTCCTATAGGATGATCCAGATGGCGGATCAGCGATCTGTCTGGTTGATCGACCCACCAGTTCCTTCTCATGACGTACTCGTCGCTTTGGTTGGTGCGCCCATTAGTCGTCGGGTAATAGAGCACACGGTACATCACTTCGGCCATCTTAGTGATAGTAAATTCACTTTATTTCACGTGATCCCACCCATTCCTCCGATTTACTGGGACGACACCCGCATCTTCGACGGGCTGGAGCGCGAAGAACGGGACTTAGAAAAAGCCAGGTGGATGCAAGAATATGCCGACAGAGTCAAAGACCTTGCCGAGGAGGGCAAAAATAGTCTTACCCGCAAGGGTGTGAGCGAGGAGAAGGTAGTCTTTAAGGTGCAGGCTGCAAGGCAAGGGATGGCTGGAGATATTCTCTCAGAACTGGAACAGGGAAACTACGGAATTCTGGTGATAGGGCGAAAGGGCTCTAAAGAAAGCAGTCCGTTTCAGCTAGGTAGCATCGCCAACAAGCTGCTTCACAACGCGCAAAGGTGCATGATCTGCTTGGTTAATTAAACAC
Organism: Deltaproteobacteria bacterium; assembly: GCA_022340905.1. GTDB lineage: Bacteria > Desulfobacterota > Syntrophobacteria > BM002 > BM002 > BM002. The sequence continues at coordinate 18,942 of JAJDNB010000134.1, read as the reverse complement.
CGCCTCACTAAGACTCGGTTTGGCAATGGTCACAGATGTAAACCTTGTTTACGTTCTTGAGATCGTATTCGGTAAAGAACATCTCGTGTTTAAGAGCAAATCCTTTCTCACGATCTCCGTATTCTCCGCACTTTACGCACCTTACTTCATCGGCGACTTCATTAACCATCGAATCCTTTGTCATATCGATAACCGTCATCGTGCTATATCTCCTCTCCGCTGGAAGCACATTTGCCCAGTTTATGTAGATTACCCTATCTTAGAGTAGAATCTCCCAGTGTTACAAAACAGCTTCAGCTCTGTGAAAAAATAGAGAAGCTGTCAGGGCGGAGGGCTGGAAGGGGTAAAGGGTAGAGGTGGGGTCAGTGGGTGTAGCGCGGTCGATCCCGAAAGCAGAACGGATAGGACAGAGCTTAATCGTCGGTGCCTCCTTATCAAGACATAAAGACTCGCCTGGTGAGGTAGTGAGAGTAATCCTTCTTATCGGACTTGAATTCCTCTTCCATTAAGGGTGAGGAGATCATGAAATCAGCTGTGGCTCTATTGCACGCAGTCGGAACGTTGTAGACCACCGTGATCCTTAGCAAGGCCTTCACATCCACGTCATGAGGATGCGGCTCCATGGGATCCCAAAAGAAGATCACAACATCAATTTTTCCTTCAGCGATCATGGCCCCCAACTGTTGATCCCCTCCCAGGGGACCAGACTTTAGCTTAACGAGGGTGAATTCGTTGGCCGCTTCTCCCCCTTCTTCCAATTTCTTACTGATAGCCCGTTCCACCAATCTTCCAGTCGTGCCAGTGCAAACGAGCTGGTGGTTAATTAGCGTTTTGTAGTTCCACTGAACCCATTCAATGAGATCTCTTTTTCTGTTGTCGTGTGCCACTAAAGCAACGGTTTTCACTTGTGTCATGAGCTTTTGCCCCCTTACTATGAATTAGGTTCTGCCAATCCAGATGAGATCCTAACCTAATTATGTGTCAAAAGGAATGCAAGCCCATGAAGAAAAAAAGACATTCCATGGACCGTTCGAATACTGGCTCTCCTCCAATAGAAGTTCTCTATACCGTTCAACTAACCCAGTAAGCATCTCATTGTCATGCATATGTAGTACAGGCTAACCGAGAAATGTTGCTTACCCATTTTATCCCGTACACAAAATGGGTAAATTTACCCATTTTGTGTACGGGATGTTTTGGGTAAATGGAAGCTGCAGGTGCGATTCTTTTCATTTCCGGTCTGTATTGGTCTTTCCTGAACTCACCTCACGTCTGAATTGTTGCCATGCCGCCACAGTTTGCCGGGTGAGATTGGCATTGGTCTGCTCAATTTCGTCGTGCAGCCCTTCCAAAGTGCTTATCAGTTGGCTTTGTAGCCCACTAGTGTTGGAATCATAGATACTTCTGGGATGACCGAGACCCAGTTGAACGCCCACATCAGCGGCTATGTCGCGAAGATCTGCTGGTGACTGGAAAGAGGTGCGGATGGATAGTTCATGGTAGTTGTCATACCACTCGTGAACCCAGAACTCCTTCTCTTTCCCCGATCCTTCAGCTCGGGGAACAATAATGAAACCTGTGTAGCGGTAAGGTTTGTATGCCAGGAGGGCCTGTATGACAATAGGACGCATGGGGGTTGCCTTGCGTAACAGGATGCAGGAAATCCCCCGAAGGTCAGTCACCTGTTTTATCTCCAAGAGTAGGTCGTCTGCGTGGTCCTTTGTGGCTCCTTCCACTGCAACCAGGTATTTTTCGTCCAGAGCACTGCCAATGCCAATTTTCAATCGACCGGCCTTTTTTATCTCAAAGAAGTACGGTGGAAGATCCGGATACCGAACCTCCATCTGGTCGACGAATTGCTCAAAATACAGTTTGAACTTAGCCAACGGTTCCCCTAGCGGCTCCATAAGCGCTTCATCTGCTTTCAGCAGACGATTTGTGTTTGTGGTAAAGCTGGCACGAATTCGACGGACCAGCTCAGGAGGCGAAATGGTGAGTTCTGGATTATGCAGTGCGGCACTGTAGCTGGAGAGGAAGCTCTTGACTATGGACTCAGCCTTGTCCTCCCAGCCATTTGCTCGGCAGGCCAGATGTATTGACACTCCGAAGCGTACCAGATCCAGAACCATGGGCCCTATGGTCGCATCGTCGAAATCCGTTAAACCCCTTCCGCGCTCTGTAACGGCATAGTTTTCCAGGTGTGCGTCGCCGTGGAGATTGACATTGGGAATGGCACCAAGCTGTTGCTGAAAGCTCAGACAGACTGCTTCTGCAAATCGTATGTTTGTGAAGCGGAAGTAGTTATAGGGCCCTTCGAGGATGCGTTCCAAAAGCTTTGGATTCTGCAAGAATTCATCTGAGCCAGGCGAGATGGTAAGACTCGCTTGCTGGATGTTTTCTTGCTCGGGAGGACTTGATTTCGTGGAATCAGCCCTTTGGCTCGAATGAATTGGTGAGCAACCGGCTGAAAGGTGAAAAAAGAGAGTCAGAAGGAAAACACATACAGGCAGCCGCAAGAGAACAAAAATAGATCTGTTGAATAGTTTCATAGGATAGGTTCGCTGTAAGCTAAGGTTTAAGTGTTCAGATAGGCTGAAGGTGTCAGGTTTCGGGTTTCAGTGTTCAGGTATAACCATTTAGGGTTCAAGTTTGGCATTTCCGTTTATTCTTGCTGACACCTAACAGCCGAAACCTGGAACCTCAAAGCGCGGTCATTCCCCGCATAGCGGGCTCTTCCATGGGCCCGGATTCTTTACTGGAGTAAGGCCGCCCTGAGCCTCTGAAGGGTTTGCTCGTCAATGCCGAGCCCTTGGTCAAGGTAGTTGTCAAAAGACCCGTAGTGCTCGTCTATTGCTTCAAAGGAGGCTTGCAGGTATTCCGGCCTCACCTCCATGAGGGCCCGCACCTCGTTCCGTGGGGTTCTGAAGCAAGAGGCCCAGTTAGAAAGACACGAGTACAGTTCGGTTTTACTCTCCCAGAATTTGTTGCTCAACAGGTAGTCCTCCATAATCTTTTCCTGAGGTACGCCGAGAGAACGGAGGACTAAGGCCACTGCAACTCCCGTGCGGTCCTTGCCATAGGTACAGTGAATGAGGGCTGCCAGGGTTCCGGGCTCTGCCAGCCCCTTCAAAAGCGTGGACCACTGGGGGCGAAAGTCCAGGACATAGGACCGGTAGGCCTCAACCATTACATCGTGGAACTCGCCTTCCTCCACATCACCTCCTAAAATCTTACGGGCCGTCATCCACGGTTCCAACCCCTGGTAGAAGACAGACAGAGTGACCACTTTCACCGGGACAATTTCCGGCAGTCGCGGGGGCTCCCTTGTACGTTCCGCCTCACCACGGAGATCATATTCTGTCTTCACACCCAAGGCGGCGATCTTTTCAAAATCCGCTTTGGTAATCTGGTCCAGATGGTCGGAACGATACAGTACCCCCTTCTTTACCACTTTCCCGTCCGTGGTGCGGTAGCCGCCAAGATCTCGAAGGTTGCGGGATCCGGTAATCTCAATACGGCTGGGATGGTGCGGTGGTGCAGCAGCACAACCCAAAAGTATGAGAAAGACGGCAGCAACGACTCCGGTCCAGGTAGAAATGAGATGAAATTGCCGACTGTAGATTTGAGATTTCAGATTGCGAATTGGACTCGCTCCTTTGTCTGTTTTTGATAACGCTTAATTTTCAGCTCTTTAGCACTAATTTCCTGACACCTGAACCCTGAACGCTGACTCCTTGCTCCTTACTCCATACTCCATGCTCTCTGCTCCATGCTTCCTCAAATCCGCAATCCGCATTTCGAAATCCGAAATCGTCACTCGGTCATCTCCCGGAATCTGCGTCCGGCATAGCGCACGGCAAATATCCACACTATGATAATGCCAATAGTGAAAGCTGAGAGGTAGCGAAGGTGGGAAAACTCGCGAAACACCATGGTAATCCCCAGACTCACGCCCACGGCCACAGCCTTGGCAAAACGCTGGACGAACATGTCGATAAAAGCCTTGGCCTTGTACTTTTCGTCTCTGGTGGTGGGAACGTATAGGGCCTCTTTGGCCGACTGATTGATGGAATAGCTGAAGCCGTTGTCCAGAGTGTTCAAGGCGCTGCCCATCGTCAAAACGGGCATTGCCATAAAGCCCACAGATCCTGCCAAGGCAGCTACAGGCAACACCATGAGGGCCACACCCACGCCAAGGCGGGACATGACAAAGCTGGTCAAGAAAAGTTGCACCAACATGGAAACAATGTTGGTGATGGCAAATACGGTGGCGAACTGCTTGCCGATGGCAGGACCGCTCAGGTAATGATCGATAGTACTGGTAAATTGAAAATCCATCACCGTGGAGACAATCTCATAGAGACCCACAATCGCCACGATGGACAAGAGATAGGGCGAGCTGAATACCAGCCGGGCCCCCTCCAGGGCTGGATTGGACTTCCCTTGTTCCTCCGGCTCGGCTGGGGAAATCTCGGGTTCAGGGGGCGGATCTTTTTCAACCAGCCGGCCGGCGCCAAACGCCACAACCAGGATGAGCAATCCCAAACCGAAGCAGATCCAAAGCCAGCCCACCTCGCTAATTCTAGCGATCAGCACCCGTACGGTGCTGGTGCCGAAAACCCCGCCCGCCACTCCCCCCAGTCCGATCAATCCATACAGGCGTTTGGCGGCATCAGGGGTGACGCTGTCGTTCAAGAAGGCGAAAAAGGTGGCCACCATGAGGGTGGAAAAAAGATCCCCGAAGAGATAAAAGGTCCACACCGTCAAGGAGCGAGGAGAATAGATCACAAAGGTGTAAACTACATAGCATGCCAAAAAGAAGCCGGTAAAAATAAAGCTCAGCTTCTGTCTGCGGAAATGGCGAACGAGCCAGGTGAAGACGGCTACAGCCACGAAGGCAACCGCCATGTTCAACACTTTGGCGAGCAGTTCCGCCTGAGGCCCGGACAGGTGCCAGGCAAAAAGATCGAACCCTGTCTTCTCGTAAAACTCGATGAAAAGCGATTTCTTGATGGGTTTGAGAATCCAAAAACTGGTTATGACCAGGAAGAAATAGCTAAACATTAAAAAGGCCAGGGGCAGCTCGGATTTCCTGATGTTGAATATGGCCTTGAGGGGGCTCTCCCGTTTCATTGTTTGATCCCCTCGATTAGAAGACCTGGATGTTGCCGGAGTCCACCTCGCTAATCAGTTCCTGGATACGCTCCCAGAGATCGTCTATCTCGGACCTTGTGAGGCCGTATTGCAGTGTGCCATCTATGTAGGTGGCACCACTTTTGGGATTCATGTTTTCTCCGGGCGGCACAGGCTTCATCATGTCATTTTCGTCTTTTTCCATCTGAACTATCACCTCCAGGCGATCCAGGTCCCGGCGCTGTATCTTGCGCAACCGGTCGATGGAATCCTGGCGCAGGGCCGGCAGATGAATTGTATCCCACTGCTGGATGAAAAAATTGTAGGGCCAGAACCCGAAGGAAATTCCATTGTCCACGGAAAAGACCTGGCGCCGGTTGTCGTCCTTGGCAACCAGAAATTGTCCCCCCTTGGCATCGCGGTGTTGGATGAGGTAGGTGAGAATATTGAAGTTGGACATATAGTAAGCGTAGGTGGGATCGGCGAGAAAACGTGACTCATCGTAGAGGGTGTCGGGAATGGTCACATCCACCAGCCAGGTGGAAGCAAGGCACAGGACGCAATTCGTTCCCTCGAGGCTGGCAGCAGCGTAGCCGACGATCTTCAGATAGCGCTCACGAGGCAGGCAGATTGGCAGGGCGGTGGGTACCACGTAGTCCTCGGGGTCCAGAAAAAACTTCTGAACCTCATAGGCAGCAAGTTCTTTCCGGAAGGAGGTATTGAAGCTGTCGAGCCATCCCGGGACCATCTTCTTGAGCTTCCATTTCAACTCCTTGCCAGTTACTTCGTCCTCGGTGACAAGATAAAGGGCGCCAGTCGTACCGTGTGCCGTCCTTTTCACCTTCTCCGCGTGTATCTTGCCTGCCAGCGCCCTCTCATATATAACGGTCTCCAACTCTTGAGGTGGTAATTGCCAGTTAGGGAACTGACCCTTGGCACTGGGAGAGGGAGCTTTCGTGAACTCCACGGTGGGCCGATGACTTGGTGCTGTGGAACAGCCTGCGAGATAACTCACGGCGAGAAAAATCAACACCAAACATGAAAGATATAAAATTCTCTTCATCTCTCACCTCCCTTACGCGCCCCAAAAGCTTACTTCTATAATGGTTATGTCGTCACTGGAGCCGAATTTCTTTTGAGAACTTTGGATCTAGGCAAAGAACTTTGCGCCGAACTCCTTCGTCCATTCATCGATCTCCTCGCCAAAGTGCTCCAGAAACTTATCCATCTTGTTGCCCTCAGCCTTCATCAGCTTTTCGGCTATGTTAGATGCCTTGCCGTAAGCCTTTTCGAAGCCTTCATCATCCAGTCCACTGATTTCTTTGGCGTCCTCCTTCGAAATGTGACCAGCGTGGGCAAAAACCGATGCGAATACCGCAGTCATGTGCTTTACTTTTTCCTTGGCCATACGTTTCTCCTTTCAGATTGAAGTAAAGAATGCAAGCCCGAAGATTTCCCTCCCAAAAGAGCTACGATTGTCTCTCCTCTTTACAGTAGATAGATTTCAGATTTTACCAGATATTTTTTTCCTGCGACGTGGCTGGGACAAATTCACAGCACCGGTCCCAATATAGCAATCGTATTATTCCATAGCCGACGGCCCCATGTCCAACCTGCCACCATTTCGCTGGTGATCGGTTTGGAGCTGGCGATATAGCTGTCCTGGCGTTGACGCATGTGAGCGGTCAACGTCCGATCGTAGAACAAGATGTTGTTTTCGTAATCGAGTTCGAAGCTTCGGCGGTCCATGTTCGCAGAACCGATCAAGGTCACCTCCCCGTCAAGGGTTAGGGACTTGGTGTGCAAAAGACCACCCTCATATTCAAAGATTCGGACTCCGGCATTGAGGAGGTCGGCGTAGTAACTCCGACTTGCCGCGCCGACGATCCATGAATCGTTCCTCGCCGGGAAAATAATGGTAGTATCAACCCCGCGTCGGGCGCTGGCGCACAGTGCAGCCTGTATGGGATCGTCAGGAACATAATAGGGGGTTGAAATGACCAACTCGCGGCGGGCGCTATACATCAAGGAGGTGAACATCTCTGGCATGGCGGAGTAGCGAACTGTCGGCCCGGTGCCGATCACCTGTGCTGGAAATCCTGGCTGAGTTGGCTCGATGGGCTGCCTTAGCAGGTAGCCTATATCTTCGTCCACCTCGGTCATCCAGTCGCTGGCGAAGAGGTATTGGATTTGGCGGGCAATGGGCCCCTCGAAGCGCATCATGGCGTCCACCCACGGTGCATACTTCGCCTTGACCAGAAACTCCGGGTCAGCGCAGTTCTGACTCCCGCAATAGGTGATGTGATTGTCGATGACCACGATCTTGCGGTGATTGCGCAGGTCGACGCGACCCTTCAGCGGTCGCAATAAAAGATTGCCGATGGGCAAGGCTCGGGCCAAGTGGACGCCGGCTTTACCCATGTCCTTCCAGTGTTTCGATTTGATCATGAGGCGCGAGCCCAGACTGTCCGCCATGGCTCGACAGGTGACCCCGCGGCTGGCAGCCCGCTTCAGCGCCTCGACCATCTTGCGACCGTTGTTGTCCGGCAGCCAGATATAGAACAGCAGGTGGACATGGTCTTTGGCACCATCGATGTCAGCCACTATGGAACCGATGGTCTCCTTAGTATCTTGCATTAATTGCGCCCGGTTGCCGCCGACAGGGTCGAAACCATTCACCGATTTCCCCACTTCAAACAAATGCGCGTAGCCTTCCGGCACATGGATCTGCACATTCGTCGCCTCTGCTCCTGCGGCTTCAGACGCTTGCGGCAGGTGTGATAGGACCTTCCGCATCCGCTCCACCCTGCGTCGACCGATGTTCGCTTCCCCAAAGAGGATATAAGAGATGATGCCCGCCACCGGAATTGCCATAATGACTACAACCCAGGCGATCCGCGAAGCTGGCTCCCGATGGGGCCGCAGCAGCACCCTCACGGCGAGGGCTATCTGGATTAAAATGTGCAGGGCTAAAAACATGGTCGCTAGAAATGGACTTTGACCCACAGGTCAAGTTTCCTTTGTTCGTTTTCGTCAACCTTAAGGTTCAAGAAGCTTGCACACTGAAATCTTACTTGGGAGTGAACTTAAACTTCTGACCACCTACAGTGGCTTCCGCCATGGCACCCTTTGTTGGCATGGTGAAGACAGCCACTCCATTGCTGTAACTTGCGTCTTTGGACGCCCCTTCTTTCACAATGATTGCCGATGCCTGAGCAGCGAGTTCCACATTCCCCTGCTTAAAACTGTCTAACGTCTGTTTGTCCTTAAAAAAGATTATTTCCCGATAAGACTGCCCACCGATCTGGGCGCCCACGGTGAGTTGGGTCAGGGTAGCACGGCCAATGAATGTGCCTTGCTCGTACACCCAGCCGGTGCCGTGACCACCACCTATGATAAAGCCCCCTTTACCGATTCCCGGGAAAACAACATACCCGTAAGCCTTATCAAAAAAGACTTTCATGCTGGCATCGGCTGCTTTGAACTGGGCGATGGTTTCCTCTACCATCGCCTTTTCCCTCTGCGCCTGAGTGGGATCCCATGCAGGCCATACCGATACGGCCTGCACAACTATGAACCAGATTGCAACGAGGGCAAGAACGGTTGTTTTCCTCATAAGAAGTCCCCCTTCTTTGTTCAAGTAATTTTTCTGCCATGTAGGTCAAGTCATGGTTTTGCCAACGAGTCCAATTTCAAATACTAGAACCAGGGTCGATAGCGATAACGGCTTCCAAAGCAATCAAAAGAGAGAACGGTATCTTTTATCAGATTTCTCTCATTTTTAATACACCTTATAACCTGAGAAGGGCTAGAAAACTTCGCAAAGTGGAGTAAAAGCGGGGGGATTTTCACATCTCTGTACCCCAAAAAGGGATTCTCTAAAGTCTATTCTTGCTGTGTATATTAAATAAATGTTTACTTAGTTATTTGGCACACAAATTGTATTTTTGATAAGATCTAGACCAGAAAGTGATGGACTTCAGGCATTTTTTGCTGTATTAATAGCTTTCTATAGATCAATAAATATGGTAGCCTATTCGAAATATTATAAGTTTATGTTATTTATTATATTCAAATAAATAGAGTTTGGCTAGTATTACCAAATATATGATCAATAGGAGCAAGAAGATGGAACCCAAAAAAAAACGGATGAAAGCCGATGAACGGCGTCAGGCAATCATCCGCGCTGCCATGGAGGTTTTTGCCAGAAATGGTTTCGGTGGGTCGACAACTCGTGAAATAGCTGAGAATGCCGGGATCAGTGAGGCCATGATCTACAGCCATTTTCGCAACAAGCAGGACCTCTACGCGGCGATCATTGAGGAGACCCTGCAGGAGAGTGAACCTCTTTACTATCCCCTTGACGCCATGCGGAACAAAGATGATCCACGGGTTTTCACCACTATTGTTTCAAATTATCTCCTTAAGCACAGCCAGGACACCACCTTCTTGCGACTGTTATTGTTCAGTGGACTGGAAGGTCACGAGTTGGCCAGCATGTTTGTGGCCGGTCCAGTGCGCAAGTATTTCGAATTTCTTGCTGACTATATGCGGGAGCGCATAAATGAGGGGGCTTTTAAACCGGTCGATCCGCAGATTACCTCTCGCTGTCTGCTGGGCATGGTGCACTATCTCGTTTTGCTACGAGAGATCTTGGGAGATGACACCCTCAACTCCATAGACCTAACCGAGGAGGTTGAGACCATCGTTAAAGTTTTCTGCGAGGGCATCCAGGCTGACGGTTGCGCAGCAGAAAGTGTTTCCTGAGATGATGTTACTTTCATCAAATGTTGTGGTGACTAGACGTTGCCATGGGAATCTGAAGAAAAAATCTGATGAGCAGGAATTAAAAGATGCAAAGCAAAACCTGTCTTACTCCTTTTCCGCTTAAAAATTCTGCACAGACAGCCGACTACAAGAACGGTTGGCGGGAGACTGTCGAAGCCATCCCGCGCACCTTCTTTTTGGGCCCGGGTGTCCTTTTGCTGGGCCTGGTTCTGACTCTCTTCTCTCCATGTAGTGTCAACGCTGCACCCCCAAGTAAACAAGGTGGACCGCCACCGCTGGTCACGGTTACACCGGTTACCCTGGAAGATGTCAATCCGGCGGCGGAATATGTGGGCCACGTTGAGGCCATTCAGGCCGTGGAAATACGGGCGCGGGTAGAGGGTTTTCTGGAGCAAGTCAACTTCAAGGAAGGTGATTTTGTCCAGGCCGGAGACGTTCTCTACCTCATCGAGCAGGCGCCTTACAAGGCTAAGGTCGCTGTCGACAGGGCTAGGTTGGCCCAGGCCGAGGCAGAGCTCGAGCGGGCCAACCGGCATCTGAAGAGGTTACAGGCGGCTCGCCCTGAAAGCATCCGGGCAACCGACATGGATGATGCCGTGGCTGCCCAACTAAGAGCCAAGGCTCAGCTTTCCGAAGCCCGGGCCACATTAACCAGGTCTGAGCTCGACCTTGGCTATACCACGATCAAAGCACCCATCAGCGGACGTCTCGGTCGCACCGCATTCACCAAGGGCAACCTGGTGAATCAGGCTTCTGGACCACTGGCCAGAATTGTTCAGTTGGACCCTATCAGGGTTGTCTATTCCATAAGCCAAAACGATCTCAGCTCTATCCAAGTGGCCCTCAAAGATTCTTCTGAGAACAATAAAGATCCTATTCTCGTACCCCACATCAAGCTACCGAACGAAGAAAACTACGAATCCCCGGGGCAGGTGGACTTTGTCAATAACCAGGTAGATTCCTCCACCGGCACCATTGCTGTTTGGGCGGTTTTCGACAATCATGACCGATTGCTGCTGCCAGGGCAGTATGTCACTGTTTTGATCAGGCATAGCAAAACCAAAATGCTGCCGGTGGTGCCCCAATCCGCCATCCAGGAAGACCGCGAGGGACGTTACGTGTTGGTTGTGGATGGCGACAACCGGGTGCTTCAGCGCAGGGTCAAGACCGGGCCGGTTGTGGGCGCCATGTGGGCGATTGAATCGGGGCTGGAGGCGGAAGAAAAGGTCATCGTCGAAGGGGTTCAAAAGGTCCGTCCAGGAATGGTGGTAAAGACCACCACCTCCGGTCAAGGGCAGGAGGGATAACCCGTGTTTTCCCAGATATTCATTGAACGGCCGCGACTAGCCATGGTGATTTCGATCATCATCACCCTGGGCGGCCTAATTGCTCTGTTCAATATTCCCGTTGCCCAGTATCCGCAGATAACCCCCCCGGTAATCCGGGTGACCGCCACATATCCCGGAGCAAACGCTCAGGTGGTGGCCGACACTGTGGCCGCTCCGATCGAAAAGGAAGTAAACGGTGTGGACAACATGCTCTACATGTCATCCACCTGTGCCAACGACGGCACCTTTACCCTAAGCGTCACCTTTGAAGTGGGCACCGATCCCGACATCGACCAAGTCAACCTCCAGAACCGAGTGCAACTTGCCCTCCCCAAACTCCCTAGAGAGGTGGTCGATCAGGGCATACAAGTCCGCAAGCGCTCTGCAAGCATCATGGCGGCGATAAGTTTCTACTCACCCCAGAGGACTCGGGACAGGCTCTTCTTGAGCAACTATGTGAGCAAGACCATAAAGGATGCCCTGGTGCGGCTGAGAGGCGTGAGCGATGTCTTTATCTTTGGAGAAATGGAATACAGCATGCGGGTCTGGATGGATCCCGACCGGTTGACCTCCCTGGGACTGACTGCTGACGACGTCATGGCTGCCATCCGCCAGCAAAACGTCCAGGCGGCTGTTGGCTCCATCGGCTCAGAACCAGTAGATGCTAACCAACAGGTCCAGTTCACCTTGCGGGCCAAGGGGCGTCTCGAGGAGGTTCGTGACTTTGAAAAGATTGTTATCAGAGCCAACGGTCAGGGCGGTCTGGTCCGGGTCGGCGACATCGCCAGGGTGGAGTTGGGGGCCAAGTCGTATGGCCACCAGTCGATCCTCAATGGCGCTCCAGCGGTGGCAATTGGGCTGTACCGATCGCCAGGTGCCAACACCCTGGATACCATGAAGGAGGTAAAAAACGAACTGAAGCGCTTGGCCGAGCGACAGCCAAGTGATGTGCAATATGAAACCATTTTGGACACCACCAAATACGTCTCGGCCGCCATTCACGAGATAGAAATAACCCTGGTTTTAACCTTTCTCCTGGTTATCGGGGTGATATTCATATTTCTGCAGGATTGGCGGGCCAGTCTGATCCCCACCCTAACGGTACCAGTCTCTCTCATAGGCACCTTCGCGGTGCTGCTGGCCTTGGGCTACAGCGCCAACACCATTTCACTCTTCGCTTTGATCATGGCCATCGGCCTGGTGGTGGACGATACCATCGTGGTGGTGGAAAACGTGCATCGGATCATGGAGCACCGAAAACTCGGTCCCAAGGCTGCAACCATAAGGGCTATGGGCCAGGTGACTGGACCGATCGTCGCTACCACCCTGGTGCTGCTAGCCGTATTCGTTCCCGTGGGATTTATGCCCGGTATCAGCGGGCAGCTCTACAAGAACTTTGCTGTATCTCTCTGTACCTCGGTGGTCATTTCCATGATCTGCGCCCTGACTCTGAGCCCGGCATTGTGCGTTACCCTGCTCAGACCGATCAGACCCATTCGGCGTGGACCCCTGGCCTGGTTTAACCGGGCACTGAATTCCTCGAGAAAAGGGTATGTGACAGGTGCCGCTTGGCTGGTACGGCGCTCAGTCGTTGTGCTGCTGGTTTTCCTTTTCATATTCGGTACTAACTATCTTTTGTTCAAAACCCGTCCCACTAGTTTTTTGCCCGAAGAGGACCAGGGCTGGTTTTTCGTAAACATTCAGCTTCCCGAGGCAGCCTCCCTGGCCCGAACCAACGAAGTGATGCAGCAAGTTACCAGCGAGCTCAGAGGCATCAAGGGCGTTGACAATGTCATTGGCGTCAGTGGATTCAGTCTGCTGAGCGGCAATGCCGACAATGTTGGATTCGGTATCGGGATACTCGCCCCCTGGGATAAGCGCAACCGTTCGGACTTACATTTGAATGCTATAATGGGACAGGCTCAGGGGAAATTGGCCGCCATCTCCTCGGCCAACATCTTTGTCTTCACTCCCCCGGCTATCTTGGGCCTCGGTACCACCGGCGGATTTGACTTCCGCTTGCAGGCCCTCGAGGATCAGAGCCCCCAAGAAATTGCCGCTACAACGCGGGCTATGGTTATCGCTGCCAACCAAGAACCGGCTCTTCTGAGGGTCTTCAGTACCTATTCGGCCAATACACCTCAGCTTTTCGTGAACCTCGACCGAACGAGAGCGGAATACCTCAAGGTTCCGGTGAGCCGGGTGTTTTCCACCCTTCAGACCCAGCTCGGGTCGGCCTATGTCAACGACTTCAACCTCGCCGGAAGAGTCTATCAGGTCAAGGTCCAGGCGGATGAGCACTATCGCGATGCCCAAGAAGACATCGCCCGCTTATACATACGCAGCGACGAAGGCAAGATGGTTCCCATGAGGAGCCTGCTTACCATGTCTACGGTCCTGGGGCCCCAGATCGTGGATCGTTACAACCAGTTCGCCAGCACCCAGCTCAACGGCGGCGGCGCCCCTGGTTTCAGCTCCGGGGACGCCATGGCAGCCATGGAGCGGGTGGCAGCCAAGGTTCTTCCCCAAGGATATGCTTATGATTGGTCTTCCATGTCCTTTCAGGAGAAGAAAGCAGGAGGGAATGTAGCGATCCTCTTCGGTCTGGCTTTACTCTTCGGTTACCTTTTCCTGGTGGGGCAGTATGAAAGCTGGGTCATCCCGCTGCCAATCATTATCTATGTTCCCGTGGCCACCCTGGGCGCCCTGATCGGCCTGTGGCTCACAGGACTCAACCTCAGCATCTACGCCCAGGTCGGTCTGGTACTGCTGGTGGGGCTGGCCAGCAAGAACGCCATTCTTATTGTGGAGTTTTCCAAAGATCGACGCAAAGAAGGTATGTCTGTAGAGAAAGCAGCACTGGAGGGAGCCAAGATCCGTTTTCGGCCGGTGTTGATGACTGCCTTCACCTTTATCCTGGGGGTGGCGCCCATGGTCATTGCTAGCGGCGCAGGCGCAGGTAGCCGGCGGGCCGTTGGCACCACAGTGTTTTCCGGCATGACGATGGCCACGGTGGTGGGCATTTTTCTCGTTCCAGCATTGTATTACGTATTTCAGTCATTTGGCGAAAAGGCCAGTGCTTGGCACGCACGGCGGAGTAGCATGGAAGGCTGATTCGTCCTGGATCTTTCATCCATCTCGTATACAGGGTAGTGAGGTCTGAGAGGAGTATGAGACCGTTAATTTCTAACAGATATAAAGGGAAATACCCCGACCAGGGGGCGCACTGCTCGCGAAAAATCCTGCTGGCTGCATTCGTGCTTCTGACAGTGCTCGGGTGCGCCGCAGTGGGCCCCGATTATGTCCCCGTGGAGCCCAAATCGCCGGAAACATGGCACACCGACCTCCGGGGTGGCTTGACTACCCACCCCCTAAACCCCCAGACTCTGGCTAACTGGTGGACCACTCTCGATGATCCGAAACTGTCGAGCCTAGAGGAACGGGCGGTCAAGGGCAACCTCGATCTTAAAGAAGCGCAGGCACGAATAGTTGAAGCCAGAGCCCTGCGGGGCATAAATAAAGCCAATCTTTTCCCCACCCTGGATGCCAGTGGCTCAGTCACGGAACATCGTCTTAGCGAGAATAGCAACACAGGAGAGAGAGGGACACTCTATGCAGCCGGATTTGATGCAGGCTGGGAGCTCGACATCTTCGGTGGTGTGCGGCGGTCAGTGGAGGCAGCCCAGGCGGACCTCGAAGCCACGCAGGAGAATCTGCACGACGTGCTGGTGAGCCTGCTGGCCGAAGTTGCTCTTAACTATGTGGAGATGCGCACCTTTCAGGCCCGGTTGGCGGTGACCGAGGCGAACATCAAGACTTTGCAGAAGAGCTATGAGTTGAATCAATCCCGGTACCAGGCAGGGATCATCGATGAACTTGCTGTGCAAGAGTCCCTGAGACTGTTGGAAACCTCCCGTTCCCAAATACCATTCCTGGAGACGGGATTGGAAGCGACCAAGAATCGTCTGGCAGTGCTCTTGGGAGAGCAGCCGGGCAAACTTCATTGGGAACTGAGCCAGTACCGATCCATCCCGGCAGTACCGGCAACAGTAGCTGTAGGGATTCCAGCTGATACTTTGCGCCACCGTCCCGACATTCGTCGAGCCGAACGGCTCCTCGCGGCCCAGACAGCGAGGATCGGTGTGGCCACGGCGGACCTCTATCCCAAGTTCCGCTTGTTCGGCACTATCGGCCTTGAGTCCCTCGCGGCCAGCGAATTCTTCAAATACGATAGCCGCACCTGGGGCTTTGGCCCAAGTTTCTCTTGGAATATCTTCGATGCAGGCGCCATCCGCCAGAATATCAAAGCGCAAACCGCCCGTCAGGAGCAGGCGCTGACTCAATACGAATCCGTGGTTCTTCAAGCCCTGGAGGAAGTAGAAAACGTGCTGGTGGCCTACGCCAAGGAACAGCAACGGAGAGAGCACCTCCTCGAGGCCGAGACTGCAGGCGAGCGAGCGACACGGTTGGCTCAGGACCAATATGAGGCAGGTCTGGTGAATTTCAACAATGTACTGGACACCCAGCGCTCCCTTCTCATTATACAGGATCAATTGGCCCAGAGCGATGGCACTGTCACCTCAAATTTTGTGCGTCTCTACAAGGCTCTCGGTGGTGGGTGGGAATTTCTTAAACCTACCACTGAAGAATCGAAGCAGGTGGCGGGGGATAAAAGGCAGGCAGCAAGATAAGGTTTGTTGAACAGATGGAGGTGGTGCAGAGGATCGTCAGAAACACCAGTAAACAGGAGAACGAGGCGTAAATCGCCCGCTTTCACTCATCATCAAGACAGATTCGTGGGAGAAGTAATGCAGGAAATTGAAGAACGATTGGCCAAAGTTGATCTTTTGATAGAGGCGATAAAGGCAAACAAGGACAAGATGGTATACACTGCCGTTCGTGATACTGGCTTCACCGTGAGAGAATGCGGTATGGAGGTGGATGTCATCCTCACCAGGTTGGCCGGATTTAAAGAGATGTTGCCGACTTTTGCTGAACGCCAGCCCATCTGTGGCCAAGATCAGCGTGTTGCACTCATATTGCCCTATAACGGCAGTGCCTGGCTCAACGTGGCAATTACCTCCATTTACCTTGTGGGAAATCGCGTACGGGTAAAGTTCGCCTCCAGGGATTCCGATATCGCCCATTTCACCGAATCTCTTTACCACCCTATTTTTGGTGAGGCCATCAGCTTTGAATACTCAAGCGGCAGGACCTTTCTCAAAAATGCCATTAGCGATGATAGAACACCGGCAATCTGCCTGTTTGGTACCGACAGATATGCTTGGCAGTACCTGGAGTCTACCAGGGCTCATCAGAAAAAGTTTGTCTTTGAAGGACCAGGTAAGGATCCGTTTATTGTCCTTCCTGGAGCAGATCTGGAAGCTGCGGCTCGGGAACTGGCCTTCTCCAAATACCTCTATGCCGGTCAAACCTGTACGGCACCGGAACGCGTTTATCTGCACGAGTCTATTCACCACGATTTTCTGGAGCTTTTTATTGAATACAGTCGAGCCGTCAAAATGGGGGACCCAGCAGATCCCGCCACTGAGATGGGGCCGGTGGCAAGCCAGAGAGCTATTGAAGGGATCAAGGCTCAACTTGAGGAGGCTTTGGCTCGGGGTGCGCGTATTGTCCTTGGTGGCAAGATTGAAGGTAATCTGGTTTATCCCACAATAGTGGTGGGTGCGAGCCAAGATATGCTTGGCATGCAAAGTGAGACCTTCGGTCCCGTTGCATTTGTCATGGGTTTTTCCACGGATAAGGAGGTACTCCAGCTTGCTCGGGACAATCGTTATGGTCTGCGGGCTGCGGTCTACGGGAGCGAGGAGGAGGCCGCAAGGCTTGGAGGGGAGCTTGTGGGTGAACCATATTGTCATCAAGTAACAGAGATGACTTTTGGCCGCTTCGGTACTGTGTCTGTAAACCAGCCACGCTCTGAATCGTGGGTAGGGGCTTTCGTTTCCAAGCCCGTGGGAGGTTATGGTTACTCCGGCTGGATTTGGGAAACTGTTGAGGACGAGTTTATTCTCAAGCAAGGACCCAAGTTGCTCAGCCTGGAGACCTCGTTGGAAATCACGGGATGAGCTGGATAAAAGATGTACTAAGACTGTCTCGTATCGTCTGTCTGTAATGATTCCGGAGGCTGAATTATGACGGAAGAGAGGATGGAATCTTCTCCATCCAAACAAACAGAGCAAACCCTGGGTTCAGAAGAAAAAACGGGGAACTTTTCTTTAAGAATGGGTGGTGGAATTGGGGGCATGAGAGTCAGCAGGGTAGCCCTGCTCTTGATTGTGGCCGTCGGATTGCTTGTTGGTGCTAACTTTGGAATCCGCTGGCTTCACTATTACTTTACCCATGCTTCTACCGATGATGCTCGAGTTAAGGGGGACCTCATTGCCGTGAGCCCCTCTGTGCAAGGCAAGATACGTTTGCTCCCCATCCAGGAGGGTGATCGACTCGTAAAGGGACAACTCATAGCCCAACTTCAAGGGGAAGACTACCAGGCTCAGGTTGATGTCGCCGCGGGCTTGGTTAAGAGCATCGAGGCACAGTTGAAGGAGGCGGAAGCAGAAATGGAGTTGGTGCAGGCAAAAACCCAGAAGGAAATGGCCAAAAAGTCAGTCAAAGAAAATCAGGCCAAACTCCAGATAGCCCAAGCCGACACTGCCGAGGCCGTCTTGATACAGCAGCGAGTCGAGTCCCTGAGAGGAAAGTTGGAAGAGGCCCGGGGAGCGCTTATCGCTGCGAAACTAAAACTTGATCATACTACGGTGAGCAGTCCAATAGATGGTGTAGTGGCCAAGAAACTAGCCAACATTGGTGAAGTCATCAAGCCGGGTCAGACCATTGCCGTGATAGTTGATCTCAACCATCTTTGGGTTGAGGCCAATCTGGAAGAGACCAAGTTGGAACACGTTCGCCTCGGACAGATAGTGGATGTCAGAGTGGACGCCTATCCAGGAACTACCTTCACCGGCAGAGTCGTTAACATTGGGGCAGCAGCAGCCTCGGAGTTCGCCTTGATCCCGGAAAACCGGTCCGCTGGGAACTTCACCAAGGTGACTCAGCGAATACCTATCAAAATCGAAGTCACGAATCCTCCCTACCAGTTGAGGCCCGGCATGATGGTTGTGGTGGGAATCGATATTCGTAAAGGCAAGGACGGTGCCTCCGGCGGAGCACTGGCTCGGGAAAATGAGTAAGTCCACTTGTCTCACCCTCGCCTATCTACATAACCAAGCCCATGGAAAAAGGCCCAAATCTCGAAAAAAGCCCCTACTATAAATGGCTAGTGACCATAGCCGTCATGAGCGGGGCCACATTGGTGGTGTTGGACATTACCATTGTTAATGTGGCCCTGCCCCAGATTATGGCGAGCTTCGGTGTAACCGTAGACAAAATTCAGTGGGTCTTGACCGCGTACATGCTCACCATGGCCATCATGATGCCCTCGGTGGGCTGGCTGAGCGGTCGCATAGGGAATAAGGCACTTTTCATCGTCAGCCTGGTGGTGTTCACCATATCGTCAGCGCTTTCCGGAATGGCATGGAACGAGGACGCGCTCATTGTCTTCCGGGCTCTCCAGGGAACTGGTGCTGGCTCCTTGATGCCCATTGCCCTGGTTGTAATCTTCGAGGCTTTTCCTCCCGATGAGCGAGGCCTTGCCATGGGAGTTTACGGCGTGGCC
>JAJDNB010000199.1 GCA_022340905.1 Deltaproteobacteria bacterium | reverse complement strand
ACTTTGACAATCCAAACGCTTAACTCGTAGAGTAGCAAGAGGGGACCGGCCATCATGACCTGGGTGACTACATCAGGTGGGGTCAATATGGCGGCAACAATGAAGATAATAAGGATGGCGTATTTCCGCTGCTTCTTGAGCATTTCCACTTTTATCAGCCCCAGCCTTGCAAGAAAGAAAGCAAAGAGGGGCAACTCGAAGATAAGGCCAAAAGCGAAGAGCAGTTTGGTGGCGAACTTCAAATACTCGCGGATACTGGGCAAGGCCCTGATGCTGTCGCTGGCAAAACCGATAAAGAATTTGAAGCCGAATGGGAAAACTACGAAGTAGCCAAAGAGAGCTCCTCCTAGGAAAAAAACCGTGGAGAATAGAACGATGGGGAGAATGGCTCTCCTTTCCCGCTGGTAAAGGCCCGGGGCCAAAAAGCGCCAGAATTGATAAATGATCACCGGACAGGCCAGTCCAATACCAGTAAGCAGAGCTACTTTTAGGTAGGTGATGAAGGCCTCTGGAAGAGCAGTAAAAATTAGCCCCTCTCCCGGCGGCATTACCTTGATCAGGGGCCGCATGAGGATTTCGAATATTTGTTTGGCGAAGAAATAGGAGATAACAAAACCGATTCCAACGGCTATAAAACAGATAATGAGTCGCCGGCGCAGTTCTTCCAGGTGCTCGGTGAAGGGCATTTTGGAATCCTTTTCATTGGTCGCCATGGGGAGGCTTCTCCTCGGCTAGCTTGTCGTCTTCTTTGTTTGCTTGGTCGGATTCCGTGCTGGCAACGTCATTCTGACTGGTATCCAACTGCTCCGCTGGATCTGGTGGAATAGTCGCATCGATAGCTGTGTCCTGTATTTCGCTGAAACTCTTCTTCAAATCGGAGAAGTCGGTATTCGTTTCCAGGCTTTCCTTGATCTCGTTTGTGGCCTTTTTAAATTCGGCAATGCCTCGGCCCAAAGCTCGGGCCAACTCAGGTAGCTTTTTAGGCCCGACAACAATAAGAGCTATGGCCAGAATCAGGAGAAGTTCTGGCATACCTATTCCGAACATTTTGCCTGTTCTCCTCTAGCGAAAAAAGCAAATTACTAATAAAATAAATTATTTGCAGACAAGAAATTGTAGTTGGTTTTCTAGAAACTGTCAACCAGTTAGTGATGTCGGATTGGAAATGGCATAGGGCATAGAGCATAGGGCATAGAGCGAGAAGTCAGAGGTCGGAGGTCAGACGTCAGGGGAAAGAATACAGCATCCGAAATTACTAGGGTGTCTAGTGCCTAGTGATCTGCTGCCTGCCTGTCCCACCTGTTCCGAACTTGTCTCGGGGAGCTTGTCGCGGGGCTGGCCGCAGTCAGCTGCAAGCTGGGTTCTGGCACCTGAAACCTGAAACCTGAAACCTTGAGACTTGGTGCTTGCGATATGGGATCAGCAATCAACTTCTGCCGTGATCTCACCTCTCACATCTCAGATCTCACATCGACTAAGAATTTTTCCTGTATATTCTTATTTGAATACGATAATTTAATTCACTAGGAAATTTATGTAGCAGGAGCATTGCGATGGATCTAAAAATAAAATGGTGGCTTGAAAAAGATGGTGGGCTGGTGCTCGGCAAGGGTCGGTGCATGCTGCTCGAGGCAATTGACCGAGGAGGTTCGCTTCGTGAAGCAGCGCGGATTTGTGGGATCTCCTATCGCGCTGCCTGGGGAAAGCTCCGGGCCTCTGAAGATCGGTTAGGTGAACCCCTTGTAGAAACTCAACCCGGCAAAAGGGGTATGAAAATAACTCCAAGGGCTCGTCAACTGATAAAGATCTTTCACTCCATCGATCAGAAGTTGCAGGAGACTACTGCCGCCATAGTGGAAAAAACGCTTTAACACTTTAACAATAGCCGGCCACTGTTATTCTAGCTTGTTCAATCATCGTTAAAAGGTTTCTTGACAAAAAAACACTCGCGCGTATAATGCTACCAATATTTTATTAACATGAAAGTTCCCCTTTTCACAAGACAGCATCGCTGCCAGATAAAAACGCTTCGCAAAAAATATTCCTGCAATAGGAAATCTTAGTTCAGGATTGCTTTAGCTCGAAGGTCGATGGCACTGCCCCGCCACACAGAGGTAAACAGACTTTAAAAGAACAGTCAATTTCTGGTCTTTATCACCCTGATGTGAAAGATAAAGGGAATCTGGCTCAGGAAGTCTGAAGCAAAGGCAAAAAGTTTTGTTCCTTCCTTGAATGAAGACAACATAACAAATATCGTGAGTTCCAGGAGACATATTTTTATGCAGGGAAAAATCGATTGCGGAGTCTTAGCTCTCCGAATCGATCATATCCACAAAGATACACCTCTGTGTATGTGGTTATAACCTCAAAACTTCAAGGCGCTTAACTGGAGGACGCGATGGAAAAACAAAAGGACTTTTATCAAAGGCTGTCGGAAAGTGGGGTCTCACGAAGAGACTTCATGAAGTTTTGTACCGCCCTGACAGCGACTATGGGTCTCAGCGCCGCCTGGGTGCCCAAGGTAGCAGAAGTCTTTGCTGCACCCAAGCAGAGACCTCCGGTCGTCTGGCTCCATTTTGCCGAGTGCACCGGGTGTTCTGAGGCTGTATTGCGGACCATGTACCCATGGATAGACACGCTCGTTTTAGACATTATATCCTTGGAGTATCACGAAACGGTCATGGCTGCTGCCGGCCAGCAAGCGGAAGACACCTTGCACGCCGCTGTCAAGAAGTACAATGGCAAATTTATTTGTGTGGTGGAAGGTGCCGTGGCAACCAAGTACAATGGCGCCTATGGTAAGATTGGCGGTCGCACCTTCCTGGAAGTTGCCAACGACGTTTGCAAGAAGGCCGCTGCTACCATCGCTATTGGGGCTTGCGCCACGTACGGTGGTATCCAGAAAGCTTCTCCCAACCCGGGTGGTTACAAGGGAGTTGGCGATGCTATCGGCATCAAGACCGTCAACATTGCTGGTTGTCCACCTAATCCCATAAACTTTATCGGCACCGTAGTAAACTATCTCCTGCTGGGTAAACTCCCGGAACTGGACAGCTATGGCCGTCCTCTCTTTGCGTATGGAAAAACGGTTCATGATCAATGTCCAAGAAGGAGCCACTTTGAGAATGGCGAGTTCGTAACGGAATTCGGCTCCAAAGAAGCCAAAATGGGTTACTGCTTGTACGAAATGGGATGCAAGGGCCCATCAACCTACAACAACTGCCCCACTGCTAAGTTCAACGATGGCACCAGCTTTCCCATCGAGGCAGGTCATCCTTGCATTGGGTGCAGTGAGCCGGATTTCTGGGACAAGATGAGCCCATTTTTTGAGAGTGCTTAGAAATCCAGGTATGAATCGATTGCTGAATTCCAAAGACAGAGAGGAGATTACATATGGCTACTAAAATCATGGTCGATCCGATCACCAGAATTGAGGGCCACCTGCGGATCGAAGTGGAGGTGGCCGGAGGCAAGGTTGTCAATGCCTGGAGCTCTGGTCAGATGTTTCGGGGTATCGAGATCATTCTTCAGGGGCGTGATCCCCGGGATGCACCGCTGTTCACCCAGCGATCCTGCGGGGTCTGAACTTACACCCATTATCTGTCCTCGGCGAGGGCAGTAGAAAGTGCTGTTGGTGTAAAGATTCCTGATAATGCTCGCATTATAAGAAACCTTCTTATGGGAGCACAGTTTCAGCATGACCATATCGTCCATTTTTATCACCTCCATGCCCTGGACTGGGTTGATGTGGTCAATGCTTTGAAGGCAGACCCCAAGAAGACAGCAGCCTTATCAGACAATGTGAGCGATGCACCCTGGGGCGGCACCGTCTACTTCAAACAGGTGGCGGAGAGGCTTCAGACCTTTGTAAATAGTGGCCAATTAGGTCCTTTCACCAATGGCTACTGGGGACATCCTGCCTACAAACTGCCGCCTGAAGCTAACCTGATGGCTGCTGCCCATTACATTGAAGCGCTTCGCTTACAGGCCAAGACAGCCAGAATGCACGCCGTATTCGGGGCCAAAAATCCCCACCTCCAGAGTCTGGCAATAGGCGGAGTGACCTGCGTCAGAGATCTGACCCCCGACAGGATTGCAGAGTTCAAGTACCTATGGCAGCAAACTCAGGATTTCATCGAGAAAGTCTATATCCCGGATCTTCTGGCGGTTGCCAGTTTCTACAAAGACTGGGGAGCCATCGGTGGAACCTCCAACTTCCTGGCATGGGGCGAGTTCCCCCAGAGCGACAAAGAGCCGGAAAGCCTGCTGATGCCCAGAGGGGTGATCATGAAGCGGAACCTCAAAGGGGTACAAATGGCCAAACAGCAAGAGGTTACCGAGCATGTGGCTCATTCTTGGTACAAGGGTGATAAGGCCAGGCACCCATTCAAGGGTGAAACCGATCCGCAGCATGGTGATTACAATACAAAGGGCAAATACTCCTGGTTTAAAGCGCCTAGGTATGATGGCGAGCCCTGCGAAGTGGGCCCCTTGGCACGAGTTCTCGTTGCCTATGCCAAAGGTGACAAGGCCACTCAGACTGTGGTTAATAAGACTCTGGCGGACCTGGGCATACCGGTCACCGCTTTATTCTCCACTCTCGGCAGGACGGCTGCCCGAGGATTGGAGACCGTCGTCATCGGCCAGGCAATGGACGGTTGGGTAAATGAACTGGTGGTCAATCTGAAAAACGGAAACGATAAGACCTATACCCCCTGGAAGATGAGAGACGGTATGGGATACGGCCTCAACGACGTGCCCAGGGGTAGCCTGGGCCACTGGGTCCAGATCGAAAAAGGGAAGATCAAGAATTACCAGTACGTGGTTCCCTCGACTTGGAATCTGTGTCCCCGTGATGAGAAAGGGAAAATGGGTCCGGTGGAGGAGTCTTTGATCGGCACGCCCATCGCCGATCCGAAGCGACCACTGGAAGTACTGAGGACCGTCCATAGCTTCGATCCCTGTATTGCCTGCGGAGTGCATGTGATCGATCCCGACTCCAACCAGGTCTACAAGATCAGGGTAACATAAGCAGGCCAAATGCTAAGTATAGGCCCCCGGCTGTACACAAATATGGCCGGGGGTTTTTTCTAAGGGCTCAAGGCGCAGGGCATGGAGCATAGGGCATAGAGCATAGGGTCAATATTACGAAATTCGAAATTATCTACTAGCTGTCTTCTGTCGTCTGCCCTCTGTCCTCTGGCTTGTCTGTCTGTACAGGATAGAGAAAATTTGCTAAATTCGTGCAAATTTGCACCTACAATTAATCCTGCCGGCCTATGACAAATTCAAAAGAGATCAGTCTATCCTTTACCCGAATACTTTTAGCTATTGTCCGGCGGCGCTTGTACGTCTTGCTGGCAATTGTCTTCGTAACTCTTTTTTTTGGCTGGCAGGTGACGAAGCTCCACATTAAGACCTCCATTTACGACCTCGTAATCGAGGACCTCCCCGCGACTGCCCACTACACTAAATTCAAAGAAGTGTTCGGCTCCGACGAGATCATCCGTGTGGTGGTAAAGGCTGAAAACGTCTTCGATCCGGCAACCTTTCGCAAGATTGAAGAACTGGCGTCCGCCGCAACGGACTTGGAAGGGGTGAGGAGAGTCATTAGTCTCCCCGGCATTAAAAAGGATGTCGACCCCGGCTCTACCTGGAGTTTGGATAAGTTTGCCGCCATGGTGACTCCCGTTGCCATATTTCGGAAAAATCTCATCTCTGAGGATCACAAGGCGAGCGTTCTCACCCTTGTTCTGGAAGACCAGGCTGACAGGGACATGGTGATCCAAAGCGTGAGAGAGATGATAGCCGGGGCGAGCAAGGATCTTTCTCTCTATCAGATCGGTATGCCCTTGGTTTCCGAGGCCTTGGCCAATTTTACCAAGAAGGATTTTTTCAGCCTTCCCCCCATAACCTTTGTGATAATAGCAGTCATTCTCTTTTTTCTGTTCAGAAATTTTGCTTGCCTGATATTGCCATTGGCCTGTGTGGTGTTGGCACTCGTCTGGACGTTCGGCCTCATGGCCTTGACCAAGACACCTCTTTCCATGCTCACCATGATAGTCCCGGTTTTTCTTATTGCAGTTGGTACAGCTTATTGCCTCCACATTGGTTCCGAGTATCTCAATTCAGCTCAAGAGACAGGGTCTCGAACCGAGGCGACTGTCTCTACTTTTTCCCTGGTGTCTTTTCCCACGGCCCTTGCCGTTCTTACCACAGCTATCGGTCTTGGCTCTCTTTTGGTCAACCGAATCGTTGCCATCCGCCAGTTCGCCATATTCTCCTGCTTTGGGATGTTTAGTCTCCTGGTCATCGTGGTGACTTTTTTCCCTGCGGCGCTGAGTCTCTTCCCTTTGCCTGAGAAAAGGGGCGACGAGGCTGTTGCCACTCCGCACCTGTTCGATCGTTTTCTGGATTGGGTAGTCAACCTGGATCTGCACAAGCAAAAGATAACCCTACCGATTCTCGGGGCTATAACGCTGATTTGTTTCATCGGGATTTTGCGCATTCATGTAGAGACCAGCCCGGTAGAATATTTCAAGAGAGACACTGAGGTGAGCCGCAATTTCCATGACATCTACCGGGATCTGTCCGGGAGCTTTCCGGTAAATGTGGTCATGGCAAGCGGGGAAGAGGATTATTTCGAGGATCCGGAGCATCTCGGGGAAATCGAAACTCTGCAGAAATTTCTCGAGACACTGCCCTTTGTAGACAAGGCAGTATCTTTTGCCGAATACATGAAGCTGGTCAACTACGCCATGAACCAGTTTGATCCTGAATTCTATACTCTTCCCACAGAGGGCTTTGAAGTAAGAATGCTAATGAACAATTACAGGATCATGCTGGGTGATGACATGTATTCGCGCTTTATGAATCCTGAGTTAAACAAGGCAAACATTCTTCTTTTTACTCACTTAGCCAGTTCCCGGGATTTTCTCGCAACCAGAGACGCTATCCTTGCACATGTACAGGAGAACTTTTCTAAAGACCTCAAGTGGGATGTCACCGGCCTTGGGATGGTGATCTCTGCCAGCAGTGAACTCCTTACCAAAGGACAGGTCAAGAGCCTCTCTATTACCGTAATCCTAGTGTTCAGCATGATGTTCTTGCTTTTCCTCTCGAGTAAGGTTGGCCTCATTGCTATAGTACCCAACATTTTTCCCATTGTAGTTGTCTTCGGAGTCATGGGGTGGCTCGGTATTGAACTCTCAATGGTTACCAGTCTCATAGCCAGCATTGCCATAGGTTTGGCCGTAGACGATACCATCCACTATCTGGTTCGGTATAACCGGGAGTTTAAAAAGTGCCTGGACGACAAACTGGCTTTGAGGCAGACAATCAAGGATGTGGGAAGGCCTATAGTTTTTACTACCCTGACCATTGGGATTGGTTTCTCCATCTTGGCCTTATCGAGCTTCAAGCCTACGGCCATATTCGGGATCTTGATGGTGATCACCATGTTTTCGGCCCTGGTGGGAGATCTGCTTATCCTTCCTTCTCTCATGCTCCATGTGGAGTTGGTAACCCTGTGGGATCTCTTGCGGCTGAAAGTCGGTAGGGACCCCCATCTGGGCATCCCTATTTTCGGTGGCCTTACCCGAACGCAGGCTCATTATGTCTTAATGGCAGGGGCCCTTAGGGAGTTTAAGGCCGACGAGATACTGTTTCGCAAAGGCGATCCCAGCGATTTCATGTACGCGGTGCTCTCCGGGGAGATGGATGTGGTGGACCCAGTTATGGTAGACGGTCGGCCAGATGAATCCGGCACGGCCAGATTCATAACCCGCTTGAAAGCCGGTGACCTGTTGGGCGAGATGGGTTTTATTCGGTCCGTTCCCCGCTCTGCCACTGTTATCGGCACGGAAGCTGGAGAGCTCCTCCAAATCAACTGGCGCATGATCAAAAGACTCCAGTGGTTGTACCCCCCAACTGCCCACAAGTTCTTCTACAATTTGATAACCATACTTTCCGATCGTCTGGAGAGATCCACTGACCGTCTCACCGAGATAAGCCGGGTCGATTATCTTACTGGATTAGTAAATAAAAAAGGGTTTGTTGAGATACTGGGACGTGAAGTTCACCGGGCAAAACGGTACGAGTCCAAACTTTCACTGTGTTTGATGCGCATGGACTTCGATAGTCCTAATCCGGGGGTGGATCACGACGACAAAGATCGTATGCTCAAGCTCCTGGCGGAAACTCTTTCGGCGGGTGTGCGGAAGAGTGACACCCTGGGCAGGGTAGACACCCACATGTTTGGCCTCCTCATTCCCCATGCCCCGGCTTCAGAGGCTCAACAGATCAGTAACAGATTGTGGGGATCTCTGGAAGCCGAAACCCGCCAAGACGGAGAATATAAGGTCAGGGTCGTCTTTGGTCTTGTGGAGTTTCAAGCGGAAGGGGATGAAACGGAGACTGACCTACTTGGCAGGGCCACCAAGGAGTTATTGAAGGCCATGGAGGCCGGTCAGGTGAGCGTTTTTCCGATACCGGAGTTTCAGCCGGCAGCTGACAGCTGACAGCGGGCAGGAGAGGACAGA
>JAJDNB010000093.1 GCA_022340905.1 Deltaproteobacteria bacterium | reverse complement strand
TGCTCTATGCTAGTAATCTATTGAAAATATTGAGTGATTGGACGCTACCACACTCTGAACCAGGGGTCAACGAAAAATTTGTTGACGTTGGGCGCCATCGCCCTTAATATAGCGACGTGGTGCATTCGGCTGAAATCTCGTAATGTTACAATTCTTTGCAGCACGGTGATAAGGGTCACCACTTTAATAATTACTGTCCACGGGGCCAAAATTATCATTGTTTCAGGCTATCGGTTTAGTTGGAGAGGTGTATCCCCCAGTTAATTTGGCTAATTTAGCTGAGGGGAAAATAGAAGCCAACTCATATTGAGTTACGGCGGATAATATAATGGACGTTTGTGATCGCCTGATTATTGGAGAGAGCCTGCCGATTAAAAAGACCAAGGAACTCATCCGGCAGGTTGCGAATAGCGATCTTAACGTGATTATTTGCGGTGAGAGTGGAGTTGGCAAAGAATTGGTCGCCCAGGCCTTGCACCTGAGCTCCATCCGGCGGGACAGGCCCTTTATCAAAGTCAACTGTGCCGCCATCCCCGGAGAGCTTCTCGAAAGCGAACTTTTCGGCTACGAAAAGGGAGCCTTCACCGGTGCCGACCGGATGAAGAAGGGCAAATTCGAGGTGGCCCACCAGGGCACCATGCTGCTGGATGAGATTGGAGACATGCCCATGTTCCTCCAATCCAAGATGCTCCAGGTTCTACAAGATCTGCAGTTTTCCCGATTAGGTGGCAAGAGAGACGTGAAGGTTGACTGCTGGGTAATGGCGGCAACCAACCAGGAGCTGGAGCAGTCCATTCGAGAGGGTCGCTTCCGGGAGGACCTCTACTACCGCCTGAACATCATTCGCATATTCATCCCTCCTCTGAGAGAGAGAACGGATGACATCCGGCCTCTTATCAATCATTTCAGAAGTGAGTTTGCCGAAAACAGCTATGAAACTCGCTTTGAATTCGATGGCGATGTAATGCAATTTCTCCACAAATACCCCTGGCCTGGCAATGTGAGAGAGCTCAAAAATGTAGTCGGCCGTCTCATGCTCCTCGGTGACTGGGAGACCCTCAAAGAGGAATTGCAGGGGCGGGATACGAGCAAGATTTCCGGCCTGCCAAAGGAAGCTGCTGCCGAGGCCGGCGAGGTGGAGGAGAAAAAGACCTTTCCTCCTTTGAAAGAGGTCAAAAAGAAAGCGGTCCAGGCAGCCGAAGCCAAATTAATAAGCGCCGTTTTAAAAGAGACGGGCTGGAACCGCAAAAAAGCAGCCAAAATCCTCCAAATCAGCTACAAAGCTCTCCTCTACAAAATCAAAGAACTCGACCTCGACAAAAACAAATAACCCCTCCACATCTCCACACCCCCACATTCTCCCCTTCCTCACCATTTTTACCCATCTCGTCCCGTACACGTTTTGGGTAAATTTACCCATTTTGTGTACGGGACAAAATGGGTAAAAATTCTATGAGTATAATAAGTTTCCGGGCTTCAACGGTGACAGTTACAGGCTTTGAGCTTAATGTTGGCAGAGGCCGCAGAATGTCCATAATTTTTTTCCTTGACAAGCCGACCCCTGGTAAAATATTTTTATCCACATCCTGGAGCTTTCTGCGCACTTGGTTTTCACGTCCGAGAATAAGCTCTAGGGGCACCGCCTACCGGTTTTCTTTTATCAACAAGAGCGAATTACCCAATTTTTTGTTGTTTATAACTCTGTCAACAAGTTTAGTGGTGCCAGTATTTTTCATGCATGGTCTGGACTGGCAGAGCAACTGGCCCGATCTGAGCAACCATTTTGTCAATTTGTCTAGTAGCTGGGTCGAGAAAGGGGGCTGGGGGCAGAGAGACAAACAGAACTAGGACCACCGGGATGTCCAGGATGGTTGCATCCTAGGCGCACGGGGCCTTGGAAGACAAATGAGGCTGAAAGGGTGCGACACTGCTCTCCACAATACGTGGAGGTCAAGTGACATCCCGGATGGTCCATTAGAAAGGAGGGGCACCAATGTCCAACAAACCTGAGAAGATCTTTCAACACGGCGGGGTCAGGGCAGCTATCTTTGTCAATGAACGTGAGCGAGACGGTCAGAGTTTCACCAAGAAGCAAGTTTCCTTTCAGAAAGTCTACCGGGACAAAGAGGGCGAATTCAAGACCACCAACAGCCTCGAAATCAACGATCTACCCAAGGCAGTTGTAGTGCTGCAGAAGGCTTACGACTACCTTACAGTACGCCACGAGTTCGAGGATTCCGCGTCAGACTATTAGTTAGCCTGGCGAGGATGCGTTTTGCATCTCGAAGGGGACTTAGGGGCACTAGGTCAACATAAGACGCGGTCCTCGCCGGGCTTCCTCTGAAGGCGCACTCACTTCTACTTCTCCGTTTCAGTTTTCACTAAATTATAGATTTGTCCGCAGATTGAGCTCTGTTTTGGAGAAGTGTGCCGATGGCCGCTGCCTAAACATTAGTGAATTCGTCGCTTTGATGTTGCGTATTTTGTCTTTGGAAATAAGAGGGGGCACCTCATGGAACAAGAAAAGAGAACTGGTTCAGTAATGAGAAAGCTGAGGTATGCAGTTTTACTGCTGATCTTTTTTACTTTTGCGGGTAAGCCGGTTTTGGCACAAGAGACAGTATTTGGCCCAAAGGGCATAAGAATTGGCTGGTTTCGTATTCACCTCTCCTTGCACAAATTCTCGGTGGACGAGCCGGGAGAGGGGACCATAACTGTTGGCAAAAATACGCCTGAGAAGAAAATTCGAGGAGGCTTTGCGCGGCTCAATGGAAAATGGATTCCTCTTCAATCTTTTCTCCATGGGGACACTGCTGGTTTCGAAGAAAGCGTCAACTTACGTTCCCGTAATTATCTGGTCGTTTTTTTGCGTGGAGATCGCGGTGCCTCTATTAGCTTAGAGGTGAGAACGAAAAGCTTAACTCCACCGCTGAAGGTCAACTTTTCGGCAAATCCTTCGGCTATCAAGCTGGGCGAAACCTGCATGCTCTCATGGGCTGTAGCCAATGCGGAAACTGTTGACATAGAGCCAGACATTGGCCAGGTGGAAACGAGTGGCTCTCTCGCTGTTTCTCCTTTCGAAACTACAACCTACATTCTCAAAGCAGAAGGAAAGGGGGGGACTGCCTCAAGGGGTATCACCGTCACCGTTTATCAGCCCCCTACTGTGACCTTTAGTGCCGATCCCGAAACCGTAATAATTGGTGAAACTACGGTTCTCCGTTGGAGCTCCACCAATGCGGAAAAGGTTGTAATTGATCAAGGCATAGGCGAAGTGGGCAATGAGGGTTCTCTAGAGGTTAAGCTGGATCGCGCTACTACGTACACCATCACTGCCACTGGCCCCGGAGGTAGTGTCCAGGCGCAAGCAGAAGTTACGGTAAAGGCCAAAGTGGAGCCCCAGCCAGAAGGTTCCTTTGGCAAGCAGTACGAAGATCTCATTCCACCCGATGCCACGATCGATGCATATGATCCTCGACGATTTTCACTGGTAACGGGCCTGGTTCACGCTTCGGACGGTTTGCCCATAGCCAATGTCTCTATAGCCATCCACGACCATCCGGAATATGGCACTAGCAAAACCGATGGGGAGGGCAGGTTCTCCATTCCTGTTGAGGGCGGTGGAACAATTACCTTGGTGTATCAGAAGGGAGGGCTGATTACGGCTCACAGAAAGGTTTACGTTCCCTGGAACGACATTGCCATCGCTGAAACTATTCAAATGGTTGAAGAGGATTCGGCAGCAACCACAATCCTTTTCGATGGAAATCCGGGCACCCTATTCACCCACCAAAGTACTGAAGTTAGCGATAAGTTCGGGACTCGCTCCTGCACCATGGTTTTCACCGGTGACAACCAAGCCTACGAGGTTGATGCTCAGGGCACCGTTATCCGCGAGCTCGGCGAGATTACAACCAGGGCAACCGAGTTCACCAGTCCGGAGTCCATGCCGGCGGTCCTTCCACCAACATCCGCTTACACCTACTGTGCTGAACTCAGCGTGGACGGTGCTGAAAGAGTCACGTTCGCTCAGCCGGTGGTCATGTATGTGGACAATTTCCTGGGATTTGCCGTGGGTGAAATAGTTCCGGTGGGTTACTACGATAGGGACAAGGGGGTCTGGGTGCCGTCAGACAATGGTGTGGTGGTCCAGCTTCTCGATGTGGATGCAGACGGACTGGTTGATGGTATCGATACTGACGGTGACGGCACTGTCGATGATCTTGATGCTGACGGCTCATATGACGACGAGGTGAGTGGCCTTGAAAATGGGGACCGTTATCCGCCTGGCTCCACTTTCTGGCGGGCGGAAATAGAGCATTTCTCTCCGGTCGATCTTAACTGGCCGGCAGTGCTCCCCACCGGGGCTATAGCATCGAATGCCACAAGAACACCGACTGCCAATCAGCAAAAAGAAGAAGGCAAGGACTGTAAAAATCCAACGAGCTCTTTTGTGGAGGAGCGAAGCAGAATCTTTCATGAGGATATCCCCATCCCAGGAACGGAATTGACCCTTCACTATGCGAGTAATGCGGTAGAGGGTTACAGGGCCATTATCAGCGTCCCTGCCAGCGGAGAGTCCGTTCCTGATACCCTCCTCCGGATTATTGTGAAGCTGGAAATCGCAGGCAGAGTATTTGAACAGATGTTTGAGGGGCCTGCTGCTGCCCTCTCCAACAAGACAGCGGAGTTTGTCTGGGATGGTCGCGATCACCTCGGGAGAGAGGTAGGGGGAGTTGTACCTGCCAGGGTAAGAGTGGGCTTTGTCTATCGCATGGTTTATGCCTCAGCCACAAGTTTGAACAATGGTTTTGGCCAGCCGGGTCAGGGGGCCACCACTATTCCAGCTCGAGTCGAGGGGACTCTGTGGAAGTACAGCAACCTTGATATTCAAGTCAGGTGTAGAGATAAGAAAACCATTGCAAAAGGATGGTCACTATCAGATCGCCACTGGCTCAGCCCGGTAGAGCCTTCCACGCTGTACAAGGGCGATGGTACTGTGGTGAGAAATACAGCTCACATAATAGACACCTATGCGGGTAACGGAAATTGGGGTTTGGGCGGTGATGGCGGCCCTGCCGTCGACGCGGAACTAGCCGGGGTGAGCAGCTTGACCCTCGATGCTGCGGGGAATCTCTATATCACAAGTTACTTCGGCAACAGTATTCGCAAGGTGGACACAAAAGGCATTATTACCACCGTGGTGGGAACCGGAGAAGGAGGATACAATGGCGATGGTATTCCTGCCGCAGAGGCGAGAATAAACGGTCCTCGGGGCACAACCGCAGACAGCGAAGGCAACATGTATTTCGCTGACTATTATAATCACCGCATTCGCATGGTTGACAAGGTGGGCATCATCTCCACCATCGCCGGCACTGGACAGCCTGGCTTCAGCGGTGACGGCGGTCCAGCTACCCAAGCGAAGTTAAATTGGCCCACAGGTGTTGCCCTGGATGACAAGGGTAATATCTACATAGTGGATGACCATCGCATTCGTAAAATCGACCCAAGTGGAATCATCACAACTGTTGCTGGTAATGGCCGGTGCACCTATACGGTAACCGAAGGTCGAGCCTTGAAGGCAAGCCTATGTTATCCGGATGATGTGGAGATAGACTCAGCGGGCAACGTGTACATCGCTGATAATGGGAACGGAGTAATCCGCAAGGTGGACACCAGCGGTTGGATTACCACATTTGCGGGCAACCAGAACTGCTTTATCTACAACGGCGGCAATGGAATACCGGCCAAAGAGGCCTGCCTCTACAATGTTCTGGGTATGTATATTGATAGCAGCCGCAACGTCTATCTTGCCGACTCTTGGAATTATTGCGTCAGAAAGGTTGATACCAATGGCATTATAACCACAGTCGCCGGCACATGCGGCCAGGACGGCTGGGGTTACAGTGGTGATGGAGGCCCTGCCACCAAGGCCAAAATAGGCTGGACCTGGGATGTGGAGGGTGACTCCTCTGGCTACTTTTACATTGCGGATAACGACAATGGGGTGGTTCGCAGGGTGAAGCCACCGTCTGGTTTTTTTAAGTCTATTTCCGGCACTGAAATCCCTTTTGCGGATTCCAACGGCCTGGGTTACATCATGTCCAGCACTGGAAATCATTTGCGAACCATAGATCTCGACACAGGAGTAGTGCTCCACCAATTCGAATACGATGAAGAAGGCAACCTTGTTTCTCTCACTGACTGCTCCTCCAACCAGATATCAATCGAGCGAGACGGATCGGGTCTGCCTATGGCAATCTTCTCCCCTGATGGAATCAAAACTGACCTCACCATAGATTCTCACAATCATTTAATCCGGATCAGTTATCCGGATGGCAGCTTTCACAGTTTTGAATACACAACCGATGGCCTAATGACGGTCAAGACAGAACCTGAGGGAAATCACTTCTTCCATGAGTTTGATTTCGCCGGGAGACTGACCAATGCCAGAGACGAGGAGGGAGGAAACTGGCAGTATGCGCGACTCATTCTAGAAAACGGTGACACTCTTACTCAAGTGGTTACGGCAGAAGGTGAGGGGCCATCTTATCTTGACATCACAGATCTTACAGGCGCTTATTCGTCCACCATTACCGGTCCCACGGGAGTACAGACGCTGTACACCGAGTCGGCTGATAGAACCAAGGTGACGAAAGATTTGCCCTGCGGCATGGAGCTCCATTTCGCCTACGATTTCGATCCAGAGTACACATTCCCATTTGTCAGCGAGATGACGGAGCGTGCATCTTCAGGGCTGGAAAAAGTCTCTCTTCGCAATAAAAACTACCAGGACAATGATGGAGACGATTTGCCTGATGTCATCACCGAGACGGTCACAGTAAATGGCAGGACAACAACCCTGGTAAACAACATTGCGCAAGCTAGAAAAACTTTTACTTCGCCTCAAGGAAGAACTGTTACCACCCACTATGATCCTGATAACTTGCTGACCACAAGTCTGAGCATTCCCGGTCTTTACGAGACAACCTATGGGTATGATTCCCGGGGACGCTTGGCCTCAATCACGACTGATCTAAGGCGGACTACTTTCTCCTATGACTTGCAGGGTAATCTCAAGTCAATAACAGATCCTGAGAATAAAACCACTACTTACTTATATGACGCTGTGGGACGGATAAAGGGAATCAGTCGGCCGGACACGAGTTCTGTTGCCTTTAGCTACGACAAAAACGGCAATATGACCGTGCTGACCAATCCGGCAGATATCTCGCACGTTTTTAGCTACAACGGGGTTAACCTGAATAGCTCCTATACCACTCCTCTGAACGGCAGCTACAGCTATGTGTACGACAGAGACAGAAGACTCAGCCAGGTCAACTATCCTTCCGGAAAGCAAATTGCCAATATCTATGGGAACGGCAGACTTGAGCAGGTCCAGACGCCGGAGGGAAATATCGATTTTACTTACCTTTGTGGTTCAAAGGTGGATACAGTTACAAAAGGCGCTGAAGCAATCTCCTATGGCTATGACGGATCCCTCGTCACTGCAGAGAACTCGAGTGGAACTCTCAGTGAGTCGTTGAGTTACGGGTATAACTCTGACTTCAATCTTGCACGCTTTACCTATGCTGGAGGCACCATTGACTACACTTACGACAATGATGGGCTGTTGACAGGGGCCGGGAATTTCACCATCAGCCGAAACAGTGGAAACGGCCTGCCTGAATCAGTGATAGGTGGAGTTCTGAGCCTAAGCCGCACCTTCAACGGTTACGGCGAGGTGGAGGCACAGGACTTTTCCGTTGGCGGCGCGGGCGTCAATTCCTGGATGCTGGGCAGGGACAAGGCTGGAAGAATTATCACCAAGACAGAAACAGTTGAGGGTGTGACCTCGAACTACGTCTACACCTACGACTCCATGGGCCGACTTCTCACAGTAACGAGAAATGGGGCGCTCGAGGAGGAATATAGATATGACAGCGTGGGCACCCGCATTTATGAAACGAATGT
>JAJDNB010000075.1 GCA_022340905.1 Deltaproteobacteria bacterium | reverse complement strand
GGGCGCTACTGTGGCTCCTACCTCAATCGCTTCTGCCACGATCCAGCTTCAAATTATGCAGGATTTCCGAAGCACAGTCCTCGCCACCTCACCTTCTTTCGCTATGCACATTGCTGAGACCAGAGAGCGTCAAAATATTGACAAAAATCGGATCCATCTCAAAAGAGCACTGTTAGGTCCCGAAGCAATGTCGACCCGTGTTCGTGGTGCTCTAGAAAAGCGTCTTAGAGTCCAGGCCTATTCAGTCTATGGTGTCAATGAAATGGTTGAACCGGGAGTTGCAGCAGAATGTCAGGAAAAATCAGGATTGCACCTGGCGGAGGACCACTTCTATGGTGAAGTGGTTGATCCCCATACGTGTCAGCCTTTGACTGCCGGAGGGGAGGGCGAACTGGTCATTACCACTCTTACCAATGAAGGTTATCCTTTTATCCGTTTCAGAACAGGTGATCTAACCACTTTGGATCTCACTCCTTGCCCCTGCGGACGCACAAGTAGGCGCATGGCAGCGCCCCAGAGTCGCTCAGACGACTTGCTCATGATACGAGGAATCGCTATTTATCCGGAGCAGGTGGCGCGCTTACTCGGGGAGGTTGCACCCGAAGTGGAAAACTATCGACTCATTGTTCGCAAACGTCTCGGTCTGAATGACCAGTTGGAGGTTCAGGTCGCTTACCCCACCAACTTTGTCTCCGACTGGTACCGAACTCATGCTCTTGCAGACAATATTAGAGCTCACTTGAGAAGAGCAATAGGTCTTGGAGTCAAGGTTAAGTTGGTTGAGGAGAGTACCTTATCCAGCGAAAGAGGGCAAATTGTCTTTGAGGAGTGAAGGGGATTCTAGATTGCGGATTGCGGATTGGGGGATGGGAGATGTTGGAATTTTGTATTTTAGGGACTTGGAGAAGCTGCTATGACTGGTACGTTCATGCCGAAGATTTCTACCTTGGAGGAACTGAAGGTTCTACAACTGGAGGGGCTGAAATGGACAGTGCGTCATGCATACGAGAACTCGCCCTTCTATCGTCAAAGGTTGCAGAAGGCTGGAATCACTCCGGAGGACATCACCTCTCTGGATGATTTAACTAGACTGCCTTTTACCATGGCCGACGATTTGCGGGAGGGATATCCCTTTCCTCTGAGGGCAGTACCCTTCGACCGGATTGTCCGCATTCACGCCTCGTCCGGGACCACTGGAAAACGCAAGGTCCTTTGCTATACCCAGAAAGACATTGACGACTGGGCCAACATGTTTGCCCGTTGCTACGAAATGGCGGGCCTTTCGGCTGAGGACCGGGTCCAAATCGCAGTGGGCTACGGCCTCTGGACTGCCGGTGTTGGATTTCAATTGGGATGCGAGAGACTCGGTGCCATGGCCGTACCTGTTGGGCCCGGAAATACGGAGATGCATTGTGAGATGTTGGTGGACATGCAAAGTACCGTATTCTGCGCCACCGCCTCCATGGCACTACTCATGGCAGAAGAGGTGCAACGGAGGAAACTCCGGCAACAAATAGCCCTCAGGAAGGTCATCTTGGGTGCAGAGCGACACAGTCAATCTATGGACCGGCGCATCAAGGAACTCCTAGGAGTTGAACACCTGTTTGACATACCCGGACTGACGGAGCTCTATGGTCCCGGCACCGGACTTGACTGCGGCAACCACGAAGGCATCCACTACTGGGCTGACTATTACATTTTGGAAATCATAGATCCTGAAACTTTCGAGCCGGTTGAACCGGGAGAGTCGGGCGAAATGGTTGTCACTACCTTGTGCAAGGAAGGAGCTCCACTAATCCGCTATAGAACTCGAGATTTGACGAGGCTGATCCCCAGACCATGCTCTTGTGGTTGCCCATTGCCCATGCATGATCGCATCCTCGGGCGCTCGGACGACATGTTCATTTTCAGGGCGGTGAATATCTACCCTGGACAGATTGACCATATATTGTCACAGATTCCTGAAATAGGCAGCGAGTACCAGGTGCATCTCGAACGAAGAGAAGACGGACGCGATTATATGATCCTCAAGGTTGAACGGCGGCCACGCTACGAACCTGGAGATAATCAAGCGATTGCCAGTCGTGTTTCCCAGGACATTCGCAAGCATATTCTGGCGAGTGCTGAAGTTGAGGTCCTTGACCACGGCAGTCTGCCCCGAACTGAGCGCAAGAGTAAACGAGTTTTTGACCAGAGAAGTTAATTAATTATTTCACATTTTGCATTTATCATTTATCATTGTGGATATTTTTATCTTGCAATCACTACCTTGCATACTAAGACTGAAGAATTTCACCTACTAGCACAATAATTTGAGAAAAGGGGGTTCTAGAATGAACACGACGAGAAAGATTCTGCTTTTGCTCTTTGCCATCATGATTGTTTTTTCATTTGGATATGGAGTAGATAAGGCCTCCGCTGAAGAACCGATCAAAATAGGTGCCTTTTTCGACCTCTCCGGTCCTGCCGCTTTTATTGGCACTCCCACCAAGCTCGTGGCGGAGATGGTGGTGGAGAAAATCAACAAAGAAGGTGGGATCAATGGCCGCCCCCTTGCACTTGTTATCGGAGACACTGAAGGGGATCCTACCAGGGCACTCTTGGTCGCCAAACGGTTAGTTGAGCAAGAAGGGGTTGTGGCCCTAATCGGCCCCACCCGGACGGGCACGGGCATGGCGGTAAAAAAATACCTCGAAGAAAAGCAGATTCCTACCGTAATGACTGTTGGGGGTGACCCTGTAATTATGGAAGGTATGCACGGTGGCAAGGATTTCGGCACTGCCAAGTGGATCTTTAAGTCGCCCCAGCGAAGTTCTGTGGCAGTGGAGAAAGTCTACCAGTACTTGAAGGCCAAGAAAGTTAAAAAGATCGCCCTTATTACCGCCTCTGACGGATTCGGCCGCGATGGAAAGCGTTGGCTCTCCAAATTAGCTCCCGACTATGGTCTAGAGGTTGTAGCCGATGAGTCTTTTGGCGTCAGGGATGCAGACATGACCACTCAGCTCACCAAAATCAAGAACACCGACGCCCAGGTAATTATCTGTTGGACCATTGGCCCCGCCGGATCGATAGTTGCCAAGAATGTCAAACAGCTGGCGATTAAGCTACCTTTGATCCAGTGTCACGGTTTGCCGGATCCGAAATACATAGAACTGGCGGGAAGCGCCTCAGAAGGCAACGTCATGCCTTCCACCAAACTGATGGCCTACACCGAACTCCCGGATTCAGATCCGCAGAAAGCAATCATTACTGAATTCGTGCACCTCTACAACGATGTGTATGACTTCGACAAACAGTTCCCCATCAATACTCACTCTGGCTACGCTTGGGATGCCATTTACATTGTGGCCAATGCCATGAAGAAAGTGGGGACCAATAACGCTATGCTGCGTGATGCCATTGAGCAGACCAAGAATTATGTGGGCATTAGTGGAATCTACAACATAACACCCAAAGATCATAATGGCTTGGGTACGGATTCCATGGTTATGGTAATGATCTGGAACGGTGAGTGGAAATTGGTTTATTAGAGCAAATAACCGTCGTAGCCTTGCCAGCATACCTGCCTTCCATAGAACAGATATAACCCCTTCCACCAAGGGAGGGGTTATATTTTCCCTCAGTTGTGGTCATCAACTTTTATGCGGCTACTAACACAGGCATGGCAAGATCCCGACCGAAGTCTGGCTGCGTCGGAAAGGGAGAGAACGCCCACAATGTTTTGCGAAGCGGTCTTGTGAACGAAAAGGCGGTGAACTTCGGAGAAGATCATCTTCTGTATTGCACCTTCCAAAAATTCGGTTTCCTCGCATGAACGGACAGGAGATGACATGATTGCTCTCGCATCAACATCAGAGGGAACTCCGTGTTTGTAGGTGAGGATTAAATCGGTTTTTGAAACAACCCCACTGGGAACATGGTCTCTGTCGGTAATCAAAACAGCGCCAAAACGATACGCTGATAGCCCTTCCATAATCTGCAGCAGGGATTCATCTTCGGCGAAAGCCTTCACCGAAGGTGTCATCACCTCTTTCACCTGAAAGCGATGAACACCATTGTTATCCTGATTTTTTCTTCTTTTTCCCAGGATACTGTATTCGCAACTATGACAATAGCGGTAGAGCAGCCCCACAATGTCAGGGTAAGCAAGAACTCCCACAACTTTCTCTAAGTCCGGATCTAAGGCATACAATCGGTAGATCCCTCTAGACCGCATTTTATCTAAAGCCGACTCGAGTGAATCTTGGGGGCGACAAAAAAGTGGGGGAGAACTCATAATGTGTTCCAAAGGGGACTCAGTAGGGAGGGCAGCGTAGTATGCCCCCATGATATCTGTCTTGGAAACCACACCGACTGCCTGGTCTTCTTCATCCGTGACAAGAAGAGCGTTGACTTTGTATCTGATCAAGTAGTTTATACTTTTATCAATGGTTGCTGTTTTGCCAAGATGAACGACCTGCCGCCTCATAGCCTCTTCCACCGGCAGGCCTCTCAAAATACTTCTTTTCACAACAATAGGCATAGATTTACCTATGCTATACACAGCTGGCTAAGCAGCCAATTTATCAAGTAGATGGTAAAAAAGATTAGAAAGATACACGATCCCCTGAATCTTCTCGCCTTCCACCACCGGAATGCGACGTATATGTTTTTTGATCATGATATCTAAGATCATCATCAGATGAGTGTTTGGGGTGACGGTTACCACATCGGTCGTCATGATATCTCCGACGACAATGGATTTGGCTCTTTCACAAGCATTGTGCACAAGACCGGTGATGTCTATATCGTCCATCATTCCCCAGATATGTATGTGTTTGGGGCGCATTAAAAGAAGAATATCGTACATGGATATGATGCCTATTAAGCGGTCTTCCTCGTCTGTGACCATCATGCCGAACACTTTACTTTGTTCCTCTTCACTAGCTCTTCTGAAAATCTTGACCGCTTCGGCAATGGGAGTTTGCGGAACAAGCGTGTGAAACTTGGTAGTCATCACATCTCGAGCATTTGCCTGCATAACTATCCCTTCAGTCCAGCAGGACTGTAGAAGAACAGTGCCATAGTGTAGGGTTGAAAATTCAAGGTACCAGGTGGGAAAACAGGGTTTGCAACCATGGCAGCCGGGCAACCTTCGACCCGGCCGCCATGGTTATGCTGCGTTTCTCAACCTAGACCTTTTCAACCCTGGTCTTTATGTATTTGAGCAGAGGGGTGCCGCCCACATCCTCGGTGGTGTTGGGCTTCATTATGCCAGGCGTGTTTACCCCGCCGAACTGCGGATATTTGGGATCTCCCTCCAGCCCCCGGATGTGGCCGAACCCTCCTGCCGAACCCAGCACACCCGACATAATAGACCAAGTGGGCTTGGCCGTTAGCTCTACCTCGCCCCAGGGAGATTTGAGTTGGACCCTGTCACCTTCGCTTATTCCTAGCTTTTGAGCATCCAGGGTGTTGATCCACAAGGAATTGCTGCTCTGCATCTTCATGAGCTGGTAGTTATTAAAAGTGGAGGAGTGCTCATGCTCGAAGACCCGGAAGTTACCGAAGATAAAAGGGTAGTCCTCATCTGGCTGGAGGTCCTTGTCAGGCTCCTTATAGTCGGGAAGCGGGTCAATCCCCTTTTCCTGAGCTACGGGGTTTAAAAAATTGTACTTTCCGGTTTTGGTCTTTCCAGAGGAGCCGTATCCCTCAGGCGGATTTAAGGAACCCCACTTCTTGTACTTATAGTATTCTGCCTCGTCGGTAATGATGAAGCCCTTCTCCCTCAGTTCTTCGTAAGACCACGGGGTCCCGGCCAGCTGGTTGCGCTCTGCCTCCTCAATAGATGCCCAAGGGAAATGCTGGCCAAGACCAAGTCTCTTTGCCAATTCCACCGTTATCCACCACATGGGCCTGGAGTCGTACATTGGCTTCACTACCTCAGCGTAGTAAGCTATGAAGGCTTCATAAAGCCAGTCATTCTTCACCTGGCTCTGCTCTATCCAGGTGGCATCGGGAAGCACCACATCGCACAGTAAGGCAGTGTTGCACATGTAAGCTTCGATGGCCGCCTTGAACTGCATCGCTTCGATCGCCTTTGTGATGGCCACCTGATTTCCCCAGGAGAGCACCGGATCGCCGAAATAAACGATCATCCCTTTGAGTTTCCCTGCCTCGACGTCATCAAGGAGATGCGCCGGAGCCCAGCCGGCCCAAATGCCAAAATTGTTGAGTTTAGGAGCTCCAGCGGCGGCAGGTTTCTCCTGCCCCTCGCCCCAGGCAGACTTGAGCTTGCGTTTGAAAGGTAAAGATGGCCCGCCTGGAGCGTCGAAGGTGCCGCAAAGGCCGTTCAAGGCCTGGAGCGCGGCGGTGCCATACATACCATTGGGGCATTGGGCCACGCCTGTCCAGGATAGGGCTCCCTTGTTCTTGGCGAGGGCAAACTCCAGGGCTATCCTTTCGATAGTTTCAGCTGGGACACCGCTTATCTTGGCGGCCCACTCGGGGGTGCGGGCCACACCGTCCTCTTCACCCATTACCCTTTGTTTAAACTCCTCGAATCCATAGGTCCAGTTCTCTACAAACTCTTTGTCATAGAGGTTATTCTTTATGATCACGTAACACATGGCCATGGCCACAGCGCCGTCGGTAGACGGCTTTAAGGTGATCCACTCGGTTGCTGCGGCCGCTGTCTCGGACCTTCTGGGATCGAAGACGACAAGTTTGCTACCCCTCTTGAGGGCAGATTTCAGTTCGGCAGTCTTGCGCTGACCGTAGGAGCTGGCAAACTCATTCATGCCAAAATGGATGATGTAATCGGAGTCCTGGTAATTGATCCACGGACGTTTATCATTAAGATTGTGCTCGTTGGCCATACGATTGGAGTTGTCGCACATGGGTCGGTGGGTGGTCTTGGGGCAGCCCAAGTGGTCGAAGAGGGCCTCGTGAATCCAATTGGCAAAGTCATTACCCCTGAAGTAGCCAAGCTTGCCCTGTTCTATGTTTTTTATTCCTTCAACGATCCTGTCTAAGGCCTCGTCCCAGGTGGCTTTGCGGAAACGGTTGTTTTCTTTTATGAGCGGCGCCTTGAGCCGGTAGGCGGAGTAGAGGTGTTTTGCCACAGAACCTCCCTTAGGGCAGATCCTGCCGCCGCCTTTGGGGTCGCCAGTGAGACCGGTAGTACCGGTGAGGATGCCATCCTTCACCTTGGCCGTCATTCCGCAGAGGGCGCCGCAAGTGTAACAGTGGGTGGGAACCGTCTCTTCGGGCTCCGGATCCAATGTACCTTCGGCCAGGGTGACATAAGCCGGATCAAGATCCAGCGCGTCTACAGCCCCCACCATCTTTCTCGTGGTCTCTTCCCCTCTGGTAAAACCCTCAATTCTCATAGCCTCGCACATCAGGGCTCCACGAGTAAAATGGGCCAGGCCTTGGTAAAAGTCGGTCTGGGCAGATACTGCAAGCTGATCACAGAAGGCGGGCACCCAGTTCATATATTTGTTTTTGAAGAAATCCTTGTACAGGTCCGCCTTACCCTGTTCCAGGAGGTAGCGGAGAAACTCCAGCTGCACTGCTATATGTTCCTCCAAATCCTTGAAGTCGGGAGACTTGCTCACGCCGGCCTTACGGAAAAACTCTCTCAGTTCAAAGACCGGTTTCTGCATTACCACCGGTTCCTTGCTTACTTGGGCAGATTCGTATGGGAAGACGGGGTTGGCACCGGCGTTCAGAAAAAGATCGGCGTAATCGTACCTGAGCTCCTGGTAAAGTTTGTCAGCAGTGCCGCTCTCAAGAAATGAAGTCATCACCTCCGCCCCACTTATAAGGTCGATAAACCCGCACCCTTTTACTGATTCGTTGAACCCCTTTAGGAACTCATCTGTCTGCATCGCAGAAATGAGCTCAAGGGGTATTTCGTCGCGGAATAGGGTTGAAAGATAATGGTATCTCTTTGCCCTGGATTTCATGAATTCTATATCCATAAACCGTCTTCCTCCTTTCTCATCATCAGGAGAGCACCCCTCCCCTGTTTAGTAATCCCAATATCTTGCCGTACCGAAAAATCTAAAGTTAGAGTCCCGCTCATTTACGGTTACGGGACCAATAATCTTAGTACCGCAACATCTGTGCCTGCTCTTGCCACTGGGAGAAAACTGATTGAAATCATTGAGAAATAAGAATATTGAATGCAGTAAAAAGTTAAGCTAAAGATTCTATTAGTGCAATATAAAAACTGCACTCTCCAGCAGAATCGAGCACTATTCTTGTTATTCAAAATACTTATTATTAGGAACAAAAAACTTGCTGATGCAATTTTTTTATTGCTTCAGTCACCTCCAGACCAAGCCACCCTCTTGACATTATCCACTTATCCCATCTAAAGTTCATGGAATTAAGCGAGATTATTCGTCAGCCGAGAGGAGGAACTAATGGTTAGTAAAGTTTTTGCCATGGATTTGCGGACTAGCTTGCAGGAAAATCTTTACGTAAAACTCGATCGGCTATTGGA
The DNA here is from genome assembly GCA_022340905.1 of Deltaproteobacteria bacterium. Lineage (GTDB taxonomy): Bacteria > Desulfobacterota > Syntrophobacteria > BM002 > BM002 > BM002. The sequence continues at coordinate 1,990 of JAJDNB010000075.1, read as the reverse complement.
TGCTGTTGGTCTCGACGACATTATCAAGAAAAGGCATCTGATTGCCATCAAGCTTCACTTCGGCGAAAAGGGCAATACGGCTTACATTCCACCCACTCACCTCCGTCACCTCGTAAATAGAGTATATAGCTTGGGAGGAAAACCGTTTCTCACCGACACCAATACACTCTATGTGGGAACGAGGACTAACAGCGTGGATCACCTTACCACAGCCATTCAAAATGGGTTCGCTTATGCTGTAGCAGGTGCACCTCTAACCATAGCAGACGGCCTTAGAGGCAACTCTGATGTCGCCGTGCCAGTAAAGTTACCCATCTATGAAGAGGTTTACATTGGTGCCGATGTCGTGCAAGCGGACGCCCTCATTAGCGCCGCCCACTTCAAGGGACACGAACTTTCAGGGTTTGGCGGCACCATCAAGAATCTTGGAATGGGCTGCGCTTCCAGAAGGGGAAAACTTGCGCAACATTGCGAGATTTCACCTGAGTTCAATGCAAAAAACTGTATCGGCTGCGGTGAATGTGTAGTTCACTGCCCCGTATCGGCAATCGAACTTCACAAGAAAAAGGCCAAAAAGGATGCAGAGAAATGTATCGGCTGCGGCGAGTGTGTAGCAGTGTGCCCGGAAGAGGCTGTCTCCATCCCTTGGGATAGCGACACGGCCCGTTTTCAAAAGAAGATGGTGGAGTATACTGTGGGAGTCCTCAAAGGCAAGGAAGACCGGGCCGTATACCTCAGTTTTGTCAGCCGGGTAACTCCCCAGTGCGATTGTTATGGGTACAGCGACGTTCCCTTGGTGAAAGATTTGGGCATTTTGGCAAGCAGGGATCCGGTGGCCATCGACCAGGCTTCCGCGGATCTGGTAAACGCACAACCAGCCTTAGCTGACTGCTGCCTTGAAAGCAACATGGGGCCAGGCGAGGATAAATTCCGGGGAGTTTATCCTCATATTGACTGGACCATCCAACTGGGATACGCAGAAGAATTGGGGCTGGGTAGCAGGGAATACAAACTCGAGTATGTGTAGATTCCTTTGAACAACCCTCAACCCCTTTGAAGCCCTTTGAATATCGAACAGCAGAACAAGAAACCGCAGAATCTTGAGGTAACCACTTCGATATTCGATATTCCTTGTTCGATATTCTGCGGTTTAGAAAAAATCTGTTGATACCCCATCTATTAGGCAACTGGATGATCCGTAGAGCTACACGACGAACTAATAATTGCGCTAAGATAGTAACTCTTTGCTGCTTGTTTGTCTTCTCTCCCAGAGCATCCTGGGCCCTGCAAACTCACCCGGCGCCGGAAGGGCTCTATGCCCACATGCTGGCGCACCTTTTTTTTATTGCCACTCTGGGAATATTTACCTATTGGCTGCAGAGCACCGGGTTTGTTAGGGAAAGGGGCTGGCGTCTCATCCAGCTCTCCTGTTTGATGTTCATCTTATGGAATCTGGACACCTTCACAGTTCATTGGATTGAACACACTTTGACGAGCGAATTTTTTATCACCACCGGACTCGACTGGTCCCAGAGGCTCTCCCTGACCGGAGGTTGGCGGAGTTGGGTGTATTATTTGGGCAAATTTGATCACTTGCTTTGTGTGCCCGCCATGCTTTTGCTCCTATTCGGCCTGCGCGATCTTTACCGGCGGGCGGGCGCAGAGGGGTTTTCACACCATGAGCAGTAGTCTCCCCCTCTTTCCAGTCTGGTTTACCGACGTGCTGGGTTCCGCCTTGATGATCATTATTTCCTTTGTCTGCGTGCGTTACGCCCAGTTACTTCGTCGAACAGACAGAGAGAACGTTATCTGGACTTATCTACTCTGGCTCTCTTTGGCCCTAGCTCTTTTTTCGGTCTCGCGATCAGTGGGCCATATTGCCAAACGGCTGCTCCTTCTTGCGGGACACAGCGACATTTGGATAGAGCTGAGACCTTTTAGCGGCTCGATTAACACTTTGACTTTCGTCATTGTAGGTAGCATTACTCTC
>JAJDNB010000052.1 GCA_022340905.1 Deltaproteobacteria bacterium | reverse complement strand
GTCTTTCTGGGTATAACCGATGACAATTGGCTGCCCCATTGGCGCTGCAGAAAACTTGAGCCGGACAATGGATTTCAACGGTACAGAAAAGAGGCCATAAGGGTAGTGCTCTGCCAGGTCTGCTGCTGTGGTACAAGGTATTCTTCTGAGATCCTCCAGGGAACTGATGTCTTCCGGCAGTAGACCGAGTTCCTCGAATCGTTGTCGATAGAAATCTACTTTGGCATAGGCGCGGTTGAGGGTCACCTGCAAACGTTCGAGCTGCAGTTCGGCAAGTTCTTCCCGCGGCAAGGTCTCCATTTTTTCGTTCCAAAACGCTGCCATTTTTACCTCTTGTTCGAGGTTTAGCCAGTTATGCCAGTTAAGCCTGTCAGGCCCGTTTACGTTTTACCGGCTAAACCGGCTGAACCGGCCAAACTGGCTCAACCCCTAATTATCTTTCCCACTTCTCCTTATAATCTTTGCCCAGAAAGGCCCGGCGCACTTCATCGTTTGCAAGAAGCTCAGCAGGAGTTCCCTCAAGAACAATGCGGCCAGCCTCCAACACGTAGGCTCTATCGCAGATTCCCAAGGCAGCCTCAGCGTTCTGTTCGACCAGAAGTATGGTGGTGCCGTTTTCTCGAAGTTTGCAGGTAACCCCCAGAATCTCTTGGGCCACGAGAGGTGCCAGACCTAGTGAGGGTTCGTCAAGGAGAAGCATTCTGGGCCTGGCCATAAGAGCCCTTCCGATAGACAGCATCTGTTGCTCACCCCCGCTCAGAGTTCCAGCCCTCTGCTGGGCTCGTTCTTGTAAAATGGGGAAGAGACCGTAAATCTCCTGGCGTTGAGATGTGGCCATCCGTTTTTGCTCTTTTTTGGGAAGACTGTAGGATCCCAATTCAAGATTTTCACTGACAGTCATTGAGTTGAAAATTTGCCGTTGTTCCGGCACTTGCACGAGACCAAACCGCACCATCTTTTCCGGTGGCAGTTTGAGAATTTCCCGACGGTCAAAAAGAATGTTGCCAGCGCTGGCAGGGTGAAGCCCGCTTATTACGTTGAGCAAGGTACTTTTTCCTGCCCCGTTTCCCCCTATAAGAGAGACTATCTCTCCCTGTTTGACATGGAAGGTCACTCGACGGAGTACTTGGATGTTACCGTAGTGTGCTGATACATTCTTTACACGAAGCATGGCTGCATTTTTGTCTGTTGTCCGTGGTCCCTTGTGCTAATGGCATAGAGCATGGGGCATAGAGCATAGAGTAAGGAGACAGAAGTCAGAATCCAGAATTCAGGAGGATAATCAAAACAACCGTCATACCCGCGAAAGCGGGTATCCAGTGAAGCCTGAATTCCCGCCGAAGTCTATCCCGCACTGGATGCGGGACCAGAATGACGATTCGAATGGGCTGTCGTCTGTCCTCTGTCATCTGTCGTCTGAGCTCCGTCTCGCCGTTCACCGCGTCGCCCCACAGTGCCTAGTTGAAACGGCTGCCATCTGATTCAGATGTTATGCGTCCCTCCCAGATACGCTCGGATTACCTCGGGGTTTCTCTGAATCTCTTCGGGTGACCCCTCGGCGATCTTCAGTCCGTGATGTAAGACAAAGATCCTATGGGCTATACTCATCACCAAGTTCATGTCATGTTCGACTAGTAGAATGGTCAAGCCTTGTTGCCGCAATCCTTTGATGATGTCAGCCATTTCTTCCGTTTCGCGGATATTGAGACCAGACGCAGGTTCGTCCAGGAGCAGTAAACAGGGGGCAGAGACAATGGAACGGGCAATTTCCAGACATCTTTGCTCTTTCAGGCTTATGCTGTTTGCCTTCCGGTAAGCTAAATGGCCGATGCCGAACTTCTCCAGTGTAGCTCCGGCCTGATCTATTGCCCTTTTTTCCTCTTTCCGTTCTGCGGGCAGGTGTACCATACCTTGGACAAAACCGCTGCGTAAGCGGTGGTGCAGTCCCAATAAGACGTTCTCTATCACCGTCATATCCTGAAAGATCTGGACAGACTGAAAAGTTCTTGCCACTCTTTTTTGGGCGACCTGGTAAGGTTTTAGCCCTGTAATGCTCTCTCCATTGAGAAAGATCTCGCCACTGGTTGGAGGATAGACGCCAGAGATGAGGTTGAGTATTGTAGTTTTGCCCGCGCCGTTTGGGCCAATGAGAGATACAATTTCACCCGAGTAGAGACACAGGGAGACATCCGCGATGGCCAGCAGTCCATCGAATTGTTTGTTGACCTCCTCGAGCTTTAGAAGAGCACCATTAGTTTTCATTGCCATTCACCAAGCGCCCTCTCCCCACAAGCTTTACCAGTCCCGGTAGCAAGCCTTCCGGAAAGAAGACCAGAACTCCCATGAGGATTAGGCCGTAAAGCAGGAGGGCGTAATCACGCATAGCGTGGAGAATTTCAGGTAAAGCCGTGAGCACAGCCGCACCCAACAACCCTCCCCAGAGATTGCCAATACCCCCCACCACCACCATGGTGACAATCTGAACTGAGTAGAAGATGTCAAAAGTTTTGGGGCTGATAAATGAAAGGTAGTGAGCGTAAAGACTTCCGGCCAAGGAGGCATAGGCTGCGCTAATAGCAAAAATGACAACCTTGTAGCGTTCAGTGTTAATCCCGAGGGCATTGGCCACAAGTTCATTTTCATGAATAGCTCGCAGGGCCCGGCCCACGCGGGAGTCCACCAGATTAAGAGAGACAAAGAATACTAGGAGGAAGAAGGTCCACAATAGCCAGTAACAGCTGAGGTCACCCTGGATTGGCAACGAGCCCAAGTGCAGGGGAGGAATGCCAGCGAAACCAGATGGCCCACCCGTCCAATGTTCCATTTGGACCATAAGAATATAAAGGATGATATTGAATCCCAGAGTTGCCATGACCAGATAGTGCCCTGCAAGCCTGAGGGTTGGTATGCCCAATACAAAGGCGACCACAGCAGTAAAGATCATTACCCCCAGAAGAGTTGGCCAGGGAGGTGTGTTGTACATGGCTGTAAAAATGGCCGAGAAATATGCCCCCATTCCGAAAAAAGCCGCATGGCCCAGAGAAATTTGCCCTGCAAAGCCGATCAACAGATTTAACCCAAGGACCACCAGGCCGTTTATGGCAATAATATTCAAAATCAGTAGGTAGTAACCTCCTTTGACCAGCAACGGAAGCAGTGCCACCACTCCGGCCAGAGCAGAAAAGTAAATCCATTTTTTGCGGGTCTTAGTCATACTCAAAGAGTCCGTAGTTCATATCATTCAAATCGCTGAAGCCGTTCAGGGTCGTCCATCAAAGAGGTCAGAAGTCGGAGATCAGAGATCAGGTTTCCCCTGACCTCTAACTCTGCCTGCTGTCAGCTGCCAACTGCCAGCTGAATCTCCCTGCTCTATGCCCCGTCAATCCGCAATCCGAAATCCGCAATCCGCAATGCTTTTATACTCGCTTAACCTCTTCCTTACCGAACAGCCCTGTGGGTCTGATAAAGAGCACCAACAAAAAAATGAGAAATGCAAAGGCATCCTTGTAAGCAGATGAGACGAAACCTGCACCAAAAGTTTCTATGGCCCCGAGAAGAAGTCCACCGATTACTGCACCCTTCATGCTGCCGTAGCCACCCAATATTGCAGCTGCAAAACCTTTCAGTGCCAGCATGACTCCCGCGCTGTAGGACATGGTGGTAATTGGGGTAATAATGATGCCGGCCACCGCTCCGATCCCGCCACTGAGAACAAAGGAAAGCATTTTCATGCGGTGCACACCTATACCGATAAGGGCAGCCCCTCGTCGATTTTCAGCCACTGCTCTCATGGCTTTGCCTACCATGGTGCGACTGAAAAAAAGGCCGAGCAAAACGACTACCACCAGGGTGATCCCCAGGATCCAAAGCGTTTGGGGCAAAATAGCAGCATTGCCCAGTACCAATGGCTCGTCGCCGGAAAAAGACGCTAAAGTCCGAGGTGTTTTACCCCAGATATGCATGGCTGTTTCCCGCATGGTGATGGAAGCGCCCACGGTAATCATTACCAAAATCAGAATGCTATCAGAGCGAGCCCTGCGAATAGGTCCAATCTCCATTAACCAACCCACTGCCATTCCAGCTAACACCGCTAGGGGAAAGGCTGTAAGAACCGGCAGTCCAACCACCTGGGTGAGGCTGATCATGGTCATGGCTCCGATCATGACGAACTCACCTTGGGCAAAGTTGACAATGCCGGTGGCATTATGAATAATCCCGAAGCCCAGGGCAATGAGGGCATAAATACTGCCACTGGTGAGTCCTGATACGAAGAACTGAGGAAGCTGAGACCAGATCATGGGTTTGAAATGCCTAAAATGCAAAAATGCTTAGAGTGGACTAACGTGACTAAAATCGCCGAACCCGTCACTAGGGCTTACGCCCGTCACTTGTGGTCATTTGCCTCCGGCGTCATCTGGGCTGACGCCCGTCATTAGGTTGCCCACAATAAATGACCATAAATGACCGCGGAGCGTAGTGACGGCCACATCTAGTGGCCAAATGACCATGATAGGCCATATGAGGAGTGAACCCTGCATTTGGCTGCAGCTCATTTATGGATTGTTCGTTGGCCTTCTCCGCATAAGATCTTGTGCGGTTCCTCATTGACCGCAAGGCTCAGAACCTGATCACCCTCTCGAAACATGAGGTGTTTGTCAACCATGTATGAAATGAAATTCTCCAGCTTATCTAGCGAAACGCTTGGAAATTCATGGAGGATCTGGCCTAAAGTTCTCCGTCTTTCACAGAACCGATAAATATCCCGTGAGTAGCCCTTGAGTCGAAAGGTCTCCATCTCGTAGTTTTCGCTCCGCCGGCGAACCAAGAGAAAATCTCCCCCATCTCGATAGCCAAGCACGGGAGCAGGCAAATGGTCTTTACGCAGAGAGTGATAATGTTTTTGCCAGCGGTCCAGCTCCCGAGCTACCGGCATCCAGAGTTTCTTCTGTTTGGTGCGATCACCTATGTAAGTTTTTATCATGAGGCGAAGGGAATCTGCGAGTGAGTCCGGCAGCAACTTTTTGTAGTTCGGGTGATTGGCCACCCTGCGAATGCCAAATTGTTCAGGGTGAAGGTCCACTGAACTATTTTGTCCCAGCCAGAAACGGACCTTGCGAAGAGGTTGGTAAGACAGGACAAATTTGAGGTTGGTGAGGGTTTCCTCAACATCCCTGGAGTCGCTGGTTGGAAAGCCCAGGATGAGGTTGGATGAATGGCGGATGCCTAGTTCCTCGCAGTGTTTCATCAGCTCAATGTTTTGAATCGCCGTAGTCCCTTTGTTTATTTTGCCAAGAAGGCTGGTGCTCAGGGCCTCAACTCCAATCTGGACCTGATTCACCCCGGCTTTCCTCATCTGAATGAGATCGCCACGAGAGACAGATGCCCTTAATTCAGTAAAGATCTCGAAACTCCGATCCAGCTCAGTGATGGATTGGAAGATTTTTTTGAGCTTTCGGCTGTCGAGAATGTTGTCGGCAAAGGAGAATTTCAGACTAACGTGCTTGCTGGTCAACTCTTCCATTTCCCGCGCTACCTGTGTGGGGTCTTTGCTTCTGTAGCCTCGCCACTGCAAATTAAGGTTACAGAATTTGCAGGCGCGATCGACCGAGCCGGACTTGACTCTGTGCCACCAACAACCTCGGGAGGTTTCCACGGGTAGAGTCGGTATGAGTTTGGACAAACGAGATTGCTTTTTTAATTGTTCGAAATAATCGGTATAGTCTGGCACAGGAAGTTCTTTTAAATTCGACAGCTGATTCAGCCCACCGCCGGCGACATTTCCCCTTTTATCCCGCCAAAGCAGGCCAGAAGAGCCATCATCTTTGAACTCGCCATTCCTGATTCGGTTAATCAAAGTCAAAAGCGGCAATTCGCCCTCTCCACTCACCACGAAATCGATCTCGGGTACGTTGGCGAGGAGCGAGTGACCCAGTTCGCCGGCGCAACTGGACCCGCCGACCACTATTGGACAACGGGGATAATGACTGCGAATCTCCCTAAGCATATAGAGAGATGCGGTCAACTGGGCAAGACAGATTGAAAGACCGATAAGATCGTACGAAGACCGAACAAAATCGCGGTGGTTCTCTTGGTGCAACCGCTGAATCTTTTTGCAGATATTCTGAAGATCTGGAGGATCCTCTCCAGCTCCGGCACGGTACTCCTTGGAGAACAGAGCAGTTATCTCAGGTCTTCTCTCGGGGTTAAGCAGATAACCGTAAACGGACTCGGCAACCCAGGTTCGCTCGGCAATATGGTTGTACGCCTTAAGCCCCAGTAAATTGCCTACATCCAGATAGGGATGGTAACAGTCAATTTTTACCTCTGGCGCTTTGGTTTTAATGTAACTCTTGAGGGTGCCAAGCTGTATGGAGGGTCGGTTGGCCAAGGGCCATGGCATAGATATGAGAGCGAGGCGGAAGGCCGCCACAGTTGAGCTCCCCGTTGCGTCGCTTCGGAATGAGGGAATATTGGATTGATGGAATAATGGGGTGAACTTCTCAAGGACAGAATTTCAATGAGAAAGATCAAGAAAAACTTCTCTGCCTCTGATCCCCACTCTTCCATTCTTCCAAAATTCCATCATTCCATGAGCGGGGTAACATGGTAATGGATTACCAAATCTGCACTGACTTAAAAAATCTGTAGGTTCTTTGAGCGTATTAGGGTCTCTTCATCCAGACAAGGGCTAATTCCGCAGAAGGATTGTATTTACAAAAACGCATTTCAGCGGCTTCGTCCACTGACTGTTTGAGGGCGATAATTCGGTCAAACTCGCGATTGACCACGACTTGACAAAATCCCATTTCCTCTTCGGCGGAAAGAAACAAAAGATCGCTGGGCAAGACGGAATTGGCCATGTAAGACATATCTTCATCGAGAAGATCACTGCTGCAGATCCTGTAGCAGGCTCCACAAGCACACCTGTAGATGTCGTCGAAGTCGCGGGGAACAGGGTGTTTTCGCTCACAAAAAGGGCAGACGATATTCAGGTGCATGGGGCATCTCCGTTAAAGTTTGTGGCTCACATCGGTTTGGCCAGTCCGCAAGCCTAGTGCAATCGAGACAAGCAGAGAAACCACTGTAAACTCAGAGAGGTATCTATATCACATATAGGTAACAAGTGGCACCATTTATTTTGCTTGCTCTGTGACATTTGTCTTATCTGTAAGTCGAGCCTATTCGGTGGACCCTTGCCGCGCTCTCACTGTTGAAAGTACACGGATTGTATCTCCAGGTTTGACTTTGCCGCCCCGAAGTACTCGCGCAAAGATTCCTTCTCGGGGCATTACACAGTCGCCTACTTGGTGGTAGATGGCGCAGCGGTCATGGCACTCTTTGCCTATTTGGGTGATTTCGAGCTCCGCTTCGTTCCCCACTGCGAGCCGGGTACCCAACTCTAGTTGCCAAATCTCGATGCCGGTGGTGGTAATATTTTCGGCAAAATCTCCTGGTGTCACATCTATGCCCTTTTCGCGAATCTTAGTGATGCTCTCCATGGCAAGGAGGCTCACTTGCCGATGCCAGTCGCCGGCATGAGCATCCCCCTCGAATCCCTTGTCTTTTATTAGTGAGCACTCGGAAAGATTGCTTTTTTTCTGTCCCTTACGGCGACTTGTAGATACTGCCACGATGCGGCCTTGCAGGGCAGCAGATGAGTCGTTCATGTCCTAACTACTCCCCCTGGGTAAACTCCGAGGTTGAGATGCTAACTGAACTGGCACGTTGGGTCAAGGGGGTGGCTAAATTAGATGCGCGGGTATGTAGGGAAAACTTTTTATGTTATAGAGGGCACAGGGGATGGAGGTTCAGGTGGCAGGCGGCAGCAGGCAGCTGACAGAGATCAAAATTCCGAATTGCGAAACTGGGAACGGGAGTCCGAAGGACAATTACAGCCCTGTGATTTTGAAATGATAATAAGGCAACAATATAGCTCCTGGATTCTGACTTCTGGCTTCTTACTCTATGCCCTATGCTCTATGCAGTGAACCTAGTGAACTTTGTGAGCTCATTGGAGGTGCCATGAAAGACATCCCGACGATACTGGACATCTTAGACCAGACATACCCCGAGGCAAAATGTAGTTTGGATTTTAATAACCCTTTGGAACTCTTGGTAGCTACAGTGCTCTCCGCCCAGTGCACGGATGAGCGGGTAAACCAGGTCACCAAAAGTGTGTTCAATAAATATCGAACGGCAAGAGACTATGCCGATGCTCCCCTGGAAGAGTTAGAAGATGACATCCGCTCCACTGGCTTTTTTAGAAATAAGGCAAAAAGTTTGAAAAACTGCGGCGCTGTGCTGGTTGAAGAGCATCGGGGTGAAGTGCCGGCCAGTTTAGAACAGCTGGTAGAACTTCCTGGTATTGGCAGGAAAACAGCCAATGTCATACTGGGTACGGCTTTTAACATCCCAGGGATTGTGGTTGATACTCACGTGGGGCGCATAACCAAAAGAATCGGCCTGACCCATGAGCAAGACCCGGTGAAAATCGAATTTGATTTGATGGAGATTATTCCTAAGGACAAGTGGACGGTCTTTTCCCACCAACTAATTCAGCACGGCAGGAAGATATGCAATGCCAGAAAGCCCAAATGCACCGAATGTCCTTTGTTGAAACACTGCGACTATGGCCTTGGTCAGCTTGCAGAAGGCAGCTAGCAGCTGGCAGTGGTCTTTTAAGCTGTCCGTTGCCAGCTGCGAGCTCAGAGGGGGCAGATCAAGGTGGAAGTCGCTCGATCACATGAGTTGAGGTAAGCCATGAAAGTTAGGGCTTTGAGCCTCTTGTCCGGTGGTCTAGATAGTATGCTGGCTGCCAGGGTGCTTTTAGATCAAGGAATAGAGGTAAGGGGGATCACCTTTGCCACACCATTTTTTGGGCCCGAGGGGGCACAAAAGGCAGCTGATCAATTAGGAATAGTTCTGCTGGTGGTGGATATAGGAGAGGCCCACTTGGAGATGCTCAAAAGCCCTAAGTATGGTTACGGTAGCCAAATGAACCCTTGCATCGATTGCCACGCCCTCATGCTCAATAGGGCCGGCAGGATAATGGACGAAGAAAACTTTGATCTGCTTAGCACGGGTGAGGTATTAGGCCAGCGTCCCATGTCCCAGAGGAAAGATGCTCTTCGTGCCGTAGACAAGCTCTCTGGATACAAAGGGTACATTCTCCGTCCGCTGAGCGCCAAACTGCTTCCCGAAACCATACCAGAGCAAGAAGGAAAGGTCGATCGCCAGCGACTTCTAGACATCCGAGGACGCTCTCGCAAGCGTCAGGTGGCCCTTGCCGCCCACTACTCCATTGAAGAGTATCCCAGTCCCGGCGGGGGATGCATGCTCACCAAGGAAGGCTTTGCTCAAAGGTTGAGAGATCTTTTGGCCACCCAGGATAATGTGAGTCTTCATGAGGTGGAGCTGCTGAAATGGGGTCGCCAGCTGAGGCTTCCGGGTGGTGAGCGTCTGGTGGTTGGGCGAGTACATGGGGACAACGTTAAGCTACAAGAGTTGGCCGGAGAGGAAGATCTTGTTTTGAGAGTTCAAGGAGTGCCGGGCCCAACGGGTCTAATCGCTGCCAGGGCTGAAGAGCAAGAGGTAATATTGGCGGCAAAGGTTGTGGCCGCTTACAGCGATGCCGAAACTGGCAAAGAAGCTGTCGTCGAGATATCAGGGAAGGAAGACCGCACGCTTACAGTCAATACACCTCCGAAAGAAGAATTCCGCAAACTACTGATCTAGAGTCCGACGCGTTAGAGGCATGGGGCATAGGGCATAGAGCATAGAGTAAGGAGCCAGAAGTCAGAATCCAGAATTCAGGAGAAAAACAATGACAATGATAACGAGTTTTTCTCAACTGCTAACTACTGGCTGCTGATTCCTGACTCCTTGCTTTTAAATTCGAAATCCGCAATCCGCAATTCCAAATTCTAGATTCATTCTCCTGGCTACTGACTCCTGGATTCTGTCTCCTATGGCTTGTGCCTTGCGCCCTGTGCCTTACGCCTTCTTGTCCAGCTTCCTACCTGTCTCGTGCTGCCAGAGCTCGCCTAGCCTGCCAGTCCGATATCCCTCCAAGTCTAGGGTCACAGCCACATAACCCAAAGACCTGAAACGGGCCACCAACCGGTCCCGCAAAGTCTTATCGCTGAGCCTGACAATCTCGTCGGCTGACAGCTCGATGCGAGCCGTGCCCTGGTGATCTCTTACTCTGACCAAATCAAAGCCTTGGTCAAAAAGAAATTTTTCAGCAGATTCCACTCTTGCCAGGGAGTCGAGGTCAAGGGGCGTGCCGTAGGGAATTCTTGAGGCCAAACAGGCCATGGGCGGAAGATTCCACGAAGGGAGTCCCAATGCTTTGCTGAATACACGGATCTGATCCTTGCTGAGGCTTGCCTCGGATAAGGGACTCCTTACTCTCAGCTCGATAAGGGCCCGGTGACCAGGCCTGTGGTCACTTGCATCAGACAACTGAGTACCTTCGACTAGGTAAGGTATGGACAGTTCCTGGGCCTCGGCGAGTGCTCGTGAGAAAACCTGCTTCTTGCAATGGTAACAGCGATCTGGTCGATTCGCCCTGATTTCCTCTAGAGCAAGGGGATCGATTTCGAGAAGGATGTGTTGTATGCTTCTTTCTTCGCAGAATCGAGTAGCACGATCCAGTTCTTGACGAGCCAGGAACGACGATACAAAGGTTATGGCTCTGGCCCTCTCTCCCAAAACCTCATGGGCAATATGAAGGAGAAAACTGCTGTCAACCCCGCCGGAGAAGGCTACCAGCACCGATTCAAGTTCCCGGAGGATATTTCTTAGTCTATCAAGTTCTTTGGCCAAAGGTTGTTCTCCGTGGCTAGCGAGTCCAACTGGAACGGCGACGCAGCGAAGGGGTGACGCGGCGGTGTCTTGATCATTATTAGAACAAATCCATTAGGACTGATCAAATCTTTCTCCATGTCCCTGTGTCTTTAAGTACTGTACATCCGGATCTTCCCATTATATTGTCATTCTGGGAGGTCCCGCAGAAAGATAAATCCCCCTTTGTCCCCATTTAAGAAAGGGGGATATACTGAAGTGATTACATAAGTTTCCCCCCTTTGATAAAGGGGGGTTAGGGGGGATTTAGCAACATTCGGGCTAAACAGTCGGCAAGAGATGCTGGGGTTCTCCCAGGAAAAACTTTCCTCCTTTGATCCAGCTCTTGAGAATGTCGGCAATCTCCCTGGCTCGGGGCACGCTGGAAAGAGGTACTGACTGAACCTCTCTACCGTTGAAGCTGAATGAGCCGCTTTTCAGCTCACTATAACGTACCTGGCCCACGGTT
>JAJDNB010000044.1 GCA_022340905.1 Deltaproteobacteria bacterium | reverse complement strand
CGCTTGGTTACTTTCAGACAGTCCCACCTCCACCACACTGCCGATATCTGTTCCCAGCAGTTTCACCCTCGAACCTGAAACGAGATTGTAGCCTTCATTGAAGGTTGTATAGAAAACAACGTGCTTGCGAAACCAATTCTTGCCACGTCCTACTACGGCAACGGTAAATAAAAAAACCAACAGGGTCAGGAGAATAAAAGCCCCGGTCATCCTTTCCATAGTGGTGTACTGGAGTCTCATCCGTTTCTCCATTCTCTGGATAAGGTGGCACCTCGCCGCCTCATGGACTCCCGGTAGATCGAGGGATCAAATTGACCCACCTCAAAATGTCGACATCGACCCTGGTCGAATACCATTACCCAGTCTCCCCAACGATTGACGACTTCAGGTATCATGCTGGCCACAAGAAAGCCGCAGCCATCTTCCATGCTGCAAGTTTTAAAAACCTCTATTAGGAAACTGTAAACCCGTTCTCCCAAGTCCAAGGAAGGGTGTTCCAACAAAAAAAGTTGGGGTTTCTTTATCAGTTCTCTGGCGTAGACTGCCAAGCGTCTTTGTTCGAAGGTGAGTTCGGCCGGCCGCAAGAATCTGTAGTCAAAAAGCTCAAACTGCTTCAATGTCTCGGTTACTCTATCGTAAGCCTGCTCCCGACTCAGTTCCTCGTGGTACTGAAACCCAAGGCTGATGTTGTCCAGGATGGTCATGTTGCTGATCAGAGACGTCTCCCGATGAACGAAGCCAATGCGCCTGCGCACATAGGGCAGCCATTTTTCGTCCGGCTCTTCCGCGTTGCCGCCGAACCACGAAATCGACCCATTTGTTGGCTCGAGCAGAGTAGCACAGATCTTCAGCAAAATATTGGCACAGCGGTGAGGCTCAGCCAGCAACACCCCTCGTTGCCCCCACTCTAGGTGAAATGAAACCTCAGTGAAGAGGCACTTGCCGTCCTCCTCACAGTACTCAAGGTTATCAGCTGAAATAAGCGGCTCTTTCACTATCTCAACACTCCCTTTGACGCTGGACAAACGCTGATTTTCAAGCAGAGGTTTTGGCTCAGGCAACAGATGTGGGATGTGTGATTTGTGAAGTGAGAGTTAGCATTTCTTTAGGGATTTATATCCCACATCTCAGATCTCAGATCTCACATCCAATATTTCCTGTTGACTCGTGCTCGGGCATCCTCTCCAACTCCCTGCAATGGCCGTTGAGAATAAATAATGAAATACCATCACAGGTAGAACAGCGCCGAAATCAAAACATTAAAGAATGTGCAGAGAATGAAGCAATCCACCATGGCTCGGGATACCTGCGGGGGAATGTCGGTGATAGCTTCGCCCGTCCTGAATCCGTGATACATGCAGACCAATGCTATGGTCACACCAAACATCACTGCTTTCACCGATCCCACAATGATGTCTATTCCGTCTATCGCTCGGGCCAGATCGTAGAAAAGTGCCCAAAATGGAATATCAACCAGGGCCCAGGCTGCGACGAATCCCCCAATGATGCTCACCACGTTGAAAAATACGATAAGGCTAACCACGGCCACAGTAACACCCACCAACCTTGGTATTGCCAAAAAATGGAGCGGATCAATGCCCTGCATCTCGATGCTTTCAATCTCACCGAGCACCGTCATGTACCCCATTTCGATTGCTATGGCCGAACCGGACCTAAGAATAACTACGACCGCAGTAAGCAGCGGCCCCACCTCGCGAATTATTACAACGGTCAACAGGGATGCCAAGACATTGCGGCTTCCCACCCGCGTAAGCTGGGCTATTCCCTGAATCACCACCAGCCCGCCCACTAGCAGAGCAATAAAGCAGATGAGCTCAAGTGACTGGACCCCAGTAAAATAGATTTGTTGGACAAACGTACGAGCCATGAGCCTTTGACCCGTAGTCCGATACCGTAAAGCGGTCTTGAGACAAACAACAAAAAAACCTAAAAGTTCTCCAAGGCGACTCAGCTTTTGGATGATCCAGCGGCCACAAAAACCGGTCATCATTTGCACGTAATATCCCGCTGGCATGTCTATCCTAACAAGGCGCGCAGAACCCTCAGCGCGCAGCAACTGGGGTTATTTCTGGCACATGAGTTCGCTGTGCTCTCACCAGGGAGCACTCACAACTCCCCCTTCTATCTCAAAGCTGTTGTCGAAAGGAGATATTTTATGCACAACCCGTGCCTCACACTCTACATTTCTCTTGACAACAGGCGCCGGCTCAACAGTCCTAGATCCTTAACTCTGACCCCAAAAACCCGCCAAAGTCCAACCACGGACAACTAACCCTCACCTCAGAGCCCGGATGATTTCACGACAAAAAGCGGGCAGGTCGTCGGGCTTTCTGGAGGTGATCAAGTTACCATCTACGACCACTTCCGCATCTTCATACTGAGCCCCGGCATGAACCAGATCATCACGAATGGCAAAAAATCCGGTTAATCTCTTACCGTTGACGATATCTGCTGAGGTCAGCATCCAGCCGGCGTGACAAATAGCGGCAACAACTTTCCCTTGCTCAAAGCTTTCTCGAACCAGCTTGACCGTTGCCTCATGCCTGCGCATAAGATCCGGAGCATATCCGCCAGGGATAATTATTCCATCATACTCGCCAACATTGATGTCTCTGGAAGCCGCATCAGACGTGACCGGATAACCGGTCTTACTTTTGTAGGTTGCCCCGGCCTCAGTGCCGACCGTCGTGACTGCAGCGCCCTCCTCTCTCATCCTTAGCAAAGGGTACCATACCTCAAGTTCCTGGTAGAGGTCCTCTACCAGTACGATTATCTTCTTCCCTTGAAGCTTCATAAGACTCCTCCTCGTAGCTTCGGCAATGTGTAAATCACCATTTTTTGTCTTTCTTACTCATCTCATTTTCTCTAATAAGACGCATCTTTAGCGTGCACAGACGAGTACGGAGAAACCTAACAAAAGGGGGTATTACAGTCAAGCAGGACGTAATAGTAAATGGTGAGCAGTAAGCGGTGAACGGTAAACATTAAAGGCTGGGTGTGTCCGATAAAAGCGAGACGGGGCTTAGAGGTCAGAGGACAGAAGACAGCAAGTCAAATGGGAAATTAGAAAATTAGAGAATTAGGAAATTGGTTTAAACTGCAAGTGGTTAACGGTTTACCGTTTACCATTTACGACTTTGACGAATTGCTAACTCTCGAATTTCCAAATCCGCAATCCGCAATCCCAAGGAGAAAATCCCAAATCTCAAGGTTTCAGGTTTCGGGTGTCAGGTGTCAGGGGAAAAAACATAATGGCTAAACTGGAACCCTGAATACTCATAGCTGAAACCTGAACACTGAAACCAGGATTATGGATTCTGCCCGCTGCCGGCTGTCAACTGCCAGCTGAAAAGTGCCCTATGCGGTTTTCGATAAACCCTTGACAATTAATGGCCGATTTCCTATAAGCAAACCTGTTCTTACCTCGTGCGCCCGTAGCTCAGCCCGGATAGAGCGTCGGACTTCGAATCCGCAGGTCGCAGGTTCGAATCCTGCCGGGCGCGCCACTTTTTTAACCACCTGTCTATCCATTATTGGGCCGTTAGCTCAACTAGGCAGAGCAACTGACTCTTAATCAGTAGGTTGAAGGTTCGATTCCTTCACGGCCCACCAAGAGATTTCAAAAACAGGGGATTTAGGGACGGCCTCTAAATCCCCTGTTTTATAATAGGGCTAAGGCCCTACATATTGCATGTATGCGCCCTTTGCTGTCCCTGCCCCAGTCGAAGACCCGCCAGCCTCTTTTTCACTGACTTCTATCGTCTTGGAAGTGTCCTTGTTTTTCGACGCAGAAGAGAGAACAAACTCCCGGGGCATCTTTTTCTTGTTTCTCAGCAGTTGCCGTGGAATTTTCACTTTCAGACCGGCAAACATGTTGTTGGGCTCCACCCAAGGATTAGCCTTTGCAAGCTTTTTCCAATTTTTCGAATTACCAGTGTACCATTTCGCGATGATCGAGAGTGTTTCACCTTCCCACTGAACCTGGTGGAAATAAGGTAAATTTCCATTCGAGTCCCATGTCTCCCCAACCGAGGTTACTTTCCTGGTCTCCATGGATTTGTCCGTGGCCTGAGGATTCTTCTTAAACATGGTGCAACTACTGAACGCCCAAAGGAGGGCTACCAGTAACAGCCACCTGGCCTTGGCCCCAAATCTATAGCATCTCATTTGATTCCTCCCCCTGGCTTTTTGGACAAGCCTGAGTATGGTCCTGCCACCCCACAGTGTGCTGACCTGTCTGTTTTGTAATGACGAGATGCACAATTGTGCATCTAACAGAGGCCAATAAAACCCTTTTGTCGAGCAAATAGAGCCTCTGCCAGAGATTATTGCTATCTTCTGGTTGTTTTGCAGATTCTGTGCCAGGAGACACGCGACGGACGACAGAGGACGGACGACAGATGACAGAGGTCGGAGGTCAATGCCGTTATCCGTTATTAGTTATTTGTTATACGGGTGATCTGTTTCTAAGAGCTGGAGCGAAAGATTCTACGATTTCTAGGAATGAACTAATTCTCTAATTTCCAAATCCGCATTCGGAAATCCGCATTGCGAAATCACTTGGGGCTGTGCAATCTGACCTGTCCATCTAGCATTCCGCCATGCGGGGAAGGACAAGGTTCTTAGAATTGAATGGCTTGACAGCGAGTAAACTTCCTGACAGATTGACTCGATTATGAGATTTCTTTTATTCCGTAGATGAGGAGTAACAGTATATGGGATGGTTAGGAAAGATTGTTGGAGGCACATTGGGATTTGCCCTGGGAGGTCCCCTCGGGGCAATTGCTGGAGCTGCCCTCGGTCACACCTTCGATGCAAGCAACGAACAATACTCTAGAGCCCGCCTCTCATATCACGAAGAAGCCCAAATGACCTTCTTCGTTGCCACATTTTCAATGCTGGCAAAAGTCGCTAGCGCGGACGGTCGCATTTCAAAGGAAGAAATACGTGCCCTTGAAGATTTTATGGCCCATGAGCTAAATCTCACTCCTGAGAGTAAGCGATTTGCCGTGGAGATCTTTGAAACAGCATTCAACTCTCCCATGGCTTTTGAGGATTTTGCTCGCCAATTCTATAATCAGTTCCACAGCCAGCCTCGGTTTCTGGATTTGATGATAGATATGTTACTCAGGCTTTCTGTGGCCGACGGCAGCCTGAGCAAGAGCGAAGAGAAACTTATACATTCTGCTGCCAGAATATTCAATTTCACTGAGCAAAAATACGCTGAACTCAAGTCCAGGTATGCCCCTGACTCCGAAAAGTACTACGCAATTTTAGGAACCACCAGTGGGGCATCCGATGATGAGATAAAGAGACAGTACAGAAAACTGGTGAAGGAATATCATCCCGACAAAATAGCTTCCAAAGGATTGCCGGAAGAGTTCATCAAGTTCGCCAACGACAAATTCCGTGAGATTCAGGAAGCATATGATGCAGTCAAACAAGAACGAAACCTCTAACCAGCTTGCAGCTGACAACTGACAGCAGGCAGCGTCGTTATCAGTTATTCGTTATTTGTTATACGGATGATCTGTTCAAAAGAGCTGCAGGGAAGGATTCTACAATTTCTACGTTTTCCCTTGAACCTTGCACCTTGCGCCCTATGCTCTCTGCCTAGACCAGGGCAGCGATCCCAGGGAGGGTTTTCCCTTCCAAGAACTCCAATGAAGCCCCGCCACCGGTTGAAATGTGGGAGATAGCTTCGGCCTGCCCTGAACCTTTTACCGCTGCCACCGAGTCGCCTCCGCCCACTACCGTAAGGGCTTTACTTTTGGCCAAGGCAACCGCTATGGCCATGGTGCCTCTATCAAAGGGCTTTATTTCAAAAAGTCCCAATGGTCCATTCCAAAAAACAGTGCGGGCGCGAGCGATCTCACCCTCGTATTTGGTAATAGTTTCCGGGCCTACATCAAGGCCCATCTTTCCTTCAGGGATCTCGCCTTTGACAATTTTCGCCTGGCTGCCCTCCTCCGGTTTGTCTGCCACTACATGATCGGTGGGCAAAAGCATGGTCACCCCTCGATCCTCGGCAACTTGTAGCAGTTCGGCAGCCAGAGAAAGTTGGCCTTCTTCCACCAGTGATTTCCCCGTCTGATGGCCCTGGGCTCGAAGAAAAGTGTAGGCCATGGCGCCACCGATGAGCAAGGCGTCAACCAGCTGCAGCAGGCTGCGGATGACCTGGATTTTGTCGGAGACCTTTGCGCCGCCAAGAATCGCCACAAACGGGCGCTCGGGATTTGCCAAAATTTTGCCCAAATAGTCGCACTCACGTTGCAGCAGAAAGCCCGCTGCGCGCTCGGTGACGAACTTTGCCATACCAACCGTTGATGCGTGCGCCCTGTGTGCGGCACCGAAAGCATCGTTCACATAGACATCCGCTAGTTTTGCCAAGCCTTTGGCAAAGTTTTCTTCATTTTCAGTTTCTTCTTGGTGAAAACGGAGGTTCTCCAGGAGCACCACCTCACCGGGCTTGATCTCGGCAACGATACTTTCTACCTCGGGTCCCACACAATCCGGCGCCATCTTTACCTCCACTCCGAGCAATTCCGCCAAAGCCGAACTTACCGGTTTCAGGCTCAACTCAGGTTTTCTCTCGCCCTTTGGGCGACCGAGGTGTGAAGCCAAAATGACTTTGGCGCCCTCTTTGAGAGCATAGCGAATAGTTGGTAATGCCGCTTCGATCCGGGTCCGGTCTGCAACCCGGCCATCAGCCAAGGGCACGTTGAAATCCACTCGAATAAAAACCCGCTCGCCTGCAAGGTCTAGCTGATCGATTACTTTGATGTCTTGAACCATGGTTTCAATCTCCTGCTTAAGCTAAAAAGTTTCGTTCGACTCTATCTGTTTTGAGACAAAAGTCAATTCTAGAGTGAGAGGATAGCGGGCAGACGAGAGAATGCAGACGACGGACGACAGAAGACAGAGGACAGCAAGTCAAATCGTCAATTTGTCAAATAGTCAGATGGTTATGAATAGCCTCGATGACGAATTAAAGATTTGCCTAATTTCCCAATTGACCAATCGACGAATTGACGACGCTGACGATTTCTACGAATTCTACGAATTACTAACTCTCGAATTTCCAAATCCACATTCCGCACTCCCTGCCCGCCATCGCGAGCCAGTTCGCTCAGGCGAGGCGGGCGGGCGCATTCCGAAATCCGAAATCACTTGGCTCTATGCCAAAATCAGTGGCTCCTAACGGCTGGCTCCTTGATTGAGAATCCAGTATCTGAACGCTAAAATTGCTGAGTCTGTTAGGGAAAACTTTCAGTATTTACGGATTTAGGGTATACTTGATTGGTTTTTCTTCTTGGCTCCCCTGCCAATTTCAAGACTTTGTTTAGACATTCGACCTGCAACCTGACTGAGAAGGCAGAAGTGCAAACAGATAATCAGAAAATTGAGCCAGTGGACTCAAGCAGTCAGAATCTGGAAACAGATAAGCCAGACCGCCACCCGAGCATGGTGTTGACCTGGCCTTTCGCCATTCTCGGCAGGAAAACACTGGGCTTGGTTGACAATCTCGGCGCTGCAGCCATCTTCCTTGCCAAAGCCTTTGTAATGATATTTCGTGTGAGGCAGATTCCCGGAATAGTCCTACAAGTCTACTATATCGGCGCCAGGTCCGTAACCATTATAGTTTTGGTGGGTTTTTTCACCGGCATGGTACTGGGGCTTCAGTCATACCATGCCCTGGTGAAATTCGGTGCCGAAGGAGCCCTGGGTACTTTAGTGGCCCTATCCCTCATTAGGGAACTGGGACCTGTGCTCACGGCCATGATGATTACCGCCCGGGCAGGTTCCGCTATGACCGCGGAGATCGGCATCCAACGTATTTCCGAGCAGATCGACGCCCTGGATACCATGCGTATCGATCCGCTCAGATTCTTGATAAGCCCCAGGATTGCCGCTTCGATCATCAGCTTTCCCCTGCTCACCGCGATTTTCGACCTTATTGGCATTCTTGGGGGGTTTCTCTCCGGCTGTGTGCTCTTGGGGGTGAATGCCGGTACTTATTTCCATCGAGTTCAGTCCAGTGTAGAGATGAAGGATATAACCGATGGGTTTATCAAGGCACTCGTTTTCGCCGTAATAGTTACGGTGGTCTGCTGTTACCAGGGCTATTTCACGCACATGCGCACAGATAGTTACGGTGCGAAAGGTGTCAGTCTCTCCACCACCTCAGCCGTGGTGCTCTCGTGCGTGCTTATCCTTGTCGCGGACTACGTTGTGACCTCTTTTCTCATTTGAAGGAGAGATTGAAGACCAAACTAGATTACAATCTACAATAGAGCTTGCCAGGTCTTACCAAGAGTAAACGGCACTCTGTCCGCTGAAAGTCGAGGTGGAAAACCAATGAAAAAGTATGCTATGGAGACAACCGTGGGCATTTTCGTGGTTATCGGACTGCTATGCATAGGATACATGACCGTAAAACTCGGCAACATAGGGTTTCTCGGCGAGGACACCTACCCGCTTTTTGCCCGTTTCACCTCGGTGCAAGGTCTCAGAGATGGCAGTTCAGTGGAAATGCTCGGCATTGACATTGGGCGGGTGGGAAACCTTACCATGGATCAAAAAAATCAGCTGGCGGTGGTGGAATTCAGAATCAAGAAAGGCATCAAGATTTACGATGACGCTATTGCCACCATCAAAACAGAGGGATTGATCGGCGACAGGTACGTGAGCATTGATCCCGGGGGAGCCTCGGATGTACTATTGAAACCGGGAGGAGCGATTATTGAAACCAATTCGCCCACGGACATCCAGGAACTTATTAGCAAATATGCTTTCGGAGATGTTGAGAAGAAGAAGTAGGGGTGAATGATGAGAAGAGTGCTACCAGGGATGATGATTTTAATCCTTCTGATTTCCCCGTTGCAGGCGGAAGCGGGTGTACCACTCGACACTGTCGAGGCACATGTAAAAGAAGTACTCGACATCCTTCGAGATCCAGCCTTGCAGGGCGAGGCCGACAAAAAGGTAAAAGAGGAGAAAATTGAGACTATTGCCAACGAAATGTTTGACTATGTTGCTCTTTCTAAGCTTACCCTGGGGCGCAGTTGGCGAGATTTTAATAAAGAACAGCAAAAGGAGTTCGTCAGCCTTTACCGGTCTATCCTGAAGAAGGCTTACATGGACAAGATCCTCGCTTACACCGACGAGCAAGTTGTCTTTGATAGAGATATAATGCTTTCGGAAAATAAGGCCGAAGTACACACCAGAATCATAACCAAATCCGCCGAGATCCCCATCAATTACCGGCTGTACCTGAAAGACGGACAATGGAAAGTGTACGACGTAATTGTCGAGGGGATCAGTCTGGTCCAAAACTATCGGACCCAGTTCAGAGAAATCTTAGCCAACAATTCACCCGAGGAAGTGCTGAAGATCCTGCGGGAAAAAACTGGCAAATCTTAGGGTGAAAAATCCACCTGGGCTTACATTATTATCTCAACCAATTATGGGCTCTAATCTCATGAAGTCATTTTCGTATCTGCTCCTGAGCATTGCCCTCTTTTCATTCGGCTGCGCGCACAACACCACTCTGTCCCTCTCCTCTTCAGCACCACCACTGCTTACATCACAACTCGAGCTTAACTCTGAGCAGGCACGAGCTGCCTCGGAGGAAACTACTCCGGAACAGGGGTCATCTCAAACAGAGGACCTCACGCATGGAAAAGCAAAAGAAGGGCAGGACGCAGAGAATCCACAAGAGATATCGGACGATGACCTCAAGTTTGATGAGGAGTTGGATTTTCTTGAGGAAGGAGGGAAAGAGGTAGTAACCATCTCCGATCCCCTGGAGCCTTTTAATCGAGCTGTATTTCACTTCAATGACAAGCTCTACTTCTGGTTGCTCAAACCTGCGGCACGTGGTTACAATTACGTCTTTCCCGAAGAGTTGCGCATCCGGGTGCGCAATTTCTTTATTAACCTTTTGTTTCCCGTCCGCTTCGTTAACTCTATTCTCCAGGGCAACATCGGCGGTGCGGCAGTAGAACTTTCGCGCTTTGTGGTCAACAGCACCCTTGGCATCGGGGGTCTTTTTGATCCCTCCTCTAGGGGACTGAATCTCCCCATGCAGGACGAGGACCTGGGACAGACTTTGGGTGTTTATGGGTTGGGACACGGTATATTTCTAAATGTGCCGGTATTGGGTCCTTACACCGCCCGCTCATTGGTGGGATGGGCTGGAGATAGTTTCCTTGACCCTGTCACCTGGTACGTCCAGCCCATGTTATTGAGCTGGGGGGTGAAGGGATACAAAAAATTCAATGAGGTATCCCTCACCCTGGGGGATTACGAGGCTCTGAAGGAAGCAGCCATTGATCCCTATGTTGCCATTCGCAACGCCTACGTCCAGTACCGTAATGCCAAGGTGAAAAAAAGAGGAGTATTTCCCCAAAAGGCACCACCAGAATGAGGCATCTGAGTTTAGAGCCGAGTGATTGCGGAATGCAGAGTGGCACAAGGTGCAGGGCGCAAGGCTCAAGGAAAGCCGTTGAAGTCGCAGAAGTCATAAAAGTCGTAAATGGTAAACGGTAAACCGTTAAGCACTTGCAGTTTAACCTAATTCCCTAATTCTCTAATTTTCTTATTTCCCATTTGACTTGCTGCCGTCTGACTTCTGATCTCCGATCATTGAATTATCGCTCTATGCCTCATGCTCTCTGCCCGGTGCTGGATGCCGGGCCGGTAGTGACAATCCTGACAGGTTAAGGTAAACTGCGGTAGCGAACGAGATGAGCAGATGAAAGCACCTTTAACCATAGCCTGCCACGAATGTGACCTCCTGTATGAACTTCCTCCTCTGCCGGAGCGAAGCGTGGCTAAATGTTGCCGCTGCGGAGCGGTATTGCAACGCCACAAGCGAGACAGCCTGGACCGCACCTTGGCATGGACCATTGCCGGCCTGATCCTCTTCGTTGTTGCCAACGCTTTTCCCTTTCTTGACCTCAAAAAAGGAGATCTGGTACGGCAGACTACCCTGATAACAGGCGTAATGGAACTCTACCAACAAGGTATGCGGAGTGTGGCAGTGCTGGTTTTTCTTACCTCCATTCTATTCCCTGCGGTCCAGCTTGCAGGGCTGCTCTACCTGCTGCTGCCGCTTAAGGTTAAACTGCTACCCTGGTGGAAGCCCGCTTCGGTTTTTCGCTTCATCCAACGTATCCATCCCTGGGCAATGATGGAGGTTTTCATGGTGGGCATCCTGGTTTCCATGGTCAAACTGGGCAAATTGGCAAAGGTCGTCCCAGGCATCGCCATTTACTCCTTTGCCATACTCATCTTCGTCTTGGCTGCCGCCGCGTCGTCCATGGATCCCCATCTTATCTGGGATAGGTTGGAGATAGACCGTTGAAGGAAGAATTCGCCACTGCTTTAGAGAAATCACTGGTTAGCTGTCACAGCTGCCACCTGGTGAGCAAGGCCACAGCGATTCACGGCAAGGGAGAGATGATTTGTCCCCGGTGCGGATCAGTGCTTCACCAGCGCAAACCCCGCAGCCTGTCAAGAACCTGGGCCCTGGTTATCGCTGCCTTTATCTTTTACATACCTGCCAATGTGCTTCCCATAACCAAGGTTACTTCTTTGGGCCACGCCCAATCGGACACCATCATTAGCGGGGTAATCTATTTCATCCAAACCGGCATGTGGCCCATAGCCTTGATCATTTTTACTGCAAGCATCTTTGTTCCCTTGGCTAAACTTTTAATTCTCAGCTTTTTGCTTATTTCCGTCGACCGTAAATGGCAATGGCGACCAAGGGACCGTACCCGCTTGTACCGCATAACCGAGGCCATTGGTCGTTGGTCCATGACAGATGTTTATGTGGTTACCATTCTGGTGGCCCTGGTGAGGCTGGGCGCCCTGGCAAACGTCGAGGCCGAGCCCGGGGCAATTTTCTTTGCGGCAGTCGTGGTAACCACCATGTTTGCCGCCATGAGCTTCGATCCCAGACTCATCTGGGACGCCATGGAGACAGATCATGAATGAAGAAAACAATGGTAGTGTAACTCCTTCATCCACCCCTGAAGCTATCGTCAAGACCAAGAAAGGCTTCTCCTTCTCTATGGTCTGGCTGGTGCCGGTGGTAGCTGCTCTGATCGGTGGCTGGCTGGTGTACAAGGCCTTATCGGAGAAAGGGCCCACCATCACCATAACCTTCGAGACCGCCGAAGGGCTGGAAGCGGGCAAGACCAAGATCAAGTACAAAGATGTGGAAATCGGCCAGGTCGCATCCATCGACTTCGCTAAAAACCTAGCCCACGTGATTGTCACCGCAGAGATGCACAAAGATGCCGGTCCATATCTCAGCGAGAACACGCGGTTCTGGGTGGTCCGGGCCAGGGTAGCCGCCGGCGGGGTCTCCGGTTTGGGAACTCTTTTTTCGGGCGCCTATATCGGCATGGACCCCGGCAAACCCGGCAAACATGCTCGCTCCTTTAAAGGGCTGGAGACACCGCCAATCATAACGTTCGGTATTCCCGGCAAGCTTTTTATCCTGAAGTCGAAGACACTCGGCTCCTTGGACATCGGCTCACCGGTCTATTACCGGCGAATCAAAGTGGGACAGGTTGTGGCCTACGAGCTGGAGAAAGACGGTACAGCGGTGGACATCAAGATCTTCATCCACGCCCCCCATGACCAGGATGTCCGACAAAATACTCGCTTCTGGAACGCCTCGGGCCTCGATGTGTCGGTTGATGCCAACGGTCTCAAGGTCAAAACCGAATCTTTTGTCACCTTGATGGTCGGGGGGATCGCCTTCGATACCCCGACGAATCTGGAGCCTGGCGGTCCCGCTTCAGAAAATCAGACCTTTCCTCTCTACGCAAGCCGCGAGGAAAGCGTTGAGGCGTCCTATGCGCAGAAAAAGCCGTGGCTGCTCCACTTCCAAGGTTCGGTCAGGGGTCTTTCTGTTGGGGCGCCGGTGGAATTTAGGGGCATTGAAATCGGCAAAGTCATGGACATCACCCTGGAATTCGATTGGAAAAAGCTGGCTTTTCGCATCCCGGTTTTAATCGAGTTGGAACCGGACAGGATTTACTGGGTCGGCAAGCAGAAAATGAACCGTAAGGAGGGAATGAACTTTCTGGTGAAAAAAGGCCTCAGGGCCCAGCTTAAACAGGGCAGTCTTCTTACGGGACAACTGTACATTTCTATGGACATGCACCCCGATGCTCCTCCGGCGAAAGTCATCTGGGGCGAGCCATATGCGGAACTCCCCACCATACCAACATCTATGGAAGAGATAACCAGAACTGTAAGCAAAATTGCCGAAAAGTTCGAAAAGATCCCACTGGAGCAGATTGGCAACGATCTACGGGACACCATGGCACACCTGAATAAGACCACCGAAGATTTGCAGAAGCTGGTACAGAATCTCGATGCCAGTACGGTGCCGGCAGCCAACGCCACTTTAGAGCAAGCTAAGAAGACACTGATTAAGGTTGACAGGCTGCTGAATGCAGAGTCCCCCACCGGTCACGAACTGAAGCGCGCCCTGGGAGAGCTTGCCGATGCGGCACGCAATATCAGCATCCTGGCGGACTACCTTGAACGGCATCCAGATTCCCTTGTTTTCGGAAAGGAAAAGTCCAATGAGAAATAGACTATCCTTGGGTTGGGCATTCTTATTTGTCGCCTTTCTACTTGCCGGTTGCGGCAGCACCCCTATGACCAAGTTTTATAAGCTGAGTTCCTTGCCCAGCGGTCAGCAGGAAAATCTTGGTGCTCTTCTAGGTGAAAATATTGCCATAGGTGTCGGACCGGTGGAGCTACCCGAGTATCTCGACAGGCCGCAGATCGTCACCCGAAAAAGCCAAAATCAGCTGGAGATATCCGAATTCCACCGCTGGGCCGCATCATTGCAACGAGGTTTCGCCCGAGTCTTGGCAAAGAACATTTCCACCCTCTTGCCCACGGATCAAGTGGCAGTATATCCTTGGGAAGGGACCTTCACTCCCACCTATCAGGTCAAGCTGAACGTTGAGCAGTTTGACGGCCAGGTGGGTAAGCAGGTTTCTCTTCGTGTCATCTGGTCGCTGGTGGGCCAAGAGGGGGCAAAGGTACTGGTGGTGCGAAAAACTCTCATTGAAGAACCAGTACTGACCAACGACTACGATGGACTGGTTGGGGCCCAGAGCAACGCCTTAGCCACTCTCAGCCGGGAAATCGTTGAAGAAATAAGAAGGTTGGGTACTTAGGGAGTATAATGAACCAACCGCTCATTCAGCTTGACAACGTTTATAAGAAGTTTGGGTCCAACCAGGTCCTCAAGGGTGCCAGTCTATCTATCTACCAGGGGGAGATCACCACTGTCATAGGTAAGAGTGGCATGGGTAAGAGTGTCCTTTTGAAGCACATCATAGGCCTCCTCAGACCCGATTCTGGTAGAATTTTGTTTCAAGGGCAGCCCCTTTATGAAATGAAAAGAGCTGATATCGATACGTTGAAAGCCAAATTCAGTTATGTCTTTCAGGATACCGCCCTCTTCGACTCCATGTCCGTTTATGAAAACATCGCCCTTCCCCTCAAAGAGGCTACCTCTCTGCCGAAAGGAGAGATTCGCACCCGGGTGCGGGACAAAATGAAGCTTTTCGACCTGGAGGGGATAGACAACAACTACCCCAGCCAGCTCTCCGGGGGCATGAAAAAACGGGTAGCCCTGGCAAGAGCCCTGGTGACTGAGCCGGAGATTGTTCTTTTCGATGAGCCTACCACAGGCCTCGATCCCATTCGAAAAAGTGCAGTGCACAGCATGATCTCCGATTACCAGAGAAGGCTAGGTTTCACCGGAGTAGTCATCAGCCACGACATACCTGATATTTTTTATATCTCCCAACGGGTGGCCATGTTGGATGAGGGGAAGATCAGATTCGAAGGCACTCCCAATGAGATCCAGCGTGCATCTGATCAGGTGGTGCAGCAGTTCATTCAGGGGCTTGAAACCCCCCACGACGCTCTCACGGGCATGGCCACTCAGACACAATGGGACAGGAAGTTTCAAGAAGCGATGGTCCGGCTGGAAAGCCAAAAGATTACTTTCTCTGTCATTGCCCTCACGGTGCAAAATTTCGACGAAGTCAACGAGAAGCTCGGGCATGTGGCAGGACAGACAGTGGTTAAAAAGCTCGCCTCCCAAGTGCAGCAACGCCTCGACACAACCGATACCTGTTCTCGTTATGGCATGAACAAGATTATGGTGGTTCAACACAACGCCAAGATGAATAAGGCAAGGAAGTTCTGCATCAAATTAGCCAGAGAGTTAAGGGTATGTGATTTTATTGAGGGTGAATGTTTACCCGGCTTGGATCTTTGGATTACCGCTGGATTCGCCCAAGCCCGTGAGGGGAGTCCGTTGGAAGAGGTGCTCGCCAACGCGGAATCTACGGAGAGCACCTATTTTGAATTTCGCATCGAGTAGGTAACTGCAGTGGAGGTTTACTGTGGCGAACACGCTTGCCATTTCATTTGCTAACGACCTACGGGAGTTGACTCATGTGCTTCAGCTAGTGAATGTCTTTCTGGAACCGAGAGAGTTGCAGTCAAAGCTAGTTTACGCGGTGAACCTCATTTTGGAAGAGATTCTCATGAACATCATAAGACATGGATACGACGACGAAGATTCACATGAGATAGAGGTTCAGATCGAGTTGGAGGAAGAAGAAGTTGCCTTGACCGTCATAGATGACGGCAGGGAGTTCAACCCCCTTACTATCCCCGGACCGGATCCTTCCAAGTCAGCCATGGATCGACTTGAAGAGGGTCTGGGGCTGCAATTTGTCCGGCACATGAGAAACGCCATGGAGTACCGCCGGGAAGGGGATAAGAATATGCTCAGAATCTGGATTTTTGTTTAACCCAAATGTTTAGTGTCGTTATTCGTTATATGTTATACGAAACTCAGCTTGTCTCCCGCCAATAGTCTCCCTCGCCATGTCTCCGTGTCACCCCCTCGCCGCGCCTGCCCGCCATCGGCTTCGCCATCAGGCGAGACGGGCCGGTCGCCTTGCTGTCATCTTTGCTCTGTCGTCTGAATTCTGACCTGTGATCTCTGACTTCTTGCTTTTTGCGCTATGCTATGACTGGCGTGTGCCGACGGGAGAGAAAAAAACTAGAAAAAAAATTTTTTTTGAGCTAGCATTGGTACCTAACGGTACTCCATATGCTGGAAGACCGCCACTGGAACTCTCAAGAGGTCCCGGTGATAGATAAAAATACAGTGAGATACCAGCCAGAACCACTTTCTAAATTATTGAAAAAATTGGAATATGGAAAAGCGGCCAATTACAAGGAATGGCTACGAAAGGCTTCGTGCAGAGCTCTCTTTTCTCTGCCGCTTTATCCGTCCGCAAGTTATCGAAGAACTCTATAATGCCCGGTCTTACGGCTATAAAGCCAATAATCTGCAGTATTTTGCCGCTCGCGAGCGGCAGGCCTTTGTGGAGGGGAGAATAGACGATCTCCGCCGCAAGATCTCCCTTTCAGAAATTGTCTTAGGACAGCAAATAATCACCTCAATTGCCTGTTTCGGTGCCACCGTGGGAGTGGAAGACGTGGATAATGGCGAGCGGGCAACTTACCAACTGGTAGGACCCTACGAAGCAGATGCCATGAACGGCCGCATTTCTATTGACTCCCCCATGGGAGGCACTCTCCTAGGCCGAAGGGTGGGAGATGAGGTTACCGTCTACGCTCCCGGAGGTGTCCGCGCCTACCGTATTATTTTTGTCGTTTCGCCTTAGGCCATTCAACATCCCACATCCACAGAGCTAAATCTCAAGGTTTCAGGAGTCAGGAACCAGCGAATATTGGTCAATTAGTCGATTGGTCAAATAGTCAAAAAGTCAAGTCGTTGAAGTCGTTCAAGTCGTTCAAACCGTAAAAACCGTTGAAACCCCAGAAATCGTGGAAGCCTTCAAGGCAGCTCATCCCGACAGATCTCCCCGATAACGAATAACTAATAACTGATAACGATACTGCCCGTGTTTTCTGACTTCCGATCTCTGGAGTCTTTTTTCGCCGTGTCACCGTCTCTCCCCGTCACCATGTCGCCTCGCTGTCCTCTGTTTTTATCCTTGCTCCATGCCCTATCCTCTATGCTCCCTCAATCCGAAATCTAATGTCTCACCTCCTCTACCCTTTTATCACCCCCATAGGTCGCAAGCGCACCACTTTCCGGCTGATCCCGGCTCCATAAACTACTTCAACCACCTGACTCACGTCCTTGTACGCCTCGGGGATTTCTTCCCTAACTGTTGCCTTGCCGGCGCTACGGATTGTAATCCCCTGATCCTCCAATTCGCGGATTATAGGCCGTCCTTTTGACACTTTCATTGCTTGCTTGCGACTCAAAACCCTGCCGGCCCCGTGGCAAGTACTGCCGTAAGTCTCTGCCATGGCCTGCTCTGTACCCACAAGCACATAGGAGTAACGTCCCATGTCTCCGGGAATCAGAACCGGTTGGCCAATCTCTTTGTAACTCTCTGGTATTTCTGGGTGATGGGGCGGAAAAGCGCGGGTGGCACCTTTTCTGTGGACACACACTTTCATTTCCTTGCCTGCCACTTTATGGGTTTCAATCTTGGCGATGTTATGACAAACGTCATAGATAAGCCTGAGCCCAAGACGCTCGGAGCTCATTTGAAATATCTGCTCGAAGGTTTCTCGAACCCAGTGTAATATTATCTGCCGATTGGCGAAGGCGTAGTTGGCGGCACCGGCCATGGCAGCCAGGTACTGCTTCCCCTCCTTTGAGCTCACTGGGGCGCAACAGAGCTGGCGATCCGGCAGCTCTATGCCATATTTCTGGGTGGATTTCATCAGTATCCTGATATAATCATCGCAGACCTGGTGTCCAAAGCCCCGTGAGCCGGTATGCACAATTATGGTTACCTGATCTTTGAACAAACCCAGGGCTCGGGCCGAGGTCTCGTCGTAAACCTCATCAACGTAACCAACCTCCACAAAATGGTTACCTGAACCAAGCGTACCTAACTGTGGCTTACCTCTTTCGAAGGCTCTACTAGAGATTACGCTGGGGTCTGCACCTTCTATGCAGCCCCTCTCTTCGATGAATTCCAGATCCTCTCTATAGCCAAAACCCTGGCTAACCGCCCATCCTGCACCTTTAGTCAGCACCTTTTGCAGCTCCTTCTGACTGAGCCGCAGATCCTTTCTTTTGGAACCAACGCCCGAGGGAATGTTTCGGAAAAGTGACTCTACCAGTTTCCTTATGTGTCCAGTTACTTCATTGCGCTCCAGACTGGAGCGCACCAGTCGTACCCCTCAGTTAATATCGTAGCCCACCCCCCCGGGTGAGATCACACCATCGTCCAGAGAGAATGCTGCCACACCTCCTATGGGGAAGCCGTAGCCCCAATGGATATCGGGCATGGCCAGTGAGTGCCCCACTATCCCAGGCAGCCAGGCAACATTGGCCACTTGCTGTAGACTTTTGTCCTTGCGGATATCGGCCATCATGGCCTCATTGGCGTAAACAATGCCGTCGGTGCGCATCTTTCCCTCTCTGGGAACCCGCCAACGATAGTCATCTATTTTCTGTAATTTTATTGTAGGCCCTTTGTCCATGTAGGTCCCTCCAATATCTTGATACTAGATGCTAGATGTCAAATATAACCTGAGCCTGCCAGCCCTGGTCACTCTCAGCAACCTCGAGTTGATGATAGGTTACTGCTTTTATTTCAGTCTTTATCATGTGTCTGTCTGGGTCAAAAACCTCTCCCCAGGCGGTAGCCTCCAATGAACAGTCGTGCAGCCTTACCTGGAAGCGGGAAAAAACAAGCTCCTCCGTATCCAGTAGATAAAGGAGTTCCTGCAGCCAACTCACCAGCAGGGTCTCTATATTATCTTCCTCAAGCTTGAATCTCCGCTCCACGGAGCAGTCAAGGGATTCAGCACTGGTAACCACTTCGGTGAAGGCTAGTCCGGCAGTCTCGAAGAGATCTTCAAGCGTCGGGGCCTCCACCCTGATGCCAACGTCTGCCGTGTGGTCTATGAATTCGAATGATCCCCTCGGATGATCAGTCATGCTATTAACCTTGCCGAGTACAATCTCTCAATATCCGGTGTGGTGACCACTACTGCCCTCATTGCGAAGAAGTAATTTTATTAGTATAGCATGCTAATTACGAAGGTTACACTTTAGATAGTTTCCAGCCGGCCCCCCTCCACTTTATCTTTGAGTTTGGTCAAAGTGTCGCTAACCAAACGATGAATGATCTGGACTTGATCTGCCGGATGCTGTAAGATGTGCACATTCTATTTCAATGCTCAAGGGGATCTCCCTCCGCTGAGGCAGATTGGTAGATTTAGCCTTGGATTTGGATCGCTGTCCTTCCTGAGGGCAAACGAGAAAAAGCAAAGGAGACAGTCATGAGAAATAGCTTTTCCATATTAATTATTCTCTTAGGGATTCTGACAATGACTTTAGGTCTACCGAACTATATTTCGGCCCAAGGCATAGACTTGGAGTCGGAACATCCCCAAGCTGCCGCAGCCGAAGGCCAGACCGTTACCTCGGCAGGACTCGGAATCGGGATCGTACCGGACTACGAAGGATCATCGGACTATACAGTTGTCCCTTTACCCTACCTGTCAATGAGATTTGCCAATAACATGTCCGTCCTGTGGGTCGCCAATAAGGCGAGTGCCAACCTGGTTCCAAGTCGCAATTGGATGGCGGGGCCCATTGTCGAGTACATTAGGTCGAGAGCTGATGTGCACAACGACAAGGTGGACGACCTGAAGAATGTCGACGCTGCATTGATGATGGGTGGCTTTGTTGGTTACAGAATTGACCGATTCACCGTCAGCCTCGAAGCGATGGCAGATATTGCGAGCGGAAATGACGGGGCCATTGTAAGGTTGAAGGGTTTATACCACCTGCCGATCAACGAAGAGTGGAGTGCTCTTTTCATCGCCTACACCACCTGGGCCGACAGCGATTACATGGACACGTATTTCGGGATCGATGGAGCAGACCACAGGAGAAGCGGGCTAAGTAAACATGACGCCGACGCCGGGTTCAAAGACGTGGGATTTGTTGTGCC
Organism: Deltaproteobacteria bacterium; assembly: GCA_022340905.1. Lineage (GTDB taxonomy): Bacteria > Desulfobacterota > Syntrophobacteria > BM002 > BM002 > BM002. Next base: position 34,801 of record JAJDNB010000044.1, on the reverse strand, counting down.
GGTCACCTATAGTCCCTTTGAGCATTGGAGCTTCATGGGCGCTCTGGGTTATAAACGGCTTGTTGGGGATGCGGAAGACAGCCCCGTCGTCAAGAAGGGTAGTGCAAATCAATTCGTGGCGGGCGCCTTCGTCATTTACAAGTTCTAGGATGATAGGGTCTTTAAGAGATATTCTTGATATATCCTTCAACTATCTGCCTCGGATCAAGCTGAAGGGCTTCAGCGTAGGCTTTGAGAAAGCTTATCAGATAAATCTTGGGTGGGAGATTGGCCACATCATCTTTTTCAATAGCAGCCAGAGCGGTGGGACTGATCTTGGTGACCTGAAAAATCTCTTCCAACTCTATCCCCAGCGATTCACGTACGTTTTTCAGATCTTTTCCGGAAATTTGATCGCCCCTCAACATGGTGGCAGTAAGATCTCCTGCTTCTTTTTCCCGGATCTTTTTCTTTATTCGTGCCAAGCTGTTGTTGTTTGCCCGGGCTTTACTTGTTTGGTAGATGGGAATTGCCTTCTTTTTCTCTCTGGCTGTCAATAGATTATCAGGTGCCTCTCCTGCATTTACCAGATCATTGTCGTAAGCCTTTCTTTTCTCGTCGTCTATCAAAATCATAAAAGCATCTTCGATCTTCGACAAGATCAACTTCCTTTCATCTTCAGTAAAGAGTGAGTATGTGGCCAAGGAATTCTCTTCATAAATGGCCAACATGTGTTTGTATGCCTGCCTAACTTCAAAAGAAGACGCATTGTAAGAAATCCTTAGCAACTCATAGTAATTAAAATCTTCAAACTTTTTGATCATTGTTGCACTTTAACTCGAAGCGACTCTTGTTGTTCTCCCGTGAGGTTTCTAACCATGTTCTGGAGATTAGAAACAGTTTTTGTGTAAGGATATTTGTTTATGAATATATTTCTGGCAAGTACCGATTCATAAACTCGGTTGTCGTAGCTGACATTGCCTAAAAAACTAAAACTGGGATAGAGATGTCTGTTGCATACCTCTACGAGTTGCTCTCCCAGGTTTTCATTAACCTGCCCACGAAATTTATTAAGAATTAATCTGAACTCCAAATTGCTCAGCAATTCCTCGAAGACTCTGCCCTTCTCAGGGTCTCGGGCGATGAGAATGTTGATTAAATCCAGTGGAGATTTGAATGCACCTCTTGATAGTTTAGCGATTTCCTCTTGGTAAGTGTGCCAGAGGTTGGCTTCTTTTAGTGAAAGTTTCAACTTCCTCAAATATACAGACTTCATGAAAATAAAGGTGTTTTCAATCGCTGTTGGTTCCGGGGTGGTTACAAAGAATCCTTCCCGAGCGATCAGAAAAAAATCGAGGGTATTAAAGTTCGTTCCCGGCCCTAAATCCAAAAGGATATAGTCAAAAGGCAAGGTTTTAATAGCGCTGATTATCTTGAGTTTTTGAGCATAAAATAGATTGGCAATCTCCAAAGAACATCGTGTCGAGCTGATAAGGTAGAGGTTTGGTACTGTTGTGGTGAGTGCGACGTCTCCCAAGTGGCTGGCAGTCTTGTCTACGTAGCTGTCGAGGCCCTTCTCCGGTATTTGCATGCCGAGAAGGGTGTGCAGGTTGGAGGCGCCCAGGTCTAAATCCACTAGTACCACTCTTTTGCCATGCTTCGCCAACAATATACCCAGGCTTGCCGCGATGAAACTCTTTCCCGATCCCCCTTTTCCACCACCAATGGAGTATATGCGCCGCATTTTTCTACCTTACAATCAACAAAACCTAGAGTGTTACTTATCAAAACATACACGACTTTGTTATCAAATAAGCAAATATTAGGCCAGGTCAGACTTCAGCGGAGACTGGCTATTTTGGCTACTCATAGCCTTTTCCCTCTTCTTTTTGTGTTTTATTTTGTATACATTATTGGCCTCTTTCATTACACCTGCAGGCAGGCTGCAGCTCGCAGTCACAGCATAGCGCAAAGCTTAACGTGTATAGCGTGTCAACTGATTAGGTCATCACGGTGCGCTGTCATGGGGCATGGAGAAAAAATTTCGGATTTTGGATTGCGGAATGCGGATTTAAAATCAAGGAGACAGGAGATAGGAGTCAGGAGTCAGCCCTTCGACAGGCTCAGGGCAGGCATCCAGAATTCGGGAGAAAAACTTTGAAGCCAAAGTTCCCGTAAACTGCTGACTACTGGCTACTAGTTTTTTTGACTGCGGATTGTTTACCGTTTACCCCTTACCGCTTTCTGCTTTCTCTGGCTTGGTTCAGTCGAAGTTTTTGTCAGAAAAACCATCCAAAGCTAAGACTGGCTTCGTTCTGGTGGGATCCATGTGACCGGTTTCTTGAAACCTTTGCAGTCAGACTTGTATTTGTTGTAATGGTAAAATTCTGCAAGAAGGCCAATTCTAATGAATTAGTTGTGTCCCCCAGCCCGTAATAAATATCTCGCACAAAAAGATGTATCTTCCAGCGATCTGTAACCTTTCCTATGAATCCCGCTGAACCTCCTATCCCTACCGCATAGTTATCTTGCAAGTCTGGGCCAAGGTCTAGCTCGGTTTCCATGAACACGTACCATAGCCCTTTCCAGCCGTCTTCAAAGGCGAATCCGCCACCGGGGTTAAGCCGATACAGCAAATCGTCTCTATCATCAGCCAGGACTCTCCGATACAAACCAGTTCTGACCTTCCAAGAAATGTTTTGAAAGAACTCATCGCGTGGAGCTATGGAGACTATATCGATGAGATCAAGACCTTGCAGTCGTAGCTTGCTGTCAGGGAAATAATAGCGAAGGGCCACGTTGCCAAAGATGATCTGGGCTCCCTCTTTGTAGCCCTTGTCGTTATCGTTCAAATCATGATATGCCGCTCGATACTGGACCTCCTGGAAGAGATCTCTTTCTTGTATGCCAAATCCTAGGCTCAGCCTATTGGAAAGGTGCCCCTCATCAGGTGGAGTGGGTCTGCGAATGTGGTACTCATTTTCATCCATGGCTCCCAATTTGCTGCGTGCCTGTAAAATGCTTAGAAATAAATTGGTGTATTTTTTCTGAGTTACCTCGTCCTTGGCATAGAGATACTGGAGGTATTCGCTTGCCAGATCGCAAATCCGGATTTTTTCCTCCTTGGGGATATTCTGCTCCAACAGGATTTCCGCTTTAAGCTCTCCCCTCACAATTGAAAGTGCTTTGCTCTTGCCATCTTGCGGGAGCAAGGAGGCAATGTGTTTGATCTTGGTCGACTTGGAGGGCCGGTAGAAAGTACCCGTGATCAATCCACTTTTTTTGGCCGCTCTGATTGTATCCACAGGTATGACCCACAAATTGAACTGGTCAGTCAAGCCAAGGCTCGGTCTTGCAGCGTCTAAAAGGAAGAGGAGCTGGTATGAACAATTCTCGTCAAAGAAGTAGTAGTTGGAATAGATGAGATTAAGTTCATAGGTATGCATCAAAAGCCTTATTACTTCCTCATGCTCGAGATTGAGGGGATACTCCCAGATGTCACGGTCATTCACGTCTCTGTACTCTTGTATTTTTGCGTAGTAAGGGAGAATTGAGTAGTATCCTTTGTAGTAACCAAACAGCCCTTTAATGGCGAACAGTGGGCCAAAGGTCTCCTGGGTTACCGCGGAGTAATTGATCGCATAGGCCAGGAGCTTACTTTTGGAAGCGGTTTCAACTATGAGCAAGGTATGACCAAACATCGATGCGGGGCTGTTCACATAGGTCGTTGGGAAGATCAAGCTGACTGATTCCGGTTTGATCTGGTCGATGAGCTCAGTAAACCGTTTGCATTCAGGAACGGGGAGTTGGGATGGATCCAGGTCCAATTGTTCCTTCAGCCACGTGTATCGTGCAATAAATTTGCAAACTGAAGGATTGCTCTGATCATCCCCATTTCGGAAAAAGGCCCTGATTGTGGCATTGAGTTCGGCCTCGGGATTATGTTTGCCTTCCTTGGAGAGAAAAAAAGCTTCATCGTCTATTAAACTTCTTGTGCCGAATAGACCTCTCTTGTAGTGCAAGAGTATGTGCCAATATCTCTCTTGGTAAAGTTTCTTTTGATGCGCCAATTCCAGGACTGTGGATAGATAGGGAGGGCCGGTGGCCTGCACCGGTGCAGCAAACAAAGGAAGGGCAACAAAAAAGTGGAGCAGAAAAAAAAGAGGAGATATGGTTTCTCTGAGCCAACCATATCTCCTCAAGCATTTTTTCAAGGCAAGGACAACCTTCTAGCTTGATGTAACCACTATTTCAATATTCTTAATAACGTCCACGTGGGTGACCGTTTCAGCGGTGTAAATGTCTGAAAAATGCGTCTGAAGCTTGGCATAAAAAGGGGCTCTTTCACCCTCAGGCACTTCCAGCAAAACAGCAAGGGTATTGAGGTACTCTCCCTGCCCCCTGGCGATATCCACTGCCAGATTATCCATGTTATCCGCAACAAACTTGTTCAATTTCTCATTGGCAGTGAAATTTGCGGGCTTGTTGCACTCCAGGGTGCCCGAGGTGATGCCAAAGGTTTGATTACTGGAGGTTCCGTTGGTGGTAGCAGCAGCAGTCTGCGAAAGAAGGCCATCCTTTCCCTTGAAAGCCATGTAGCCCAGGCCGCAGCCGATGTTATCTTTGGGGGCTGCAAAACTGGCTCCTGCAAAGGTTATTACCAGAAAAGCCGCCAAGACAATGACCACAAGCTTTTTCATAGGCTTCCTCCTCTGTAGGGTTGCTCATCTAGAAATCTTGGAATCCCTTCGGTGATGCCCCATGCTTCATCCGAAGTAACATTGAGGAAAACACTTTGATCTGACGTATGAGAGGCGTCAGATCAGGAAGTAACGGTGAAACGGTTGACTAAGGCTACAATAGCCAGGTCATGCTGTCAATACGAAAAAACACCATTCTCGGGACCAAGAGACGGCTCCAAGTGGTAGGAAAAATGGCAATTATATTCATTAGTTCACCCTGTTATCCCTTCTCACTTTGACATAAAATGTGGAATCGGCATCATTAAGTCATTTGGGCTTACGCCCCTCACGACGCTTTGCTGTCATTTGTTGTGAGAGGTAGAGGTCGGAGGAGAGAAAGCAGAGGTCAGGGGTCGGAGGTCAGAGGTCAGGCGACAGTGTCATTATCAGTTATTCGTTATTTGTTATACGGATAGTCTGTTACTAAGAGCTGCCGCCAAGGCTTTGATAGTTTCTGCGATTTCTATGATTTTAACGATCTTAACAAATTAACTAATTTTCTCATTCCCAAATCCGCATTCCGCAATCCGAAATCACTCGGCTCCATGCCCCATGCCTTCTTAAATCTTCAATCTCTTCCTCAGTCCAGATTCTCTACTGCCAACTGATAGCGCCTCATAGCCGCATCCTGGTGGATGGAAAATATGAGAGAGGTTGGTGGAGAACTGCCCGCCGCTTCCAACTTCGTCACTTGATCACACAAGCATGAAATCACTCTGTATGCAGACATACAAGGCTCCAACAGCTCAAAACGATCAAGTCCCAGACGATGAACGTTGAGAGAAGCTACTTGCCAAATCAGCTGGCGCAATGTTTCCTCTACCGTCTCAGTTCGGCAATGTGGCTGCTTGTCGAAATCCAAAAGGACCAACCGGTAAAGCCAGTTTGCACCTAAATTCTTTGCCTGGGCAGGAATTATCTCCCCAAGGGGCCGTGGTAGGCTGACCTCGGCCTGGGAGATGAGCTCGCCCATGCTGGCCTGTTGTTCTTCCAAAACAGCGTATGGATCAACGATAAGGTTTTTGTCTTCTGGGTAGGCGAGTGCCTCAACCTCTAGGAGAGCACCGTCGTCGTCTGTCAGAATGATCTCTGGACGTTTGCTTGCCAATAGGTCCTCTCACGGGGAGAATTTTTGCTTCCCGAGTTCAACGTAAACATGCCCCAGGGAACACACTTTTAAATGGGTTATCACAAAACCATTTTACTGGCAACGGCAGTTTAGCTTGCAGCGGACAACTGGCAGCTGGTAGTCAAAAATCAGCAAGCAAAGAATTCAGTAGCCGGTAGCCAGTAGCCAGTAATTGGCAGAAACTCAGTTCTGATTGTTTTTCTCCTGGATTCTGGATGCCTGCCCTGAGCCTGTCGAAGGGCTGACTCCTGACTCCTATCTCCTGTCTCATTAATTTTAAATCCGCAATCCACAATCCGCAATCCGAAATAGCTTAGCCCTATGCTTGATGCAATCTGACCTGGTTCGCAGGATTAGCTTTCCACACTCCACTAAATTGTCTCTTGTTTTTTGAGCAGGCTGGGATTAAGGTATCAGAAGGGACAGTCATTTTAACAACCATCGACCAGACAGACAGATAGGAGGGATTTCATGAGCAGCGATTTATCAAAATATCGGCCTGAAATCGTGCAAAAACGATTTCCAAAATCCAAGGCGCCACTGGTAAACGGCAAGGTGCTCTACCAAGCGGCCCGAAAAGCAAATGCGATGATCATGGCCGCAAACATCCGCTGCCGCCTGCCGCTGGAGGGTATCATTCGGGCATCCATGGCGACACAGGCTCCGGTAATTTACGAAATCGCCAAGTCGGAACTGGGCTACACTGAGTTTGACCCCATGAGCTTTGTGGAATTCGTTGTCACGGAGAATGACCGATTGGGAAACACCTCAGTGCCCTTTGCCATCCATGGAGACCACATTACGGTACAGAAACCGGAACAAAAAAAAGAAGTGGCGGCACTGGTTGCCGCTGAACTCGAAGCAGGATTCAGCACCTTCGCTATCGATTGCTCCTACATGGAAAACGAATTGAACCTGGCCGCCACCCTGGAGTTAGCCCAGCCTGTGGTTGCCGCCGGCCTCGGTCTGGAAGTGGAGCTTGGAGAAATTGGGGCCAAGAGCGGCAGTGCCGAAGGCTTTACCCAACCGGACGAGGCCGCCTGGTTCATAGAAGGATTGGCCAAGGGTGGCATCCACCCCAATCTCCTTGCCATCAATAACGGTTCCATTCACGGCACCTATTTTGGTACCACCCATGAAGGCATTCAACTTGAACTCACCAAGAAAATTTGGCAGGCCATCCAGCCATGGAAGGTTGACATTGCCCAGCACGGCATTACCGGTACTTCTCTGGACAAAATAACTCAGTTCATCCACCACGGAATCCGCAAGGGTAATGTGGGTACTTTTTGGCAGAATATCAGTTTTGGCCTTGCTATGAACCAGAACGGCAACGCCCTCACCACGGCTGAAAAACATTACATCAAACGACCTTACCGTGGCCTCCCAGATGAGCTCTGGGCTAAAATGTGGAAATGGGCGGAGGAAACCGGCAACACTGGAGGCAACATTAAAAAGGCAAACAAAGCTTTTGCTGATGAGCTCAATGCTGTGGGAGAAGAATTTAAAGAACGGATTACCCTGCAAGCCTATGAGGAGGCCATTCGCCTTTTTGAGGCCACCAATTCCGCCGGGCTGGCTGGAGAAGTCATTGCCATCTTAACCAGTTAGTATCAACCTATATTGATAGTAGAGATCTTCTCAATCACAGGGGACACAGACGCTAATTTCGAAATTCAAAATTTTAAAGCTCTGCGCACTCCGTGGTTCAATCCTGTTTCCCTCATACTAGAAGGACAACTGTCCATCCACAAAGAAGGTACATATGGCTATAGACATGGGCCGGGAAGTTACCCTGGAATTCATTCGAGTCACGGAAGCTGCTGCTCTCAAGGCCAGCCGCTGGATGGGAAGAGGTGACAAAGAAGCAGCTGATCAGGCGGCTGTGGATGCCATGCGTGGCATGTTGGATCTCGTCAGCATTCGCGGCACCGTAATCATTGGAGAAGGAGAAAAGGACCACGCTCCAATGCTGTACATCGGCGAGAAGGTGGGTGGCGGTGGCTTGCGAGATCCAAAGGTGGACATTGCCGTGGACCCGATTGATGGCACCACCCTGACTTCCAAGGGGCTGCCAAACGCCATCTCAGTAATTGCAGTGGGAAACGAAGGTACTCTTACCTCTTTCCCCTGCCATTACGTGAACAAAATCGCAGTGGGCCCTCGGGCCAAAGGAAGCATTGACCTAAACGATCCGGTGCAGGCTAACCTGGAGAGGGTGGCCGAGGCTTACAACGCTCGCCCCAGGGATCTGACCGCCATAGTCCTTGATCGGCCCCGGCACTCGGAAATAATAGAGCAGATTCGCGAGACCGGTGCGAGGATTAAGCTTATCAGCGACGGTGACGTTGCCGGGGCTATAGCAACTGCTATGGAGGATTCAGGGGTGAACATCCTTTTCGGTATAGGGGGTTCTCCTGAGGCTGTACTTGCAGCTGCCGCCCTCAAGTGTTTAGGGGGCGAGATACAGGTAAAAATGTGGCCAAAGAACGATGAGGAGCGGAGGAAAACTTTAGACAAGGGTTACTCCGAAGGGGATATCGATAAGATTTACCAAACCGAGGATTTGGCCAGGGGAGACAGTATCATATTCTGTGCTACCGGCATTACCGGTGGCGACTTTCTGCCGGGCGTTCGCTATGAAGGCAATGTTGCCATCACCAACTCAGTGGCCATGAGGGTCAAAACTACCACGGTGCGTTATGTGACTGCTTACCACAACCTGGACATCAAGACCATTCCCTCACGAACCGAGGCCCGGGAAATCGAGATTTAAGAAACAAGTAGTCACGAGTCAGAATCCAGGAGCCAGCTGGCAGTGATGTTATCCGTTATTAGTTATTTGTTATACGGTAAGCGGTAAGCCGTGAGCGGTAAACGGTAAAGAGAATCGAGAAAGGCTAGACAGGCGAGAAAAGCGAGAAAGGATACCAAGCTTATAATCACAAATGCCTTTGGTTTTTCCTGTGAGCCGCCAGCTGTGAGCCAAGTCGGCGACTTCTACGAATTTTACGATTTCTACGGTTTCTACGAATTACCTAATTTTCTAATTCCCGAATCCGCAATCTGAAATCTGTCATCTGTCCTCTGACCTCCGACTTCTCAGCATCATCGCGCCTAGTGCTTAGTATTAATAGTTCTCTGGGGACTCGAGAGACCCCGAGTTAATCGAGGGGGAACGGGCGAGAGATTGCTTGTTTTTTACTCGAGGATGATTCTGTGATTCACCAGTGACATCATCTTCAATTTGGCGTCCAGCAGCTTCTGCTCCCCGAAGATATTTGCCAGGCGAATCTTCCCCTCTTCATCTTGCTCCAAAATATCCACAGCCTCGAGTATCAACTCCTCTTTACCTTCCCTGAGCAGATAGGCGTTGGCCTCACACATGATGTTACACCTCCAGACAGCAATAAGATTATCCAGGTGCCACAAAAAATAGGGCCACGACAACCCTTCTGTGGCGTGGCCTTCATGACCCTTAGCCTGGATGATTCATGAAACATCCAGGCTCGCGAAAAGACCTTCTCGATCTTCTAATTAATGTATCATTGAGCAACCTCTTTGACAAGAAAGAAGTCTTCACCAATTGGGAATGGGGAAATCGGAATGCGGATTGTGGCCTTGTCTGTCAGTTCCCCGTTCCTTATTCCCCATTCCACAATTCAAAATCTTTCCTACCGGGCATGCATTCTTTGCTTCTGTTCTGGTGGGATAATTGCTTCCACCGGCTTTTCTGGAATGGCACTCACAATTAAATGGTATTTGAAAAGCCTGCGAGCGACTCTGAGGACATCCTTTGCGCTAACCTGTTCAACAAGTTGTGGGTAGCGAGCGTCCCAATCGTATCCCAACCCTAATACCTCATTTACTGCCGCACTACGGGCCTGAGCACCATTGGTCTCCAAACTCATCTCATGCATGGTGATAACCATATCCTTTGCAGCTGCCAGTTCTTCGCGGTCCAACGGCTGCTGCTGAATCTTTTTAAGGTTCGCCAAAATTATCTCTAACACTTTGTCGTAGTTGGCCATAGTGGTCTGGGTAATAATCGCAAAATGGCCGCCATCGATACCAGAAACAGGGAAAGCATGAACAACGTAAACTAAACTTTGATTCCCTCCCCTCAAGGCCTCTTGCAACCATCCGCTGGGGTAGCCAATACCAGACAAAACCGCGTCTATTACAGCCACTGTCGGCCTGTCGGGATCTTCCATAGTAATGCCATTCGTGCCCAGATAAATGGCAGCCGATACTTTGTCTGTCTGTTTTTTGATGCTCTCATCGCGAGCAAGTGGCGCTACTACCTTCTTGATCCCAGGTTCAGCGACCTCTCCTCGTTTCCATTTGCCTAGTGCGGACTTTACTTTTGCCGCCATCGTCTCTGGATCAATATCACCAAAAATTGCCAGCACCGCATTGTTGGGCGTGACCATGTGCTCATAGAAGTTCATGATGTCCTCACGGCTCATCTTGTTGATCGCCTCTTCAGTGCCAACAATGTCATTCCCATAGGGATGCTGCCGATAGTAATGGCTGCGAAAGACTCGTGCCACCTCGTTTTCCCAACTCTCATCAAGACGACGGATAGCCAGTAAGGTATCAGCCCGTTGCTTTTTGATTTCTTCTTCTGGAAAGTTTGGGTTTTGGAGCACATCTGCCAATAATTCCAATCCTATGTCAGCGTCATCCTTGAGTACCGATAGGGAAAGATAGTAGGTATTCCGTCCTGAGCCGGAGTCCAGGCTTCCACCTAAGCTTTCAATGGTTTCAGCGATATCGCTCTTGCTTCTGCTGCGAGTCCCTTTGGTCACTAGTTCCATGGTGAAATTACCGATGCCCTCCAGGTCCTCTGGCTCAAACCTTTGTCCTCCGAGGCCAAAAACTTGGAAATTTACAATTGGTACCGAAGGATTGCGCTTCAGGAGCAAGGTCAATCCATTGTCGAAAGTGACCTTGGTGATTTTTGCTCCCCTAATCCCAGGAGAAGCTTCCGCCCTTTCTGCCGGCTTCCGTGGAGGAGATAAAATAGAAACCGTGCTGGCCTCTTGGCGCAAGTAGGTGCGGGCCACCCGACGAATCTCTTCTCGACTGACTGCCTTGATCCTCTCCACATATACACTGTCGAAATAAGGGTCACCTGTGGCAGCAAAGGAACTGGCCAGGCTTGAGGCCATACCAGATGCGGACTGTTTGGAGAAGACAAAATCAGCAACAATCTGACGCTTGGCCTTTTCCAGTTCGCTCTTTTTCACCAAGGTCTTCTTTATGCGAGCTATCTCTTCCCAGGTGGCGGCCAACGTCGGTTCAACCTTTTCGCGTGCCAGGCTAAAAGAAAAGCTAAATAGTCCAGGTGCGTAAGAAGGGGTCCAACTGGAAGCGCTCACTGAAAGCACCAAGCCCTTTTGGTCTTTAACGTTGTGATAGAGTCTGCTGGTCCTTCCCTGGCCGAGGATAATTGCCATTAAATCTAACGGGTAAAGATCCGGGTGATTCAAGGGGACCGTGTGGAAACCGAGCATCATGGTTGTTAATCTGGCGGGAGGAAATGATTTTTCTACCCATCTTGGTGTGGTCTGCTTTGGCTCCTTCTCAATCACTATGGGTGGACTGAAAGTCCTAGCCATGTTCCTGCTCAGCTCAACTACCGTTTTCAAAGCCTCAGCAGTTCTTACATCCCCAACAACCGTTACTATCATGTTCTGGGGGACATATCGCTGCCGATAGTAGTCCAGGAGATCATCACGAGTGCTGGCCACAAAAACATCCTCGTAGCCAATTACCGGGTGACGAACAGGATGTCTGAGATAGGAGGTGTGGGAAAACAACTTCCACAACTGTCGACCTCCGTTGGTCTCCCCCAGTTTGAACTCCTGTTGTATCACTGCCTTTTCCCTTTTCACTTCATTGGGATCCAAAAGAGATTCAGACACGTAAGAAAAAAGCAATCTTAAGGCTTCTCGGTAATGCTCTCCAGTTGTGTTAATGAAATAGACCGTCTGGTCATAGCTGGTGTAAGCATTGCTGGCACCCCCTAGTGACTTTAGGGTTTTCTGAGCTTCCGCTTCGGTGAAGGAACGGGTACTACCGCCTGCAACCACGTGTTCGAGATAGTGAGACAGTCCACCAAAGAAATACTTGCCCTCATCGATAGAACCCGTTTTTACCAGTATTTGAGTGGAGACGACCCGGGAGGAATGATTTTCTCGGATGAGAACGGTCATGCCATTTCGCATTTGCACGAACGTGTCGCCCGGCTTTGAGGGTAACACATTGCTAACTCTCGCAACCACATCTTCCGGCAGCCCCAAGGTCCCAAGATCGACATCCTGTGAGCCTCCACTTTGGGCGAAAACCGGGGAAATCAGGCCCAGTATCAACACTGAACACCAAACAACTATTACTTTCCTCATTTTCTAAAGTCTCCTATAATTCAGCATGGCGCAGAGCGTTCAAAAACTGTTCTGATTGTCTTTTCACTTGCTGGAGGCTATGGTCCGAATCATGCTAATCATGACTGGTGAATTCTGGCTGTAGGTTATCTCCCTTGTACCGTGAACCTTGAGCCTTGGACCATAATAAGCATGAACATTAGGTTGCACCGCACACTATCTTACTAATTCAGTCTAAACTTTGCATTAACAACCGCATTGTGCTCAAATAGTAATCACCCTTTTCCTCAGCGTCTACCGTATATTTCTCAGAGGAGTATGGCCTTTGAGCAATCCAGAACGAATGAAGAAGGAAAAATTTCAAGATGTGGTCACCGTTTTTCTCACTTCAGACGGGAAAGTTTTGGTTCTCAAAAGAAGCGGAAAAGTTGGTACCTACAGGGGGCATTGGTCCGGGGTTAGCGGCTATTTGGAGAGTGTAGATCCGCTGAAACAAGCATATGTGGAAATGATTGAGGAGGTGGGGCTTGGCAAAGAAGACGTCTCCTTAGTAAAAAAAGGCAAGTCCCTCGAGGTTTTCGATCAGGTTAGAAATCGTGCCTGGCGGGTTCACCCTTTCCTTTTTATTGTCCACAGTCCTGATAAAATCAGGCTGGACTGGGAAAACGTTGAAATGCGCTGGGTCCTTCCAGAAGAAATCAACCAACTAAAAACGGTCCCGGCACTGAAAGAAGCCCTGGAACGAGTGCTATCAGAGTAGTGCAACAGAGTGATCTTAACCGCGGGGTAACCAACGGATCAAGAGATGTGAGATCTGAGATCTGAGATCTGAGATCTGGGATGTGGGATCTGGGATTTGAGAAGCGACAATAGTGGATAACCAAACATCACACATCTCACATCTGCTTTCTCTTTGTGATCTTTGTACACTTTGTGGTTTTGCTGATCTCACATTGTAACCTAGACCTGTGCCTATGGATTGGATTGACAAAAAAATCGATGCGCTAGCGAAGGACAGGAGTCACGGGGCAGCACAGTTGGCGACTTCTGCCGTTAAAACTCTCATGGATGTGTGTAAACGCTCTCGTGGAAAAGATGTGGGGCAACTCGTTACTTCAGTGAGAAAAACCGCGCTATCTCTGGCAAAGGTGCGTCCGTCAATGGCACCAATCTGCAATTGGAGCCTGGTTTTTTGCCATCGCTTTGAGGAGAAAATCAATGATCGCATTTCTTTTCCTGAAGCGCAGCAACGAGGGATACTATTGGGAGAAGAATTACTGAAAAAGCAACAAAGAATTGTCGAGCTCCAGGTTGAGGCCTCCCGAGCGATACTGAAGAACCGTGATTCGGTGCTTACCCTCAGCTATTCCTCCACGGTTGAATCAATACTGAAATACAGCCTACCGCCCAATTGCCGGGTTGTCATCGCAGAGTCCCGCCCTTTGATGGAGGGACGTCGTTTATTCGAAAACCTAAAGCATATCTTCGCCGACCTCCGTATGATTACCGATGCCCAAATGGGACTAGCCATCCCAAGTACGGACTTGGTGCTAGTGGGAGCCGATACGATCTTAGGTGATTTGGGAGTAGTAAATAAGACTGGCACCTATTTATCAGCCCTCGTTTCACACAGCCATGGTCGCGATTTTTTTGTGGCAGCCGACACCTACAAGATTAATGTTGCCATGGACTCCAGCAATTGTGTGCTGGAATCCAAATCCGGTAATGAGGTGTGGCCGCAGCATGAAAAACAATGTGACAACGTATACTTCGACCTTACCCCTGCCAAACTTCTTTCAGGTTTTGTCACCGAGGAAGGCGTTCTTGATGTGGCAGGCATGAAAACACACGTACAACATTGGAAAGAGCTGTACAGAAATTTTGATTTTTGAGGGGGTGGCGCGGGAGATATGGGATGTGAGATGTGGGATCACCAACTACTTCTGCCCGAATCTCACATCGCATATCGGCCCCCGGAAGGATGGCAATCTCTGTGATGCCAGTAGGCGGTTTGTGAAGAACGGGTAGTTGCTAGGAACTCAAGGATTGGTCTGAAGGATAGGCAGGCGGAGTTACTTCTTCATTCATCAGTTCGCTAACGGCCACATCCTCCGCCTGGACCGTTGAATCCAAGATGAGGTGCTCCTCTTGGTCATAGACCAAGATGCGAAAAGATTCAGAATGTGAGAATGGAAAGGCAAATCTTCCTGTGACATATTTGAAATACCGTATGCTGAATCCCACCGATTTTCTCAGTTTGACGGGCATACCATCTTCCAATCTCATGCTTGGGAAAGAGATAAATCGCGGTTGTTGCGGTGGTTTGAGAGAAGCAATAATGGCCACATACCCAGCTAAGGGTTCACCAATAAGATTTATTAGTTTGAAGTTAAATTCAAAGCCTTCTCCACCTCCCGACAGCGGCATGACTTTGGCATCGTCAGCCTTGACCTCAGGTTGCCCAGCGGTTTCTGTTTCACCACCAATCTGGATCTGAGACTCTCTGGTTTCTGAGGCTTTCTTCGTGTTCTTCTGGACCGCGGCGACCTCCACTGGTGGCTCGACTGCAGTTTCTGCTATGGCTTTCCCGGGATCCTCTCCACCCTGCCTTTCTGAACGCTCCTCAATCTTGGTCATGAGATGTTCGAGAACGGCTATCCTATCCTCCAATCTCTGGCTTTCCTCTCGTTTTTGGAAATAGGCTTGGGCAAAGAAAATACAGCTCGCCACCAAGACTATTACCATCGCTAAGGGCAAGTAAAAAAAGCGACGATCCAGATTGAAGGTTCGGGTCTTGCCCTTATTTCTGGAAAAGATTGTTATTGAGTAGTCACTTTCCATGGATTATTTTGATATTTTCAAGTATCTGGCTTTGAGTTGCTCTCAGATCGCATAGGGCATAGCGCAGAAGTATAAGAAATCATGACAATGGCAGTTTGGCGCATTGCGCTCTGCACTTAGTGCTATGCGATTTGACTTCATAAACTGCTCTGCATGGAGCTTAACTCACGCCTGGGGTAGGCTTTCGATGGGATCAGAAGAGGACTGGATGTTGGCCCGGTCTTTTTTTTTCACAGATAATCCACTTTCCAATTGCGGATAAACGGTTTCCGTTGCCTCCATCATTTTGAAAGAACCGTCCACCATTCCACCCTCAGCAACGGAGATGGTTGTTGCCTCAATGTCTCCGGTCACCCGCCCCGTGGGAGTGATTTCTAATCGGCTCCGAGCGTTAATATTGCCAATAACCTGCCCCCCCACTACAATGGAGTCGGCGTAAACATCAGCCTCTACCTTACCTTCGCGACCAACTACAACCTCGCCTTTGGCCTCAATTCTTCCTCGAATACTGCCCTCGACACAAACACTTCGGTCACTCTGGATTGACCCTTCGAAAACAGTGTTCGGACCGATGAGAGTATCCAAGGACAAATCTTTGTCTTTTTTGTTCTTGTTGATTTTCATTGCCCGACACCCTCGGTTTGCAAAGGGCGGACCAAAAGGCGGTTGGCCTTCGCGTTTAAAATGTAGTGAAGCGGATTGACGCACCTATCCTTGACTTTGATCATATAGTGTAAATGGTGGCCAGTTGACAGTCCGGTATTACCCATAGTGGCAATAATGTCGCCCCGCGTTACTTTCTGTCCGGGACTCACATTATAAGACGAAAGGTGTCCATAGGTAGTAACGATATTTCGGCCGTGGTCTATCTTTAAAAATTTGCCGAGATATTTATCGTATCCTCTTTTGACAACCGTGCCATCGGCAGGTGCGATTATGGGCGTACCTTTGCCACTGCTAATGTCTAGTCCGTTGTGGAACTCCTTGAGACCTGTAAAGGGGCTACGCCGCCAGCCAAAGCCCGAGGAAAACCAGTAATCAGTAGTGCTAACGGGCATGATACTCGGAGTGCTATCCCAGCTATCCCGTTGACTCCGCATGGTTTCCACCAGCTCTTTCAGGTCCGTTTCCAGGCTCTTGGCTCTCTGGATAACTGAAATCTCCATGGGCTTGACCGGAAACGCTACACTGCCGCTCGCCATGGCATCATTGGGAGCTATGGTGGAAAGATCCGGCGATGGCTCACCTCCCTGACCCAGTCCGTTTGCTTCTTCACCACTCTTTTCCATTCCCAGAAAACTGCGGATGGTATTCTCATCCTTACGGATCCGTTCCATAGTCTGGCGAAGTGCGTCCAATTCCCTCTCTTTTTCGAGCAAATTAGTATTTTCCTGTCGCAAGTCAGCGTAGTCATCATAGAGATTTTTGCCAAAATATCCACCAACTGCCAGCAGTACCCAAGAAAGCACTAGCATACCAACAAAAACATACAGCAGCACAGGTGGGAGAGAGAACGTTCGGGATCTGGAACTCACCGACGGCATCCACATCACAGTTATTCTTTTTCGCTTCATACCTTCACCTGTCCTTGGCCATGAGGTGAAAGAGATGGTAATCCTGCATTCGATTGAAATTTTTCAGAAATACTGTCAAATATCAACTCCCGGTGAGTTCCGGGCGGCAAGGCGGGTAACCTCTGATTAATTCTCCCATAAACTGCTGTCATCGAATCGTCTCGGAATGGGAACCCAGGGCAGAAAAGCTTGAGCGTACTTTCAGCACATTGGGCCCACTTTTAATTAAAACCGCATGCTCTGTCAAGTTTTTTTTTAACCATAGCGGTTAGTTAAGCAGTTGCCGCGCGGCTTCCCTTCTGCTGGCAACTTTTTGGACATCTCTCCTAGTCCCTTGAATCTTAAGCAAATTTTGCGCCAAAAAGATTGAACCCCTTCCTTTTGTTACCTAGGCAGAGAAGAAAATGCAAATAAGCATCTATAATTATTGACGCAGGCATTCTTTTTGTATACAAACAAATACACAACAATGTTCTAAGGAGGATTTTCCATGGAAAATCAGTCGGTCGATCCTCGAGTAAGTATACTCAAAGATATTTCTCCCTTGCTTACTTCGGTTCTTGACACCGATAGCGTCTTGGAAATGATTATCGAATCGGTGACCAGGCTCATGGAAGCCAAAGCGAGTTCCTTGCTTTTGGTGGATAAGGGAAGAAATAAACTCTATTTTCAGGTTGCAACTGGAGAAGCGAAAGAAGAAGTCAAGAAATTTGAGATCGATATGGGGCAGGGAATAGCCGGCCACGTGGCTTTAACCGGCAAACCACTTCTCATTCCTGACGTATCCAAAGATCCTCTCTGGGATAGTACTATTAGCGAGGCTACCGGATTTGAAACCCGGTCCATTGCCTGCGTTCCCATCAAGAGCGGTCGAGAGGTTATCGGTGTGATCCAGATCATTGACAGGGAGGATGGCCAGCCAATTCATGAAGCTGATATGGAAATTTTGAAACATTTCTCTGAACTAGCTTCGGTGGCCATTGAGCGGGCCCGCAACTATAAGGACATAGTTAATGAAAACCTCTACCTGAAAAAGGAGTTGGAATCCCGGTATGAAATTATTGGTGTTAGCAAGGCCATAGAGAAAGTCATTTCCGATGCCGTCAAAGTTGCCAATTCCAAGACCACCACTTTGATCACCGGTGAAAGTGGCACAGGCAAAGAACTTGTTGCGAGATTAGTTCACAAGATTGGGCCCCGAAGAAAGAAAAAGCTCATGGTGGTCAATTGCGCCGCCTTTACCGACACTCTCTTGGAATCTGAACTTTTCGGGCACGAGAAAGGCTCATTTACAGGTGCTATCTCGCGTAAAACAGGCGTCCTTGAAATTGCCGACGGCGGGACTCTCTTTCTGGATGAGGTCGCTGAAATGAGTCCCTCTATGCAGGTAAAGCTCCTGAGGGTCATCCAAGAAGGAACATTCAACCGAGTAGGTTCGCCAAGTCCCATGCAGGTAGATATCAGAGTCATTGCAGCCACCAACAAGAATCTCTTTGATGAAGTACAAAAAGGGTTCTTCCGCGAGGATTTATATTACCGTCTCAATGTGGTCCACATCCACATTCCCGCTCTGAGGGAGAGGAGGGATGACACTCTGGTTCTGGCTCAACACTTTTTAGATAAGTATAAGCATATCAGGGGACCGTCTAATATCAGTTTCAGTCCTTCTACCACCGAAGTGATGCAAAACTATCACTGGCCTGGTAATGTACGCGAACTGGAGAATGCCGTTGAGAGAGCCATAGTCATGGGGGCCGGAGAGTTTATAGAGCCTGAAGATCTTCCCTTCAGTGTGGTACCATCAGGAGACACTGCCCAAGAACTTCTGGGTTCCTCCCTGAAAGATGCACTGGATTCTTTCAAACGTGATTTCCTGCAACGCAACCTGGATCATCAGGGTGGCAGTGTCAAAGACACGGCAAAGGTTCTGGGCATCCAGCGCACCTATCTTTCACGGCTGATTTCCAAATACGCTTTGACCACCAGGCGGGGGCGCTGATCCGAGTTGTAGGTTCGCTGGACAATTTCTTTTCGCATATTCTGCTTCCACCACAGAGATCACAATTTTTTTTGTTATACTGTTACTGTCATTCTGTTGGTGGTACGCTGAGTGGTTTCTCCCTTTGGTTGCTAAACACGGAGAAAGTCGGAGATTAGGCGGAGAGCAAAATGGCAGGAATTATCAGAAAAGCCAAGGTTGGCGAGGTTCGCGAAATTCAAAAGATGCTGGCCTCCCGCGCTGAGCGAGGTGACCTGCTACCCCGCTCTTTGAGTGAACTCTTTGACAACCTGCGGGACATATTTGTCTACCTGAATGATGATAAACCTGAAATCATCGGCACGTGCAGCATGCACATTTGCTGGGAAGATCTCGCCGAGATTCGCTCCCTGGTCGTACGGGAGCCCTATCATGGTCAAGGAATCGGTAAAAAACTAGTGGAAGCATGTGTATCAGAAGCTTTAACCCTGGGGTTGAACCGTATATTCGTTCTTACATATAAGGTGGAATTCTTTCATAAATTAGGGTTCAGGGAGGTGGACAAGGCTACTTTGCCCCATAAAGTTTGGGCAGACTGTCTCAAGTGCGTCAAATTTCCCGAGTGCGACGAGGTGGCAATGATTTATGAGATGTAAAGAATCCGGGCCCGAGCGATGACTAGCAGGCAGTTTGTAGCAGACAGCCCCGCGACCCATTCGACAAGCTCAGGGCAAGCTCGCTCGGGACAGGCGGTCAGCTTTTTTGACTAGGCACTAGGAACAAAGCACTAGGCACGAAGGTCTGAAAAATTAGAGGTCGGAGGTCAGAGGACAGAAGAAAGCAGGTTTTGGGGTTCGAATTTCGAAATTTTGACTCTATGCCCTATGCTCTTTGCCATCTGACTTGGCCGAGAGCACAAGTTTTTCTTTGCTTAAACAATCGTTGCAGCAAACACTGATTGTGCCCCCTTGCAAAGGTAGGGAAACACATGGTTTCAATGGCAAATCCATTAACTAAGATTTTTGGCAGCAAGAATGAACGTCAACTGAAGAGAATAGCGCCACTGGTGGATCAAATCAATAGTCTGGAAGCGGAGATTAGGTCCTTGAGCGATGCGGAGCTGGCTGGCGCCACTCCACGTTTTCGTGAAAGATTGGAGAGAGGAGCAACTGTAGATGAGCTCTTACCGGAGGCATTTGCTGTGGTTCGTGAGGCCTCAGCGCGCACTCTGGGAATGCGCCCATTCGACGTTCAGTTAATCGGTGGAATCGTCCTCCACCAAGGTAATATCGCCGAAATGAAAACCGGCGAGGGCAAAACTTTGGCCGCCACCATGCCCGTCTATCTAAATGCTCTGACAGGTCGCGGTGTTCACGTGGTCACGGTTAACGACTATCTTGCTCGCCGAGATGCCGAGTGGATGGGTGCCATCTATAGATTCCTCGGCCTGACCTTTGGAGTCATCCTCCATCATCTTAACGACCAAGAGCGGCAACAAGCCTATGCTGCCGATGTAACTTACGGCACCAACAATGAGTTCGGTTTTGATTACCTGCGGGATAACATGAAATTCCACGGCCGGGACTGTGTGCAAAGAGAACTTCATTACGCTATCGTCGACGAGGTGGACAGCATCCTCATAGACGAAGCTCGGACACCACTGATCATATCCGGGCCCGTGGACTATTCAATCAAAGACTACGAAAAACTTCGCAGTCCGGTGTCCAGTCTGTTTCAGCGCCAACAAAAGTTGGCAGCCCAATACATTCGAGAGACTCAAAAACGCTTAGAGGAAGAGGAGGAGTACGAAGCCAGTGAGATGTTTCTTCGCGCCTATCGAGCCGCTCCCAGACATCCAAGTGTGATGGAGAAGATGGAAGAGGGAAAGATTCGCAAACTATTAAAAACTGTAGAGCAGGACTACTCTCTAGCCAAACGTCTTCCCGAGGTCGATGAATCGCTATTTTACGTGGTGGAAGAAAAAGAGCGCAATGTCTACCCAACCGAGCGCGGTAAGGACATAATTGCCAAAAACGATCCTAACTTTTTTATCTTGCCCGAGTTAGAAATAGAACTGGAGAGAATAAATCAAGATACCTCTCTTGCTCAGGAGGAAAAGGCGGAGCTTTCGCAGCGCATTCGCAACGAGTACGAACAGAAGCTCACTCGCAACCACGTTATCAACCAGCTGCTCAAGGCCTATGCTCTCTTCGCCAAAGATGTTGATTATGTGGTCAAAGACGGGCAAATTATTATCGTGGATGAGTTTACCGGGCGCCTCATGCCGGGACGTCGCTATAGCGATGGTTTGCATCAAGCCTTGGAGGCCAAGGAGGGCGTGCGAGTGGAGCAGGAAAACCAGACCCTGGCCACGATCACCTTTCAGAACTATTTTCGTATGTATGAAAAACTTGCCGGCATGACAGGTACTGCCGACACTGAAGCTGAAGAGTTTGCCAAGATCTACGAATTAGATGTAGCCTTAATTCCCACTAACAAGAATATGATCAGAACTGATCATTCTGATGTCATCTACAAAACCGAGAGAGAGAAGTTCCGAGCTGTTGTGGAGGAGATCAAGGGATTAGCCCAGATAGAGCGCCCGGTCCTGGTCGGCACCGTTTCCATAGAGAAATCTGAAAGACTCAGCAAAATGCTCGCCAAAGACGGCGTTAAGCATTTTGTACTAAATGCCAAAAATCATGAGAAAGAAGCAGAAATCGTTGCCCAGGCCGGCCAAAAGGGAGCAGTAACCATTTCAACCAACATGGCAGGGCGTGGCACTGACATTGTTCTGGGTGATGGAGTTGTAGACATGGGGGGGCTGCACATCATAGGGACGGAGCGCCATGAAGCTCGCCGCATTGACAACCAGCTTCGAGGCCGATCCGGCCGACAGGGAGATCCGGGCTCTTCGCGTTTTTATCTATCCTTGGAAGACGATCTCATGAGAATTTTTGCCGCCGACCGCATCGCCAATCTCATGGATAGAGTGGGCATGGAGGAAGATCATCCCATCGAACACTCGCTTATCACCCGAGCGATAGAAAACGCCCAGAAGAAGGTAGAGGGTCAAAACTTCAACATCCGCAAGCAGCTACTCGAATATGACGATGTTATGAACCAGCAGCGGGAGATAATTTACGAACAAAGAAGACAGGCCTTGGAAGAAGAAAATTTGCAGCCAGTAATTTTGGACATGATCGAAGACATTGTGGACGATCTGGTGGACTCGCATACAGAGGAAGAAACTCCTCCGGAGGAGTGGGATCTCCGAGGACTGGAGCAAGCCTTCCTTAACCAGTTCTCCCTTCCGCTAACCCTTAGTGTTGAAGCAATGGAAGATCTCACCCAGGAAGGTATGCGTGAGTTTCTTCTGGAAAAGGCCCGAAACGGTTATTCCCAGAAGGAGAAGGAGTGGGGCCCGGAAATTACTCGAGATATGGAGCGGTTAATCACCTTGCAGACTGTGGATCAGCGATGGCGCGAGCACTTGCTCGCCATGGATCATCTTAAAGAAGGGATCGGTCTCCGTGGATATGCCCAGCAAGACCCACTCATAGAGTATAAGCGTGAAGGCCTCGAGATGTTTCAGGAGATGATAGATACGATCAAAAGCGAGATCATTCAGATGCTTTTTAGAGTTCAAGTGGCCACCCAAGAAGAAACCGAGCAACTAGAAGAGGCCCAGAAACAGCCAATATTTTTTAGTCACGGAGATTCAGCCGCCAGTTCGAAAAGAAAACCAGTAAAGAGAGCCGCCAAGATCGGCCGCAATCAGCCTTGTCCCTGTGGCAGCGGCAAGAAATACAAAAAATGCTGTGGGAGATAGACGCCTAGCGCAAAGAGCATAGCGCCTAACGTCGTTTCTCATTTTTTATCGTCAAAAGACTAAAACCGTAAGGATCACAAAGAATAACAGATGCGCGAAGTGAGATGTGAGATATGAGATTATAGGATCTTGCCTCTTTTCTCCTTCCCACATCCCAAATCTCACATTACAGATCGACAGAGCCTTCGTGTGCTTCATGGTTAAACCTATATCCTCGCTATGAACAAAGAAGAATACATCGTGCCCGGATTCAAGGCAGGCGGTGTAGCCGCTGGAATTCGTTATCAGGGTCGTCCGGATCTCGCCCTCATTGTCAGCGAAGTTTCCGCCGCTGCCGCGGGGGTTTTCACCACCAACAAGGTGCAAGCAGCCCCAGTCATACTCAGCCGCTCACATTTGACTGGTAACCGAGCAAGGGCAATTGTGGTCAACAGCGGCATCGCCAATGCCTGTACCGGAGAGGTTGGCTTGCAGCGAGCACGGGCTACTGCTCATAAAGTTGCTGAAGCCATTGGTTGTCCCATCCATGAGGTTCTGGTAGCTTCAACTGGGGTGATCGGAATGGATCTGCCCTATGAGCCGGTGGCCAATTGTCTGCCCCACTTAGTTTCTGCTGTTCGAGCTGATGGCTGGCTTGAAGCGGCTAGGGCAATCATGACCACAGACACGGTGCCAAAAATCCATATGGTTCAGGGTCTACTGCAGAATCGTCCTTTCACTGTCCTTGGCATCGCCAAAGGCGCAGGCATGATCTACCCGAACATGGCAACTCTACTCGCATTCGTGGCCACCGATGCAGCCATCTCCGGAGAAGCGCTTCAAGCACTGGTGCGAGCAGAGACGGACAGATCATTTAACCGGATTACAGTGGACGGAGACACCAGTACCAATGATACCCTTTTCGTACTCGCCAACGGCTTTGCGGGTAATGAGACTATAAGGAATATGAATTCCTCCGATGGTGAACGCTTTCGTGAGGCCTTAGGAGAAGTTCTTCTCAAGCTGGCAAAAATGATTGTGGCTGATGGAGAAGGTGCTACCAAGTTCGTCAAAATAACCGTGAAGGGTGGCCCAAACAAGGCTGCAGCCCTGCTTGCAGCCCGTACTGTTTCCAACTCATCACTGGTGAAAACTGCCTTTTTCGGCGAGGACGCAAATTGGGGCCGAGTTTTGGCAGCTTTGGGCAGGGCCGGCATCGACTTTGAGCCCCAGAGGGTTGATTTGTATTTCAATGGGGTCAAGCTGGTTGAAAATGGTCTGGCAGTTGGAGAAGAAGCCGAGGCTCACGTAACTGAGATCTTAAAGGAATCGTCATTTTCTCTTACCATCGATCTTGGGCAAGGAAAGGCTGAAGAGACTGTATATACGTGCGATTTTAGCCTTGATTACGTCAAGATCAACGCCAACTACCGAAGCTAGAGCACGGAGTATGAGGCGTGAAAGGCACACGGCGCAGGGCACAGGACCCAAGGTTGAAGCATTCAGGAGATAGGAGTCAGTAGCCAGAAGATTGTAATTATTGGTTTTGTTATTTTCTCCTGAATTCTGGATTCTGACTGCTGGTACTCTTTATTTAACGCTATGCGCTATGCTCTATGCGCCCTGCGAATTCAGTTATGATGATCGCCTGCCACCACCCGAATTTCATGCCTTGGCCGGGAATATTCTATAAGGCAATGCAAGCAAGTCAAGTGGTGCTCCTGGATGATGTCCAGTTTCCCCTAGGTGGAAGTTGGGTAAACAGAAATCGGTTCAAAAATGACCAGGGAGAAGTGTGGCTTACTGTACCGGTTTGGAAAAGGGGTCGGAGTCTTCAACGGATAGATGAGGTCGATATTTGCAACGAAGAAAACTGGCAGAAAAAGCACTTTCTGAGTCTTCTCCACGCTTACAACCACGCACCATACTGGGAGGAACACTCCCATTTCTTCCAAAGAATATACCGAAATCCCTGGCCCAGACTTTTGGAGCTGAATCTCGACATCTTGGATTACTTGGGGACTGCCTTGTCTATTGGCCAGCCCTTTCTCCGCAACTCTTCCCTGGCAGTTGAGTCCAAAGGTTCCCAACGACTGGTGGACATTTGTAAGGCTTTGGGAGCCAGGAAGTATTTGACCATAGCTTCTTCACACAAATACCTGGATGAAAATCTCTTCCAAAAATCTGGGATCCAGCTGGTGTATTACAAGTATGAGCCCCCAGTCTACCCTCAGCTCTGGGGTGATTTTATTGCCAATCTCTCCGTTTTTGACCTGCTCCTCACCTGTGGACCAAAAAGCGCCGGGCTTATCCAGCGGGCCGGCTGGCTCGTCAAATCTTGACTGCTTACGCCGGGCGGGTCGTCTTGCTGTTCTCTGTCGTCTGACCTCTAATCTCTGACTTCTTGCTTTTTACCCTATACCCCATGCCCTATGCCAAAGTCGCTTTTCTCCTTGAAAGTTACCATCAAGTGTGATAATGAAAACCGGTTTACCTAAAGGCGCGAACCGGATCGTTTCGCGCGGTCTAAAAAACACACATCCCCTTGATCCTTTGGTGCCCCAGCGCTTGGGGGTGACTTTCAGGTATGTGGAAGGGGATGGAGGAAAAAACCAGAGGGAGGAACACATGTCCATTATCACCATGAAGCAACTTCTTGAATCCGGTGTTCACTTTGGACACCAAACCCGCCGCTGGAATCCGAAGATGAGGTCCTACATTTTCGGAGCGCGTAACGGAATCTACATCATCGATCTGCAAAAGACCGTTCGGATGTTCAACACTGCCTACCAGTTCATTGTTGATACGGTTGCAGGGGGAGATTCTGTGCTATTTGTTGGCACCAAGAAACAGGCTGTTGACTCCATCACGGAAGAATCCGAGCGTTGCGGCATGTTTAAAGTCACCCACCGCTGGCTGGGCGGAATGCTTACCAATTTCCAAACCATCAAAAATAGTATCGATCGGCTGAAGCATCTGAAAGCCATGAAGGAAGATGCCAGCATCAGCAAGTTTCCCAAAAAAGAGATCCTCCAGATGGAACGGGAGATGATGAAACTGGATAGGAACTTGGGGGGCATAGAAGATATGGAACGTCTGCCAGGCGCAGTGTTTGTAGTGGACCCACGACGTGAAAATATTGCGGTAGCTGAAGCAAACAAATTGCGCATACCCATTATCGCGATCGTGGACACCAATTGCGACCCCGATCCCATAGATTATGTTATCCCAGGTAACGATGACGCTATCCGTTCCATCCGACTCTTTTCTGCAAAAATCGCCGATGCATGCCTTGAGGGGAAACAAAAGAGAGAAGAGCAGCTTCAGGCCACGATGGATAAAGCGGCCGGGGACTTCGAGGCTGAGACTGCACCGATCGGCAGTGCGGTTGCGACTGAAGAGGGAGGACCGGAAATAGAAATCATCAATCCTATGGAAGAGGAAGAATGAGTGAGTTTGAAGGAGGAGAAAATTGCAGATAACCTCAGCGATGGTAAAAAAACTGCGCGAAAAAACAAACGCTGGAATTATGGACTGTAAAGCGGCCCTCCAGGAATCCCAGGGTGATATGGAAAAGGCGGTGGACTACCTCCGACAAAAAGGCCTGGCTGTTGCTCAAAAAAGGGCAGGTCGAACTGCCAGTGAAGGTCTGATCCACTCATACATTCACGCTGGCGGCAAGATTGGGGTCATGGTTGAAGTTAACTGCGAGACTGACTTTACCGCGAGAAGTGAGGCATTTTACGACTTTGCAAAAAACCTCGCTATGCACATCGCTGCGACCAACCCCCTGTCGATTGACCGCGAAGGGTTGTCCCCTGAGGTTGTAGCTCGTGAGCAGGAAATCTACCGGGCTCAGGCACTTGATTCGGGTAAGCCGGAGAAAATCCTAGACAAGATTGTCGAAGGCAAACTCAAGAAATTCTACCAGGAAGTTTGCCTTTTAGAACAACCATACGTGCGTGACACAGATATCACAGTAGAAGACTTACTTAATGAGCTGCGTGCCAAGACCGGCGAGAATCTAATAGTGAGCCGTTTTGTCCGCTACCAACTGGGTGAGGATTCGGCGGAGTAGCGCTGCGAGGTAGCTTGGCACAGCCTCGTACACCTTATGGTAAATCCTAAATTCTCCTTCGGAGTCCACACCCTTCGGGCGGGGCCCCAGTTTCGAAGCACGAAACAAATCCTGAGCAACGGATGTGGGATGTGTGATATGCGATCTGAGATTATAAAATTCCCTCGGGATTCAACATCCCACATCTCAGATCCCTCTTGGATGAGTTGAGAATCTCGAATTTTCTTATAGGCTGCCCGAGTACAGAGCCTAACGGCCGCACCGAGAAAAAGCATGTCTGAGCCTAAATACAAGCGCATACTACTTAAAATCAGCGGTGAGGCTCTCATGGGAGATGCCTCTTTCGGCATTGTGCCTGAGGTTATTGCCAAGGTTGCCGAGGACATTTTTGCAGTGGACCGGTTGGGGGTTGAAGTCGCTGTGGTTATTGGGGGCGGCAACATCTTCCGCGGCTTATCTGCTGCTTCTTACGGCATGGACCGAGCCTCTGCCGACTATATGGGGATGCTAGCCACGGTCATTAATGGTTTGGCCTTGCAAGACTCCCTGGAGAGATTGGGAGCACAAACCAGGGTACAATCTGCCATCACCATGCGAGAGGTGGCTGAGCCCTACATTCGCCGCAGAGCCATTCGCCACTTGGAGAAGGGTCGTATAGTAATTTTTGCTGCGGGAACTGGTAATCCTTACTTCACTACCGATACCGCCGCGGCTCTACGCGCCATGGAAATCCAGGCCAACGTCCTCCTCAAGGCCACCAAAGTTGACGGCGTCTACCCAGCAGACCCGAAGACGACACCAGGTGTTAAAAAAATAGATAATCTCACCTATCTGGAAGTCTTACAAAAACAACTCAAAGTCATGGACGCTACTGCGATTTCTCTTGCCATGGATAATGACATGCCTGTAATCGTCTTCAACCTCACAAAACCGGGTTTAATAGAAAGGGTTGTCATGGGTGAACCGGTCGGTACTATGGTGAAGGGAGAGGATAATGGTTGAGGAAATATTTGAAGATTTGCAGGAACGGATGGGAAAGTCAATAGACTCTCTCAAACGAGAATACAGCCGGCTTCGTACTGGCAGGGCCTCCGTTTCTTTGCTTGACGGAATTCGGGTCACGTACTACGACACCCCCACACCTCTGAACCAGATGGCCTCGCTGGCAGTGCCTGAACCTCGCCTCATAGTGATCCAACCATGGGACAAGACCGCTATCGGCGACATCGAAAAGGCAATCTTGAAATCAGAATTAGGTCTCACCCCAATAAACGATGGCAAAGTGATTCGCATAGCCATACCTGCTCTAACCGAAGAAAGGAGGAAAGAACTGGTAAAAGTTGCCCGGAAAATGGCTGAAGACAACAAGGTCGCAATCAGAAACATTCGCCGTGATGCCAACGACATGCTGAAGGATCTCAAAACGGAAAAGGAGATAACCGAGGACAACCTCTACCGCTCGCAGGATGAAGTTCAGAAAATAACCGACGATTTCATCGCGCAGGTAGACGAATTGTGCACGGCCAAGGAAAAAGAAATTCTCGAGATTTAGATCCTGGTGAAAAAGCCGGATCCTGCCTCCGGCCCAGAGAGCTTACGGTCGGGCGGGAGAACCCGGCTTGAGGATTCCCCAGAGCTGGTCTTTCATTGAGGCGGGAGTCTTCTGGAGAAATGGCCAGGTGGATTAATGAAATTCCAAACTCCAAGCACCAAATACAAACAAATCTCAAACTCCAATATTCAATGACTAAAAAACCGGTCTTGTTTGAAGTTTCGAATTTCGGTCATTGTGATTTATGTGATATTTGTGATTTGTGATTTGAGATTTCCGATACTCTAGTACTCTAAAAAAGCTCCCTGTCTTTAATTGCAAGACTATTGAAATCTGATCCGGACCAGAAGATCAGTTTTTTATGATTAAATGACTAATGAACACTATTACAAAGCTGTCAAAAAAGAATACACTGCCCACACCGCCTACCTCGGAAAGGAGCAGATTTGATAACCTCCCCCGGCACCTGGCCATCATTATGGACGGCAACGGGCGTTGGGCCAAAGAGAGAAATCTCAGCCGTATCGAGGGCCATCGTGCCGGAGCTGAGTCAGTGCGAGTCATAGTTCGATCCTGCCGCAAAATTGGCATCCCAGTCCTTACCCTCTACGCTTTCTCGAAAGAAAACTGGCAGCGACCCTCTCGTGAGGTTCAAGCCCTGTGGCGCCTTCTCAGTAGATATCTCAAATCCGAACTTGGAGAGATGATGGAGAATTCCATCCGACTTAATGCCATAGGGGACATACGAGAATTGCCAAGAACCGTTTACCGTCTTCTTGCCAACACCATGGAACAAACTGCAGCAAACCGTGAGATGATTCTTAATCTGGCTCTCAGTTACAGCGGCAGAAGCGAAATTGTGAAAGCGGCACAGAAGTTGGCGGATACCTGTGTAAAGAGGGAGCTAAAACCTTCGGAAATAGACGAAGCGGTATTTTCCACTTATCTCTATACTGCAGACATGCCAGATCCGGATCTCCTCATTCGCACCAGCGGCGAGCGGCGGATAAGTAACTTTCTCTTATGGCAAATGGCCTATACCGAACTTTATGTAAGTCCCGTTTACTGGCCTGACTTCCGTGAGCCAGAACTTATGGAGGCACTCGATGACTATCAGCGGCGAGAGAGAAGATTTGGCAAGACCGGAGACCAAAAAGGCAAGGAGGCGTAGGAGCTTTTGAATAACGGCAGCGGTTGCCAAACTTTTTTATTGGCTGCAATCGCGGTGCTTTTGTTTGTCATTTTCTTCCTCTCACTTTCCAGGTGGCTCCCCCAACCGTATCTACAATGCTAACAAAGCAAAGCGCATAGCGCCCACCGTCACCATATGGGGCAAGGAAATAGGGCGGTGCGAAACTCCTTCCTCGAGTGAACGATGATATAGATTACTTTGTTGCCTCGCAAAACGGACTTGATGCAAGGGCAATTTCATACTATGGTGTCAGCCTTGTAAGGGGTAGGTATGAAGAAGAATTCAGTTGATAAACAGCATTTGAATCGCTGGCTCACCGCTGCTGTGGCTCTGCCAGTATTAGGGTTCATTATTGGCCTCGGGCCTGGCTGGCTCTTGCTCAGCCTCGTAGTTTTGGTAACCGCGGGCGGAATGCTGGAACTCCTTACCTTACTCTTACCTGAGACACAGTCCTGGGTCAGAATTGCAGCTCTCGTTGCAGGTTTGTTAGTGCCCTTGGCGACATACTGGAAAGGGATGATGGGCTTGAGTGCTGCCACAGTCGGCGTAATCTTCGTGGCCCTAACCGTTCATCTGCTGCTCTATGCTCAACAGAAAGCTGTCCTGAAATCCTTAGCAATAATGGTTTTTGCCCTGCTCTACATCCCCTTCTTGCTGAGCCATGTACTGCTCCTCTTTGAGGTGCCGTCCGGACGACGCTGGATCTTCTTTCTCTTCTTTGTCATCTTTGCTGGAGATACCGGCGCGTACTACGCGGGCCATCGTTTGGGACGGCACAAACTTTGGCCTGCTGTCAGCCCTGGAAAGACCGTCGAAGGTGCTGTCGGCGGCCTATTGAGCTCCATGGCGATTGCGCTGCTAGTTGGTAAGCTGTTGCTATCTCTGGGTGAATTCGGCATCACCTTTCTTCTCTCCGTAGGATTCGTTATAGCTTTGGCTGGCCAGATGGGTGACCTGATGGAATCGATGCTTAAAAGAGTTAGCCAGGTTAAGGATGCAAGTAGCATACTGCCGGGGCATGGCGGTCTGCTGGATAGGTTGGACAGTTTGATTTTCGCTTTTCCATTGACCTACTACGGTGTGGTCTTCTTTACGTAACAACGTGGTGGATATTGCCCGGCTTAAGCCTTCCTTCGAGAGCCTGAAACAAAAGGAAAATTTGCTTTGAAAAAAATCGCTATTCTCGGCTCTACAGGATCGATAGGGCGCAGCGCCTTACAAGTTATCGAACAATTTCCTGAACACTTTCAAGTTGTCGCCCTGGCGGCAGGGAAAAATATCGATCTGTTGGCCGAACAGATTAAACAATTCCGACCAAAGATTGCTGCTGTTCTCGACCGGGAACTTGCCAAAGATCTAGCCAGCCGTCTCCCAGTGGAAACTAGGGTGGAGGTGCTAGCCGGTTCGACAGGGTATGAGGAAGCCGCCAGTTTCGCTGGAGCAGACATGGTACTTTCTTCCATGGTTGGAGCGGCAGGTCTTCTTCCTACTCTCAGCGCCATCCGGGCTGGTAAAGACGTTGCTTTGGCCAATAAGGAAACCCTAGTCATGGCCGGCGGTCTGGTCACGGAAGAGGTCCGGAGACATAAGGTGTCCCTGCTACCGGTGGACAGTGAGCACAATGCAATATTTCAGGCACTGGAAGGACATAGACGGGAGGATCTCAAGCGAATACTCCTAACCGCCTCGGGCGGCCCCTTTCTTACCCTACCAAAGGAGCAACTCGAATCCGTTACTCCAGCTCAGGCTCTGGCACATCCCAATTGGGAAATGGGTGCTAAAATCACCGTTGATTCAGCAACCATGATGAACAAGGGGCTTGAGGTAATTGAGGCCAAGTGGCTCTTTGAGGTGGAGGTGGAAAGAATCGACGTACACATCCACCCCCAGAGTATAGTCCACTCCATGGTGGAATATGTGGACGGATCAGTTATTGCCCAATTGGGTATGCCAGATATGCGTGTCCCCATAGCCTATGCCCTTGCCTACCCCGAACGTTTGAAGTTGAACCTGCCTACTCTAGACTTTTTCTCGGTGCAGACCCTCACCTTTCAAGAGCCTGATCTCAGCCGCTTTCCTTGCCTCGATCTTGCCTTCCATGCCTGTAAAGCGGGCGGAACTATGCCAGCCGTCCTGAACGCTTCCAACGAGGTGGCGGTGCAAGCGTTTCTTGACCAACGAATTCCTTTTCTGGGAATCGCCAGATTAGTAGGCAAGGTCATGGAAGAGCATGAGCTTGTGCCTGCAACAGAACTGGAGCCCATTTTGGCGGCTGACACCTGGGCAAGACAGCGAAGCGAGGAAATAATCAAGGATTACTCGTGAAGGTGACGTGCTGCAAGTATGTGCCGCCAAGGACACCACTGCTCAAGAGATGTGGGATATGAGAAGAGATAGTTGTGTGCGCCCTCACATCTCAGATCTCGCGTCTGTCATCTGGCCTCCGGCCTTAGTCCCACTCTCTGGCGGTTATACGCTGGATTGGCGCAGAATCTGCATAAGTAAGGCCAGACTTAGCCCGGATGTTTTATGAATTGATGTCACGAGACCATGAAACATTCGGGCTAGTGTTGGCATTGAGATTCTCGGCACGGTATAATGCAATAATAATTTTCGTTCTTATATTGTGAAAAAATGAAATAGAGGAGCGGTTACATCTTGGAAGCTATTTGGGCATTTTCTCGAACCTTATTATCCTTTGTTGTATCTTTGGGAATACTTATTTTTATCCATGAATTCGGCCATTTTTTGATAGCTAAAATTTTCAAGGTAAAAGTGGAGCGTTTTTCCCTGGGGTTTGGTCCACGCTTATTTGGCAAGAAAGTGGGTGACACAGACTATCGAGTCTCAGCCTTCCCCCTTGGCGGCTACGTTAAGATGCTTGGTGAATCCCCTGATGAGGAAATTCCAGAGGATTTACAACGTGTCTCTTTTTCGCACCAGCCTCTGAGAAAACGTATGTCTATAGTCGCAGCTGGGCCGATTTCCAATCTGCTTTTGGCAGTATTTCTCTATGCCCTAATCTTTGGCCTCTTCGGTCTTACAAAAACCACTACTGACATCGGTTCCGTGACCCCTGATTCTCCCGCGGCTTCCGCCGGCTTAAAGGCGGACGACAAGGTACTCGAGGTTGAGGGCACTCCTGTGAAAGAATGGAGTGAATTGTCTCAGCTAATTCAGGACAGTGGAGGTAAACCAATTCATCTCAAGGTTCTCCGGGGAGATGAAACATTTACTGTTGTGCTCACCCCTGAGATAAAGGAAACTCAAACCATACTCGGAGAAAAGGTCAGCCGACCCCTTATTGGCATTGTTGCCTCCAACAACATTATAGTGGAAAAAATCAATCCCCTTGAGGCTGGATATTATGCCGTTAGTCAAACAATCGGCATGATAAAGCTCACCTTTGTTGTTCTCGGAAAACTTATTAGTGGTACCATCTCTCCGAGAACTCTCGCTGGTCCAATCGGTATAGCTCAGATGTCCGGTGAAGTTGCCAAGGCCGGTCCGCTTGCCTTTTTATCTTTCCTAGCGCTGCTAAGTATTAACTTGGGAATTCTTAACCTCTTTCCCATTCCCATTTTGGACGGCGGCCATCTGCTCTTTTTTTCCATCGAAGCCATCATGGGTAGGCCCCTCAGTATTAGGAAAAGAGAATTGGCCCAGCAGGTTGGTCTATTTCTCCTTATAGCCCTCATGGTGTTTGTCTTCTACAACGACATCTATCGTTTGGTTGTCCCGGGACAAGGGCTTCCCTAAAGAGAGCTAACAGCCGGCAGTCATTTTAACCAGCCACCTGAAACGAAACACTAGGCACGAAGGTGCTGAGAAGTCAGAGGTCGGAAGTCGGAGGTCAGAGGACAGACCGCAGCACGTAGATAATTTTGAATTTTTTAAATCCGCAATCCGCAATCCGAAATCCGCAATAGGGACCCTATGCTCTATGCCCACAGGATGTAAGTACTGGCTTCTATTTTTTGACGCTATGCGCTATGCGCTTGGCGCTATGCGACGGCCATGAAGATTCTTGCCATCGACACATCTACCCAAGTGGGGAGTATTGCAGTGGTCCAGGGGTCACTGCTCAAGGCCCAACAGATGCTCAATGTAGGTGCCACCCACAATCAACGTCTCCTGCCCGGTATCGAACGTATTCTTGCCGATGCTGGCTGGTCCTTAGACGATGTTGATGGTTTTGCAGTCAGTCTTGGTCCGGGTAGTTTTACTGGCCTACGCATTGGTTTGAGTATGATTAAAGGGCTTGCCTGGGCCACGAATAAGCCTTTGGCCGGTGTCCCAACTTTGGACGCTTTAGCGGCAAACGTTTCCTTCGTCCCACACAAGATCTGCCCCATCTTGGATGCACGGAAAGGCGAAATCTACACGGCATTGTATTGCCAAGGTGATGAAGGAATGCCTCGAAGACTTACCTCTTACATGGCCATCAAGCCTGAACAACT
Source organism: Deltaproteobacteria bacterium (assembly GCA_022340905.1). Lineage (GTDB taxonomy): Bacteria > Desulfobacterota > Syntrophobacteria > BM002 > BM002 > BM002. The sequence continues at coordinate 1,076 of JAJDNB010000044.1, read as the reverse complement.
GCTTGCACTCATATCGGAAACTACAGTGTTGATTGGCGATGGTCTCTTGTCCTATGGGGACTATTTGAAGAGAGAGTTAGGTAATCGCCTCGTGGTGCCGCCACCTCACCTTAGTGTCATCCACGCAAGCTCCGTTGCCTGGCTGGGCTGGCACAGACTACGATCAGGGGAATCCGATGACGTCTCCAATTGCACTCCACTGTATGTACGACCCTCTGAAGCAGAATTGAACAGAAAGTCCAGTCAGATTGCAGATTCTGGATGCTTGATGCTTGAGGCTGGATCCTGAATTCTCACATGTTTTGGTGCCTAGTGCTTATTGTATAGTGCCTAGTTGAAACGGCTGCTTGCTGTCTTTCCCTATGCACCATGCCCTTTCAAATCCGAAATCCGCATTCCGCATTCTCCAATGAACATCTGCATATTGACAAAACAGTATAGATCGCATAAATTTTATCATTTACTCCTTTAGATAATCTCTAGTTGTCCGCATCCACCTTTCCCTTTTGCTACTGGATGCTCCAAGAGAGGTAAAACATGGAAAAATGGGATGAGGAATTGATTGCCCGCCTCCTTCCTCACAACGAAGATCTGCGCAGGTACATTGCAGATCACCGGCGCTACGAAGAAAAACTGGAGAAGTTCAGTCAGCGCCCCTACCTGACTAATGAAGAAGAGGTGGAGAAGAAACGAATTCAAAAACTTAAATTGGCGGGGCGCGACAAAATTGAATCCATCTTGATTAAACATAGACAGGGGTAAGTCATGAAGTTAACAGGAGCCCAAATATTCTTTGAATGTTTAAAGGCCGAAGGGGTTGAGGTCATCTTTGGTTTGCCGGGCGGAGCAGTCATCGACATTTATGATGAGATGCCCAAGCACAACATCCGCCACATCCTGGTGCGCCATGAGCAAGGTGCTACCCACATGGCCGATGGTTATGCCCGCGCCTCCGGAAAAGTGGGCGTTTGCCTGGTAACGTCTGGCCCTGGAGCTACCAACACGGTTACTGGCATTGCCACGGCCTATTGTGATTCCATCCCCATAGTGGTTTTCACCGGCCAGGTGCCTACAGC
>JAJDNB010000012.1 GCA_022340905.1 Deltaproteobacteria bacterium | reverse complement strand
CATTACCAGGTCGAAGACCCAGATGGAGGCGGCCGCCAGAGCCAGAGCCAGATAATAGTAAGGCAGTTTGCTTCGGAAACTCTGAAGAATCATGATACCCAGCATGCCCTCGGTGAGGCTTTCCCAGTTGGTGGCGATCAGGCGAAAGATTTCACCCGCTGCGATGGTCGCCAGGGCGAAATAGGGGCCCCGCAAGCGAAAGCAGACCCAGCCGATGAAAAGGCCCACAAGGGCGGCGGTGAAACCGCCGAAAACCATTCCCCACCAAGCGGAGATTGCCAGTTTGTTGGCCAGTATGCCAGCGGTGTAGGCCCCGGTGCCGAAAAAGACTGCATGACCGAATGAGACCTGGCCGGTATATCCGGCCAGGAGGTTCCAGGAACCGCCGATAACCACCCACATCAGGGCCAAGATGACCAAGTGTTGATAGTAATCGGACTTCACCACCAGGGGAAACAAAACAAAGAAGATGGCGACAAGGGCGATGATCACCTGGTTGCGTTTCATCTCACTCCTCGCTTGCTTGGAGCAGAGTGCTCAGTGCAAAGTTCTTAGGTTGTAGGAGCCAGGAGTCAGGGGCCGAGAGATAAGCAAAGTTGTTTTTGTTACAGGGTTCTGGCTTTTAAATTGTGCCTCCTCGCCGCTAAACTTTGGTCAAACGTTTTAACCCGCCCGGCAAGAAGATTAAAACCAACAGAAAGATGACAAAGCCCACCATCTCACGGTATTGCATGCCGATATATGTGGCTCCCAACGATTCGGCAATTCCTAAAGTAACTCCCCCGAAGATGGCACCCACCGTGCTACCCATGCCGCCAAGGATGGTAATCACGAAAGCTTTGAGGGTGAAAGGCCCGCCTATGTCAGGAAACAGATAAAAAATAGGGATGAGCAAAGAGCCGGCCGCCGCTACCAGGCCTGAGCCCAGGCCATAAGTGATCACTGTAATCCGCCCTGAATTTACCCCCATCAGCGTGGCGGCTTCTTTATCCTGCGCCGTAGCCCGTATAGATCGGCCAAGGTCTGTTTTGAGAAGGAACCAGAAGAGAGCAATCGTAAGGATCACTGCGATGAAGAAGGCGATTACCATAGGCAGATTAAAAGAAACTCCCCCGAGGAAGAACGCATCACCACTGTAGGAGGTGGCGACTGACTTGTAGTCGGAGCTGAAAATGAAACGGGCTATCTCGGTGAGTACCATGCCAATGCCTACGGTCATCAACACCTGATTTTCCGGAAGAATGGCCTCTACCTCCATGAGGGGGTTGAGCAACACCTTCTGAATAATCACCCCCAACAAAAAGAGGCCAGGCATGGCAATCAGGAGGGACAGATATGGGTCAATCTTGAAAAAGGCGAATAGGACATAGGTGATGTACATGGCCACCATCATCAGCTGGCCGTGAGCCAGATTGATGATCCCCATGACTCCCATTATCAGAGTCATGCCCATGCCGATGAGGGCGTAAATGCCCCCGATAAGAATTCCGGAAGCCAGGGTTTGTAGGAAAACCTGCATATCAAGTTTCCTTCCGCAATTGGGAAAAAAGCGGTGGAGAACAACTCGTGGTCCTCCACCGCTTGCAGATTCACCTTAGTAGCCCCACACTTTGAGCCAGTCTACCGGATAGACATACTTAGCGTTTGCCAGGTCTGTGGGCCAGATGAGTTTCAGGTGGCCACCCTGCCACTGGACCACGTAGGTGGTCAACTTGTTCTGGTTGATTTTCTTCCCATAGGAGACAAATTTTACCGGACCGAAAGCGGTCATCATGTCAGTCTCTACAAGGGCTTGTCTGATGTCCTCGGGGCTAAAGGATTTGGCTCGTTTGAGAACGTCAGCGATGACGTAGGCTGCCGCATAGGCCTCGGCACCGTGATACTCGGTATCCTTGTTATATTTGGCTTTGAACTTTTGGAAGTAGTCCATGGCCCCTGGCAGAGGCAGGACCTGGTGCCACAAGGTGGCGGAGACCACGTAATCAGCAGCAACCCCTGCATTTTCCTTAAATTCAGGCAGGGTGAAACCGGCGCCGCCGCCGATAAACAGCTTGGGAGTCAGCTTCAATTCTCGGGACTGGCGCATCAACAGGGACGCGTCCATGACGTAGGAGACCATGTAGACGATATCCGGGTTCAATTGTTTTACTTTGACCAAGATGGGTTTGAAATCAATACCCGCGTGTTCATACCCCTCGTTTAGTACCACCTCGATTCCAAGTTTTTCGCAGCTCTTGGTGAATGCCTTGGAACTGCTAGTGCCGAATTTGGTATTTTCGTAGAGAATCGCTACACTTTTGGGCTTCACCACCTGCTCAAGGAATTGCTCAACACCACTAGAATACTCGCTGGCTGGCGGGTTTAGACGGAAAACGTAATCGAAACCCTTCTCGGTAATGTCGTCGGCCGAGCCGGTATTGATCAGAAAGGGCATATGGTTTTGTTGAGCGACACCGGCCAGCCCCGCAGTTACCGAACTGGAATAGCCCCCACCGAGCATGACGACTTTATCCTTGGTGATGAGCTTTTCCGCCACCGAGCGGCCAACTTCAGGCCTGCCGGTATCGTCCTCCATGAGAAATTCCAGCTTCTTACCATTGATGCCGCCGGCAGCGTTGATCTCCTCCAGAGCCAGATCGAAAGATTGTTTCTCGATCTCACCGAATGCTGCCTGCGAACCGGTCAGGGGTAAGACAATGCCCACTTGGACTGTGTCGGCAGCGCGAACTGTCGCGGGGAGCGTGAATGCCACAGTGCAGATTACTACTGAAACCAACAAGATGTACTTCCAGCCTTTACTCATGAATCTTCCTCCTTTTGCATTAGATGATTTCACTTCTGATAAGCCTTTTAACAGCAAGGGACGGTCGTCACCAGCCTCCTCTTACTATTTCTGGATAGACCCCATGGAAACAAGCTATCTCCAAGCTGCGGCCAGTGCCCTGGAATGGGATAGGTGAGAAAAGCGATAAAAGCTACCATATAAGTAGGGTGAAAACAAGATTTATAATGCGGTAAGGATAGCAGCCTTTTTTAATCTGATCAAGTCCACTTGGCCAGCAGCTCTGAGAGCGAGAAAATGTAAAAAGCTGAAGTGTACACATATGATAGACTAGGAAATATTCCACTTAACTAACGAGAATCATGGAATACAAAGAGTTTCTCAAGACTACTCTACCTCATCTGGGTTTGCGTTGGCGACGTTTCAACCGCAAGTCTATCCGCAATCGCGTCATCGACCGTATGCGGCAATTGAACCTGCATACCTGGAGTGATTACAAAAGACATGTACTAGAGAATGAGGAAGAAAGATATCTTCTCACAGGTATGCTCGCGGTTACCATCTCCAGGTTTTGGCGCAACAGTTCCCTTTTCGAAAGGCTGGAGAAGAAGTGGCTGCCTGTTCTGCTTGAGGCTGTGTCTCCAGAAGAGACGGTGCAAATCTGGTCGGCTGGCTGTGCCAGCGGAGAAGAGCCTTACAGCCTGCTAATCCTGTGGCAGGAAAGCTTTGCCAACTCTGGCCGCAGTCTGCGTCTACTTGCAAGCGACAGCGACACCCATTGTCTGAAGAGGGCCCGCCAGGCCCGTTATCCGGCAAGCAGTTTTAGAGAGATGCCTCTTCAGTTAAGGCAAGAGTACTTTGCCAATGAAAAGGGAACCTTTTCTTTGCGGCACGATCTGTCCCAGAAGATAGAGTGGTTCGAACACAATCTCATCTGGGAACCTCCGCCGATGAATAATCACCTGATCTTTTGCCGCAACCTGGTTTACACCTATTTCGTCGACGCCCTGCAAGATGAAATCACCCGAAGGTTTCATCAGGCCCTCGTTGCCGGAGGGTTTCTGGTGGTGGGACGTAAAGACAGGCTACCACATGGCACAGGAGAGCTGTTCCGGTTGGTAGAGCATCCTGTGTACCAAACAATTGATGTTCCTGGAGCAATATAATTGGCCTTCGCGCAGAGCGGAAGGTATGGAGGATAGGGGAGAGGGACAATTTCGAATTGCGAATTGCGAATTGCGAATTTCAATATACAAAAATATCTGTATTCTGACCTCCGACTTCTGGCTCCTAGCTTCGTGCCCTGAGCTTGTCGAAGGACTGACTCCTTGCTTCTAAAAAATCCGCATTCCGCAATCCGAAATCCGCAATACTGGACTCTATGCTAGCGAGCGAAGCGAGCTTACGTGCTTGACAGGTTATCACCGTTTAGGTAAAAAGAGACGCTGTGGGAGACGCCCTGGCTGATGAAGGCCGGGGCTTTCAATTTTAATAAAGGTCTATAATTCTATGCTGCGCGGGTTTATAATCATAAGCGAATATCTCCTCGATTAAATCCGAGACACTTTTTATCTCTCCCAAGGGGTTAATATTTCGCAAAATTCCTGCGATTACCGCTATGAATGGAACCGACACTTGCAAAAGGAGATATCCATGAACCGCCTCCCCATAACTCGGGAAGGATACGATCGTCTACGTGCTGAATTGCAGAGGCTTGAGCAAAAAGAGCGGCCCAAAGTGATTCAGGCCATTTCAGAGGCCCGCGAGCACGGCGATATAAGTGAAAACGCGGAGTACGAAGCCGCGAAGGAAAAACAGGCCATGCTCGAGGGCAAGATCAACGACTTACACCACAAGCTGAGCCAGTGCGAAATAGTCGATGACTCAAAGGACCCGGCCGAACGGGTGACATTTGGCAGTACGGTGGAACTGGAAGACCTGAACACGGGCGAAGAAATGCAATATCGCTTGGTGGGACCGTACGAAGCGGATTTGGCCCAAGGTACTATTTCCGTGACGTCGCCCATAGGCAGGGCCCTGATAGGCAAAGAGCCCGGAGATGAAGTCGAGGTAAAAACCCCTGGCGGTGTGAAGAAACTGGAAATACTCGATATTCACAATGCAACAAAATCTTGATCCACAGACCGGTCTAGAAAATTTGAGGGAAACCCTGGAGGCGCTCACTGACGACCTGTCGCCCCTGTTCCGGGAAGATTCAGCCCAAGTGAATTCGTGGCGTCGCAGTCTCGAAGCAGTCTCTGAATCTCTACTGGATCAGACCTTGAGAATTGCTGTAGTGGGACCGGTGAAATCCGGCAAGAGCACCTTCATTAATGCTCTGCAAGGCAGAGATCTGCTCAGGCGGGGAGCTGGAATCATTACCGCCTTTATAACCCGTGTTCGAGCGGGCTCCGAGGAAAAAGGTTGGGTCGAACTAAAGTCGTGGGAAGAGATAAATAGTGAGGTTAACGAGGCGCTAGCAATGGTTGATCTCGTTAGAGGCTCTAAGGGTCCCGCCCTTATTGATCTGCGGCGGCAAGAAGACCGCAACAGAATGCAGCAGTTGATCCAAGAGTTAAAGCAAGAAACCGTGGTAGGGGGGGAGACATTTGATCCCAATGTAGTTCTGATTGACGCGTACTTGAGTGGGTACGCTACGCTGACTGAATACGTCAAAGAAAAACCGGTTCTGCTTGAGTTCGGGGCAGATGAGCTCCAGAAGCACCAGGCTTTTGTCAGCCAGGAATCGCAGGCAGTGTATCTCCGGGACATGGAATTGCAGTTACCAATCTCCTGGCTGGGTGAGATGGTGGAGATAGGTGATTGCCAGGGTAGTGATTCACCAAACCCCCTGCATTTTGCCCTGCTTCAGGAGTATCTCCTCAGCAGTCATTACATCCTCTACCTGGTAAGCAGCCGAGTAGGGCTGCGCCAAGCCGACTTAAAACTCATCGAAGCCATCCGCATACTTCGCATGCTGCCGCAAACCCTCTTTGTTATCAATACGGATTTTGATGAGCATGTGGACCTTGATGAGCTCCAACAGCTGCAAGAGAGAGTGGGAGACGAACTCAATCTGCTGGTCCCTGAAGCCAAGATCTACACCTTTTCTGCCTTGTTTCACCTGCTCGAAGCAGAAGAACATGTTGACAATCTCTCCTCGCGAGAGAGAAGGCGATTGGAGGGTTGGCAGGAAGAAGCAGCAATGGTGGACCTCTCGCGACGGGACTACGACAATTTCCGCAATGATCTAAAAGTTCTTGTTAATAACGAACGAAACAGGGTTCTTTACGGGGGAGTGTTGAGCCATTTACAGCGGGTTAGTCGAAGCATGAAAGATTCAGTCAACACGAGACAGAAGCTGTTGTCTAGAGATCAAGGGGAGTTGCAAGTTTTGGCTGAGGAGATCAGGATGCGCCAGCAGTCAGTGGCGGCGGCACTTGACACAGTAACCCATACTCTCAGCGGTCTGCGGGAGTCATTAAAGGGAGAAATTGGCAAGGCTGTCGATTCTTACTTTGACACAAAGTACGGACCGATTATTAGAGACACCATGTTACTGATCGAGAACTATCAGGCACAAAACTTTGAGCGGATCAGATCGTCTGAAACCAAAAAGCTTCTGCCCAATCTGTATCTCTTCTACCAGGATTTTAGGCAAATGCTCTCTCGCCATATCATTGACAAGATCAATCTGAGAATTATCGATTTTGCCAAAAACGAAGAGGAACATATTGACAAAAGACTGACAGAGGCGGCCACTGGTTACTGGGACTTACTAAGGCAGGCCCTCGAACAATACCATAAAACTTTGGCCGACAGGGGTTTGACAATCAGTTATGTTGCCCCTGAAAAACTACCGAGACCAAAACGGCCGCCCATTAAACCTCCACCTTTTTCTGCCTTTATCCAGCGTTCGGAATCCTTGGGGCGTGGCTCCTTGCTGGTGAGGTTCAGTCTGAGACGGTTGGGCAACCTCTTTTCGGGACTAAAGAACCGGGTTCTACGTCGCAGCAGAGGGGCTGAGGAATCTGGTGAAGAGGCCTTTAGGGAGGCCGTGGCCTTAATAAAAAATGAAGCACAGAATGAATTGCTTACATACTTTAAAGACTACCGCCAAAACTTCAAGTATGCCTATCTCTTTTCCTATACGGAGCACTTCACTGAAGCTCTTCTCCGAGTATTTCAAGATTTTGGTGAGGCTGCAATGGTAGACATCAGCCATCTCCAGCAGGTTGCCCGCAAGAAAGTCACTAGCCAAGAGGACACCACCGAGGATCTGGCCATCGTAAAGCATCGGCTCAATTACATGGAGGAAAATTTGCGACTCCTTGAACAGGGCCTCGGTGTGCGTTCATAGGGCCGGGCTAGGGCTACCTCCAAATGGTTGATGAGAATGATCAGAAAGGTCCAACCTCCAGATTTTGAGGAACTTCTGCAGATAGAGGCTGAAGCCTTTCCAAAATCGCAGTACGATCTTGGACAATTCTGGAATCTCCACCAGACATATCCCAATACCTTCCTCGTGGATGTAACTGAACTCATCAACGGCTATATCGTTTTCAGCCTTGAAGGACACTTGATCTCTATGGCCGTGAGATCTGGGCAGAGGCGAAAGGGTATCGGTACCAGATTGGTACAGGAGGCATCAGCCTACTGTGCTGACACACCCCTGCTTCTCGAAGTTCGAGTAAGTAATCTGGGGGCGCAAGAATTTTACCTGGCTCTTGGATTCAATTTTATCGGCAGGGCAAAGGGTTATTATCACGACGGCGAGGATGCACTCCTCATGGAAAGGCCGGCCGCTCTTGTAAGTCGTTGAAACCGTTCAAGCCGTAGAAATGGTGAACTCGTCAATTGGTCAAATCGTTAATTCGTCATTGAGGCCATCCATAACCATTTGACTATTCGACAAATTGACTATTTGACCAGCTGCCTGCTGCTTGCTGAAACCGTTCGGTTCTTCATTTAAGAACTATACAGGCTGGGTTTGGCGTCGGTAATCACTTCTTGGTTTTCCACATAGGCCTGTTCCACGTAAGCGGGCATGTGGAAGAGTGTTTGGAGGAAGGGTGGGGTGAGGTATTTGAGCTTAAAGTTCCGCGCTTGTAATGCGTGTCCCAAGTCCAAAAAGTTCGGTTCCTTGCCCTTGGAAGCTAGAATGAAGCTGTGCAGACAATGAAAGGAGGGCAGCATATAGGGGTAGGAAGTCACCCAGGGAAACACGGAGGAGATAGTGTTATAGATTCTGGCATGGAGTTTCAGCCTGGTTGGTTGTAAGTCTGTCCCTTGAAAGCAACCAATCCCCTCCTTTCCCAAGCGTTGATGTACCAGTTGGTAGAATTCCTGGGTGAACAGATATATTGCCGGGCTATCTTCAGTAGGGTCATTCAGATCCACCATAATGACATCAAAAGTCTCATCTGTCTGTTCGAGGAACTTACGCCCGTCGCCGATATGGAGCTGCAGACGAGGGTCTTCATAGGCTCCGTTGCTCCAGGAGTTCAGATGCTGTTTACACACTTTCACCAACTCTTCATCGATATCCACCATGACGACACGATTGACATCTTGGTATTTAGCTACCTCCCTGATGGTTGCTCCTTCAGCACCACCAATAATACAGACACTCCTTGGTTTAGGATGGAGCAGCATAGCTGGGTGAACCAAGGATTCGTGGTAAATGAATTCGTCCTCTTCGGCTGATTGTGCTATTCCGTCTAGGAATAGCATTCGACCGTATTCTGCTGTGTCCACAATGTCAATCCTGGCGTACCTGGAACGGCCGGAATAGACGGTTCGCAAACAGCGGTACTGGATGATAAGATTTTTGGAGCCATCCTCGGCAAACCAGAGGGGGTCATTCATGCTGTATCCTGGTCGGGCTTGTGCTTTATTTGGGACTGGGGCAAATCCAAGATGCCTCGCTTTACCTCCATGACAGATGTATTTGCAGCTCTCAGCTTTTCCTTCAAATAGTTGAGTGCCTTGCGGCCGTCAACATTGTCACCGCAGGTAAAGATATCCAAAGCGCAATAACCGTATTCCGGCCAGGTGTGCACAGCGAAATGGGACTCGGCGACTACCACTACTCCGGTAATGCCATGGGGAGAAAATTGGTGGAAGTATGGTTGGATGACGGTGGCACCGGAAAGTTCCACCGCTGCCAGGAGATGGTTTTCAAGAATTTTGAGCTCGTTTAGGATACTGCGATCGCAATGAAAAAACTCGATAATCAGATGTTTTCCAAGTGATTTCATCTTTCCTGCTAGTTTCCCGGCTGGTTCAGGTCATACCTTCACCTTGTGTTTCGGGTTCAGTGCACGGAGCTGCCCAGCCAGATGAAATGTTGGAAAAACCTAACAGTCATCCTTGAACAGAAAAGCTCAGTGTTTTCGGTTGCTGATCCTGGACTGTGCAAAAGAAACATTACTACCCTAAGACCTTAGAAAACTTGCTATAAAATTGCAACAAAAATTTTTTACTCTCTCGGCTCCAGCCACTCGCCCTCGCGAAGATAATCTAAACAGATGGACTTCAGTTCCTTCTTTTGTTCTAGAAACCTTTGTTTCATTCCCTGCAGCCAATGCAGGTGTCGCCGAGCACCCTCCAGAGTGAGAAAAAAGTGATCCTCCGGTGGATTCACCACGAAAGAGATGCGGCCGTCTGTGACCTCAACCCTCCCGGGACTGCTGCAGGTCATACAACGGACTTGCTCTGAGTCGAGGAAGCGAAAGGTGTCCCCTCCGCAGGCTTGGCAGCGGTAAGGCTCGCTCTGCCAGTCAAGGGGAGGACCGAAGAGTGCCCCGGCCAATCTTGCCGCAGTTTGCACATTGTCCTGGTTCGTGAGCACTTCACCAGGAAGGGCGCCGTATACCACTTCACTGCCCTTGGGCTGTGCTCCTATGAGTCGAAGGGCACTGTCCAGGCAGAGTTTGGTATAGCCCTCCATGCCAGGCATGCCGGCAATTGCCACGGCCACAGCGGGTTTAGCCCAAAGCTGCTCAAAACGGCCGTACAATGAGAGGCCTCTATCCAGGAACCGTTTGAGGCTGGCATTGGCCGCAAGCATGTAAACTGGGACAGCCAAAATAAGTCCGTCGGCCCTGAGGAGAGCTTCTAGGATTCTGGGGAAATCGTCCTTCTGCGGACAGGTGTGTTCATCGAACATGCAGGTGTAGCATGCCCTGCATGGTCTGATGTCCATCTCTGGAAGGCGAACGAGCTTCAACCTGTGTGGTTCGGGAATTTGCCGACTAATTTCCTTTGCCATTAATTCACTGTTGCCGAGCCTCCTGGGTGAACCCAGTAAAGCCAAAACTTCCATGGTCAAGTTTCCTTTATTTTACAGTCAAGCCCACCACTCGATAATTGAACTCATAGCTGAGAGCATTGCTCCAATCAGCTTGGTATACTCCCTTGTAGCGGGTGCCCTCAACAGGTCCAACAGGCTTGCCATAGGTGTAGAACCAGTTGACGATAGGGCTCCCGGTAAATCCCAGGGCTATCCAATAGGAGCCCGGCATGAGCACAGGTTTTTCCCGACCGAAGTCAAAATCCACCCAACTATAACCTGGTTTCATCGAGAGCTTGTTTAGACTGATGAAGTCGCTCGTGGCAATCGGGGCTCCCGGCTTCATGTCTTTGTCCTCGAATAGTTCAACCCACAGCTGTCCGTCTCCCCCAAACCGGTGCAGTGCCAAGCCAATCTTTTCCAGCTTCACCGGTTTTCTCAGCTCGAAAACCTGGGCGTACTGAGTGAGTTTGGTGGTTACGTATTCTGCAGTTTCCACGAGGAAATTTCGAGTCATTTGGTAGCGGTTGGTCCCGACCGTACTTGCCGGGCCGCGGGGAAAGGCAAAATCGACATTTTCCGGGAATTCGAGATTGCCGTAAAGGAAGGGGACGAGGAAACGAAGCTTGTCTCGATCTTTTTCGGGTATAACCGGTGGAGGTGGTGGAGGTGGTACTACTATCTCCTTAAATGTTGCCTCCACCGGAGGAACGAGAAGAAGGTTCTTCGGTCCGTATTGCTGGGGAGTACCGGCGATATTCACACGGTCGCTGGCAAAATCAGCGCTGATTGTCTCTTGCAGCAAAGGCTTCCCTTTTGTTCCCGAGACTTGAGACCATCGCAAAAGACCATCATTAATAGTCTCCTTGTTGTCGACTCCAACCTCCACCCTAACATAGCGATTTGAGACAAAAAGCTCGGATTGCTGGGCGTCGAAAGGAACCCATCCCAGGTCTTCGAACCAAACCTCAATCCAAGAATGACGCCCTTGTCCCATTTTGAAAGTCAACAGGCCTCCCTTGCGAGTGACGTTGAATGGCTGGTTCAGGGTAACACCGTTTACAATGCGTACAGGAATTCCCACCGCTCGCATAAGGGCTGCACTCAAATGGGAGAAATTCTGGCAGTTTCCCTTGCGTTCCTGGAGAGCGTAAATGGCATCATATGCTTTTGGCGGTGTAACATAACGGACATTGTCGACTATCCAGGTGAGTATGCGTTGAACAGCATCGAACTGGGTGGTGACGCCGTCGGTGAGTTCCTTGGCGAGCTTGCGGATGCGCTGATCATTGGACTGCACCTGGGCGGTGGCCTTGAGATACGGGCGCACCTCAGAGGGGACCTTACCCAGAGGAAAAGGAGTCCCAGTCTGCAGTTTTTGGAGGTCTGTCTTATTGTGAGCTCTGAAGGAGATGCGAGCGATAACTTCAGAAGGGGGAGGATCCCAGGTTGCGGTTATGATCTGGTTGCCCCTCTGGTCCTCCGATTGTCCTTTCTCCGTGGGTTGAGGAAGAAAAGTTAATTTAAAACCTCGGATCTCTTGGTTGTAGGTGGGGGAGACAAAGGTGGGGGGTACGACAAAACTCAAGACCAATTTACGCGTTCCCGGCCCCTTTATTACCTGCTGTTGGAGCTCGTAGACGATATCCGATCCCATCTGTCCTTCAAGAACATAGTTCTCGCCGAAGCTGGGCAAGCCCGGGACAAGGGAAAAAACAAGGAGGAGGAAAAGGATCTTTTTCATTGGTCTACCTCTGTCTCAGGAGGTGGTGAGAAGCATGGAGCATGGGGCTATTTGGGTCATTAAGCTTCGCCGTCATTAGGTCACTACGCTGCGCTGTCATTTATTGTAATAGGTAAAGTACTATAAAATTGAGGATTCGGATTGCGAATTGCGAATTTGTAAATACAATATTATCTGACCTCTGACCTCTGACCTCTGACCTCTGACCTCTGACCTCTGACCTCTGACCTCTGACCTCTTTCTTCTGTCTCCTAGCTACGGGCTCCTGGATTCT
>JAJDNB010000260.1 GCA_022340905.1 Deltaproteobacteria bacterium | reverse complement strand
CCGCTGCCAGCTTTTCGACTTTCGGCGCATTCCGGCGGCTGAGATTATGGATCATCTCCGCCACATTGCCCAGGAAGAGCATATCCAGATCAGCGACGTGAGTTTAAGGGTTCTGGCCCGGGAGGCTGAAGGCAGCATGCGAGATGCCCAGAGTCTCCTTGAGCAGATGATAGCCTTTTCGGGGAAGACCATCTCCGATGAAGATCTCCTAGATGTTCTAGGGGTTATTGATCACCAGGAATTGTTCAGCACGGCTAGCGCAATTATCGAAGGCGACGCAGTTCGTTGTCTGGAAACCATAGAACGGCTCTACCTGCATGGGCATGATCTCAGGCGTTTTTGTCAGGAACTGGCAGAACACTTTCGCAATCTGCTGGTGATGAAAATGAGCAGTGAACCGCAAAAACTGGTTGATCTTACTGATGCTGAGTTGAATGAACTAAAAGAACAAGCGGACAAAGTGAGTAGCTCGACACTGCAGCAATTTTTTCACTTTCTTCTGAAGGGAGAAGAGGAAATTAGGCGATCCAGCAACCCCAAATTGGTCCTGGAGATGAGCCTTCTAAGGCTAACAGAGCTTCCAAAGGTCATGGACATGGACGAGGTAATCTCTCAGATGCTAAAGCTGGAGCAAAAGATTGCAACAGGAGGTCAGCCCATGGCCGAACCTCGTCGGAGAGAAGAAGACGCTGGCCAACAAGAGGTATCTGTTGGCTACACGCAAACAGAAGAAACTAACACTGTTGATCCTAAAGTTGTTGCTGATTCGCCTTTAGCCAAATGGCAGACTGTATTAAAAAGAATGCGCCAGGAGAAGCCCGCCCTTGCTGCCAGCCTTGAGCGAGTGAGTGTTCGGGAACCAAAGCCTGACTTGATAGAACTCGATTTCAATGGGCACGAGTTTGACTATGAGATGGTCAAGGAAAGGGAAAGTTTTGGCTTGTTAAATCGGGTGTCGCGGGAAATTTTTGGTGAAAAGATGAAGATCTCACTCATTGCTGGAGGGGAAGAAATTCGCCGCAAACAAAAGGGAAAGACTGATAGGCAGAGACTGCAACAGCGAAAGGCTCTGAAACATCCACTCGTAACAGAAGCTTTGGAGATATTCGGTGGCGAGATTGTGGAGGTGAAAGTAGGTCCGGAGAAGGGGAAATAGGGACATTTCGGATTACGGAATTCAGGTTTAAAATTATAGATTTCTCATTTTGAATACCTTCGGATGTGGTTAAATCTGCAATTTTAAATCTAAAATCGGCAATGAAATAAAGGGGGTATGGATGGCAAAAGGTTTTGGAGATATGATGCGACAGGCCAAAGTCCTGCAGGAAAAGATGGCCAAAATGCAAGAAGAGCTTGGAGACAAGGTTGTGGAATCCTCTGTCGGCGGCGGTATGGTGATTGCGAGAGCCAATGGACGTCAAGAACTGCTTTCAATCGAACTGGAACCTGAGGTGGTTGATCCAGATGATATGGAAATGCTACAAGATCTTATAGTCGCTGCAGTAAATGATGCGTTGAAGAGGTCGCAAGAAATGGCCGCCGAGGAGATGAGCAAGCTCACTGGTGGCATAAAGTTACCCGGTGGGATGAAGCTTCCTGGACTGTTCTAATTCGCTGTCTGCTGCTAGCTGCCGGCTGTGCTTGATCAGGCTAGACGCTTAGCGCTCAGCGGCGAATGGAACCTCTGACACTATTTGCTGAGGACTTGTAATGAGCGTGTATCCATCCACCCTGCAACGTCTGATCTCAGATCTATCCAAACTTCCGGGGGTCGGCCATAAAACAGCAGCGCGGCTGGCCTTATATCTTTTCCGCGCACCAAGAGAATACACCGAGTCCCTTGCTGCGAGTATCTTGGAAGTCAAGAAAAACATAGGCTTTTGCACTACCTGTTTCAATCTCACCGATCAAGACTCATGCAAAATTTGCAAAGATCCCAACCGTGATCAAAGTGTTCTCTGTGTGGTTGAAGAGGTGGGGGACTTGCTGGCTCTAGAAGAGGCGGGAGTCTTCCCTGGTCGCTATCATGTCCTACAGGGAGTTTTGGCCCCCCTGGATGGTATTGGCCCTGAAAATTTGCGAATCAAGGAATTGTTGGAACGGCTGCAACAAGGAATGATCAAAGAAGTTGTACTCGCCATTAACCCTAGCACCGAGGGGGAAGCCACCGCCACTTATATTGCCGGTCTCCTAAAGAAGCAAGGTGTTAGTGTCAGCCAGATTGCTCAGGGAATTCCCATGGGCGGCGATCTCAAATATACTGATGCCGTCACCTTGAGGCGGGCCATGGAAGGGCGCCGAGAAACACGGTGATAGAGGTAAGTTCACCCTGATTTTTGAAATCTCTTGACTCACTCGGCCTGGGGAGTTATTCATAAGTGATTGCACAGATATTGCAATATTTCTCTGCCTGCTGGCCCAAGCTTTAACTGACCTTCGCTGAGATCCTGTACATATAAACCTTACTAGTTCATATCAAGTGGAGCCACAACCATGATCGAAATTAGATTTCACGGGCGAGGCGGTCAGGGTGCGGTGACTTCGGCAGAGTTGACCGCATTGGCGGCCATTGAGCACGGAAAGTATGCTCAGGCCTTCCCTAGCTTTGGCCCGGAGCGGCGGGGGGCACCGGTTATGGCTTTCGTACGAGTAAGCGATGAGCCTATTCGAACGAGAGAGAAAATTTACGAGCCCGACATTGTGGTGGTTTTGGATCCCACTCTCCTCGACATCGTAAATGTTGTTGCCGGATTGAAAGACGATGGGGTGGTGGTACTTAATACCACCAAGAGCGCGAAAGAAGTTCGCCAGGCCACTGGAATCACTGCTAAACTAGCATTAGTGGATGCAAGCAAAATAGCCATCGAGACCCTGGGGGTTCCCATTACCAACACTACCCTTTTGGGAGCAATGCTCAAGGCAACAGATTTGTTGCCACCTTCGGCCCTGGAGGGGCCTTTGCAAGTGCGCTTTGGTCGAATCGCCGGTAAAAATATCAAGGCATTCCAGCGGGCTTACAAAGAGACCATTATAAAGGAGTAATCAATGGCAAAAGAGACGGGAATGGTCAGCTGGAAGAAGCTAGCTCTGGGATGTGCCATTGTGAAGCCCGGAAGTTCTGCTGAGCTGAAAACAGGTGATTGGCGCTCACAACGTCCCGTAACCGATTTCGAAAAATGCATCCAATGCGGGCAGTGTTACATCTTCTGTCCCGATATGGTCTATACTCAGAATGAACTGGGTTTTTATCAGCCCAATCTTTTCTATTGCAAGGGATGCGGTATCTGTGCCCGCGAGTGCCCTGCTGATGCCATCACCATGGTGGAGGAGAGTGAATAGATATGGCCAAAAGGGTGGGTATTGAGGTTTCGCTTGCCGTGAGTGAGGCGGTGAAGTTGGCAAACGTTGATGTAGTCGCCGCTTACCCAATCACGCCTCAGACTCATATTGTTGAACATTTGTCCGAATTGGTGGCAGATGGTCACCTTGATGCAGAGTTTATTCCCGTGGAATCGGAGCATTCGGCAATGAGCACTTGCTGCGGTTCTTCGGCGGCGGGAGCACGCACCTACACGGCCACCAGTTCTCAGGGACAAGCCCTTATGCTGGAGATTTGCTATATTGCTCCTGCTCTGAGGCTGCCCATCGTAATGAGTGTGGCCAACCGCTCGCTTTCAGGTCCCATCAGTATTTGGAATGACCATTCCGATATGATGATGAGCCGGGACACGGGATGGATTCAGACGGTGGCCGAAAATGGTCAGGAGGCCTTTGACCTTACCCTTCACGCCTTCAAGGTTGCAGAGGACTCCAGGGTCTTGCTGCCGATGATAGTCAACCTGGACGGATTTACTTTGACTCACGTGATTGAGCCCATTGAGATTCTCGACCAGGAAGAGGTGGATCGCTACCTGCCGCCCTACAAGCCACAGATGCGACTTGATCCGGAAAATCCACTGACCATTGGCCCGGTAGGAATGCCAGAAGTCTATACAGAAGCAAAAAAAGCACAGGACGAAGCAATTAAGGGTGCCAAACCGGTGATCATCGAAGCATGGAAAGAGTTTGGCGATTTGTTCGGCCGTTATTACAAGCCGGTTGAGACCTACCGCACCGAAGGAGCTGAGACCTTACTGGTTACCATGGGAAGTCTGGGCGAGACGGCCATGACCGCGGTGGATCAGATGCGTGCTCATGGAAAAAATGTGGGGCTTGTGAGAATTCGCTTGTTTCGGCCCTTTCCATTCGAAGAGTTTTTACAAGCGGTAAAAGGGGCCAAACAGATTGCCGTAATGGACCGGGCCCTGGCTTTAAATGGTTACGGCGGTCCTCTGGCTACTGAAATCAAGGCTGCCCTCTATGACGAACCCAACCGCCCCTATATCTGGAATTATGTGGCCGGTCTGGCCGGTCGGGATGTGACTGTTGAAAATTTTACCGAAATGGCCGATGGAGTGGAAGCCGCCGCCGCCGATGGACTCAGGTCTGGATACACCATCATTAATGTGAGGGAATAATGGGAAGAGCAACAGACGGGCTGAAAGATTTTCAAAGGTTCACCCCCAAGAAGCTGCCGGTGGAAGAGCCACTCGCGCCGGGACACAGGGCCTGTCAAGGATGTGGTGAAGTTCTGGCCCTGCGACAAGTGATGAAAGCTCTAGGCAACAACGTCATCGTGGTGAGTGCTACAGGATGTATGGAGATCATCTCCTCACCCTATCCTCAGAGCGCCTGGAGAGTGCCATGGCTTCACGTGGCCTTCGAGAATGCTGCGGCAGTGGCCAGCGGAGTGGAAGCAGCACATAAGGCCATGATTCGCAAGGGTAAGCTCGAGGACAAGAATATCACCTTTTTAGCCATCGCCGGTGATGGCGGCACCGCGGACATTGGCATCCAGGCTCTTTCAGGTGCCATGGAGCGAGGTCACAATTTCGTTTATGTCTGTATGGACAATGAGGCCTACATGAACACTGGTATTCAGCGGTCCAGTAGTACGCCCTATGGAGCTGGGACCACTACATCACCCCCCGGCAAGAAGAGCATCGGCCAGCAGACCTGGAAAAAGAACATGGCGGCCATCGCAGCGGCCCACGACATTCCCTATGTGGCCACCGCTTCCCCGGCTTACTATGTGGATCTGATGAACAAAGCGAAAAAGGCCTCTTTGGTAAAGGGGCCAGCTTACCTGCATCTCTTTTCTCCCTGTCCCACGGGATGGCGTTGCGCTGTGGAGGATTCGGTTCAGACAGCCAGACTTGTGGTGCAGACCAAAATATTCCCCCTATACGAGGTTATAGACGGAAAATACAGACTGTCTCGAAAGATTAAAAAACCCAAACCGGTTACAGAGTACTTTAAGTTGCAGCGCCGCTTTCGCCATCTCACCGAAGAGGATATCGCTCTGATCCAGGAAAGGGTTGATAGAGAATACGACCGATTGCTGGAACTTTGCGGTGTATCAGAGGAATAGCAGCTGCGGAAGTGAGCACCGGCCATACCAGATACTCACCACAATAGATAGGCAGATCCAAAAGAAAAAATGGGGAACTTCCTGAAGTCTATTTCCTGTTGACACCACCACTAGTCTTTGCTATAGGCATGAAGCTTTACTGCCAACTATTCCTCGGTAGCTCGGTTGGAAGAGTCCGCCGCAGGCGAGTTAACCAACTAGTCGGAGGTTGTGTACATTCATAAAAAGATATATCCTTAATCTAATAGGCAGATAATTCCCCGGTAGCTCAGCTGGTAGAGCGGGTGGCTGTTAACCACTTAGTCGGCGGTTCGAGTCCGTCCCGGGGAGCCAGACTAAAACAGGGGTCATCACGACCCCTGTTTTAGTCTGGCTCCTCCGGATCTCTGCGAGAATCGCCCGTGAGCTTGCCCTGAGTCCGCCTGTAGGGCGGGCGAAGGAAGTCCGTCCCGCTTCCCGAAAACAAATCCGACCTGTAAACTATGCCCCATCTTCAGCCGAAAGTTGGCATCAGAGTCCGATGAATAGCTGGTTTGTCTACATTGTCGAGAAGAGAAAAAAGCTTTACGTCGGAATCACCACCGACTTGGACAATCGTATGCGTCAGCATAGACAGCCAGCTCCACTTTACTATGAGGGTCCGATGAGTAAGTCCGAAGCCCTGAAAAGAGAACGAAAGCTTAAAGGTTGGTCGAGGAAAAAGAAACTGGATTTGATTGCTCAGGCATCCTCACAACCAATGTGAGTTTATCCTGAACGAAGTGAAGGAAGTCCGTCCCGGGGAGCCAGACAAAAAAAGGGGTCGTCACGACCCCAGGTTTAGTCTGGCGCCTCCGGATCTCAACGGGAATCGCCCGGGAG
>JAJDNB010000233.1 GCA_022340905.1 Deltaproteobacteria bacterium | reverse complement strand
GGGTAGATGTTAGCAAACCAGAGCGTGAGGATCAGGTAAGCAATGATGTGTGAGAGCTTGTCGCTTTGCTCGAATTCAAATGGTTGAGGAGGCTTGGGCCATAGAGATAAAAAAATAATAGCGGCGACAAGTAACCAGCCTAGAGTCAACCAGAGTTTCGCGTACCTGAATTTGTGCACTCTCTCACTCCATCGTTGGCATAGAGCATAGGGCATAGGGCATAGGGCATAGAGTAAAAGACGAATTTCGAATTTGCAATTGCTGATTTAGGTGACCGCAGACGAACGCAGACAGACGCCGACGTTTCTTCAGACAGGATTAACAGGATATACAGGATAAGACAAATAAGAGAAGTTTACTTTCTGAGAGGATCGCACAAGAGTTCAACGGCGACCCCTACAGAGAGGAAAATAAGCAAGCTTGATTTCCTCTCTGTAGGGATCCCCTTGTATCCCGATGGCCCACCATCGCGACATCCGCCTACCGGCGGAAACCCTTGAGCAACAGTTGCATTCTGATGTTCTCGTGCCTCCTACCTATTTAATGACAGGCGCTGACAGATACGGAAAGGCACACCTCCTAGACTTGCCGGAGGGAAAGATGAACAGAGGGGGAATGGCGGGAGAGAAAAAGAAAGCCCTCATCGAGTTTGCTTTGACGATAAGGGCTTACTGAGTAGAGCACAATTCGAAGAGACGCTCCTAGGATCTCTCGGAAGAAACTCTGGCGGGAGGCTCTACTCAAGATCGTATGCAGACTATATGTCAAGAGCAGAAATTATGCCAGTCCGGACAATTGTTTTATTTTCATAAAGTTTCTATATAGTTACCTTGCAATTAATCACTGACAGACTTGGTAAAAGCGGCCCCGGTA
Source organism: Deltaproteobacteria bacterium (assembly GCA_022340905.1). Lineage (GTDB taxonomy): Bacteria > Desulfobacterota > Syntrophobacteria > BM002 > BM002 > BM002. The sequence continues at coordinate 3,590 of JAJDNB010000233.1, read as the reverse complement.
TTGTCAAAAATTCCGACTACTGCTGAGTTGAATGAGACCTGGATGACCAGAAAACACTGATAATACAGTTGGTTAAAAGGCAGAAATAGGACCAAGGGAAAATGTAAAGTTGTCCGACGATTTTCAAAAAACCTCATTGGGACATGAAAAGTTCACTCCGTTCGCCGCATAGGGCATAGGGCATGGAGCATAGAGCATAGGGAAAAACGCAAAAACATATTAATCGCAGATTCACCCTGTGGAATCCCACCTTCGGTGGGTCTGCGTAGCGGAATTCTTCAGGCCAAGCGCAGACGACACCCAGTGCTCTGTCCGTGGCGTGGTCCGTTGCCCCAAAAGTGAAGCGCAGAGCGTAGGAACAATAAGGGCAGAGCCATTACTGACTCTGCCCTTTCGTACATATTGGTCGGGACGGGCGGATTTGAACCGCCGGCCCCCTGCTCCCAAGGCAGGTGCGCTGACCAGACTGCGCTACGTCCCGATTTTTAGCCCGAATAATTCATGAATCACTTGCTGCGACCACGGGTATGGCCGTCCTTCCTGGCGTCCTCGGGTGTCGGCCCCTGCGATGTCCCGTTTAGGTACGCCTCGGACCCAACACCCTGCGGGTGCCAGGTGGCACACCCATCCTCGCGGTCTCCCGACAGCAATTCATGAAATATCCGGGCTAATTGACTTTTATATTATGTGAAAATGTGGCAATTTCCTATCATAGCCAGCAGGTTTGTTGCAAGTTTTTTGTCCTATCTGGCAGTATTTTTGGCACGGGTCCCGCCTTCGGCGGAACACACCCGCCCGCCTCGCCTGAGCTCGCGATGGCGGGCAGGCGCAGACCACCGCAGACTTTTTTAGACAGGATTAACAAGATATACAGGATAAGATTTGTACGAGAAGTATACTTGTTGAGAGGATCGCTTAAAAGGTCCATGTGGAAACCTTGAGCCTCAAAAATAAGCTAGCTTATTTTTGACCTCTAAGGTTCCACATTAGTCCCGATGATCTCATCGGGACCACCCGCTGTGCGGGCGACCTTTAAGCGATCCGGCATCCACTCGAGTTCGTTGCTTCACCTATCCTGTACATCCTGTTATCCTGTCTAATAGCCTTCTTTATTCGTGTTATTCGCGTCCTTCGCGGATTGTCTTGAAGTCTGCGTGGGTTTGCGGTTAAAAACCCGTGAACTGTTACTGGGATTTGGTTGGGGGAAGGAGGAGGCCTTTTTCGTCGAGGCTGCGGTATTTAATGATTGCCTGGATGATTGCCTTGGCAACTGCCTCTTGAAATTCAGGCTTCTGTAATTGGGCAGCCTCCTCCGGGTGATTCAAAGATCCGAGTTCCAGCATTACAGCGGGCATGCGAACTCTTGCGAGCAGGTAAATGTCCGCTGCAAGCACCCCACCGGAAGCCCATGGGATTGACCAGAGCAGCTCTTCCTGCATCAATGAAGCCAACATCCGACTTTTTTCCCAATAGGGCTCTTGCTGCTGGTCCCATGGTCTTACCGTACTTGATGGTGAAGTAGCAGCGGGTGATGCAGCCGTTGGAGACCAATAATAAATGGAGAATCCCCTCGGAGCAGCAGTGAAGGTGGTTCCTAGGTGAAGGCTAATCAACAAATCTCCATGATTGTGGTTGGCCAGTCCGGCCCGTTGGTCAAGAGACATAGAGTAATCACCGGTGCGCACCAGTTCAGGACTTATAATCTCCGTGGCCTCCATAACCTGCGCTAGCCTGTTGGCCAAAGCTAGGGTTATGTCCTTTTCGGTCACCCCCTGAGAGCCTTCGCTGCCGGGGTCTTCACCACCGTGGCCGGGATCTATCATCACCTTTAATGTTTTGGTCGGAGTCTGCCCCAAGCCTTCGGTGGGTAGACAGCAGAGGCTGATTGCTAGCATCGCCAGTAGCGCGATAATAAAACGCCGCAGGTTATTTCTCATTTCTCATTTCCTAAGACTAAATTTACCGCAGACCCTTGACAGCTGGCAGGAGGCAGCTGACTGCTAGCAGTAAAAAAATTAACCACAGAGAGCGCAGAGACCACAGAAAAAAAATCTTTGGCACGGGTTGCCTGCGGCAACACACGGATTACACGGATAATACTTTTATCCGCTAAGAACGCTAAGGACACTAAGAGAAAAGAGGATCGCTAAAGTGCCCCCGCGGAGCGGGGTGCCCGATGATACATCGGGACCAACGGGAAAGCGCCTGGTGGACGAAAGTCAGCTAGCTCACTTTCGTCTACCAGGGCTTCCCATTCAGCCCTTAAGCGATCCTTCCCTAGACTTAGTTCATTCTGCTTCTCCTATCCTGCACATCCTGTTATCCTGTCTAATAAATTTAGCTCTCTTTATTCGTGTTATTGGCGTACTTCACGGATAATCCTCTTTCCTGTAAGCTACCTCTGCCCTATGCCATGCTATCTATCACTCATTGTCAGCTAAACTCTCACCGCTAGCCCCCTGTCCCGCACCTCCTGAAGAGCTGCTAACTGCTGATCTCAAAGAAAAGCTTACCTTGAGCTTGGAGACGTTTATGAAAAACAGACCCATGGCTACGATGACGGCCAGAGTTAGAAAGTGTAATAAGATAGCATACGCCAATGCAGTGTCTTTTGCCACCCCGAACAGACCCAAGGCTACGATGCAGGCATAGTGATAGTTGCCGATAAAACCTGGGGCTGCAGGTAGGGCAATCCCAAGACAGGTCAGAACAAGGACGGTGGCTCCCGCCAGCAATCCCAAATTTAGGTGCATAGAGCGAAAAAGTACCAGAAATGCAGCTAGATTTGCAGCCCAGATTACTAAGGTAAGTGCCAAGATGAATAATAGTCTTTTGACGCTCATCACTGCTTGCATGCCACTGTAAAAAGTATCTGCAATGCGAGTCAAAAATTCCGACCAAGATGCGGGTAAAACTATGGAGACAACCCGAAATAATTTTTCGCGAAACGGAGCAATTGACCCAAGTAACAACAGCAGCACAGCGGCCAGCAGTATGAAAGCAAATCCTTTAAATGCAGAAAGGATAACCCCGGGTAGCCGAAGCACAGGCAAACATATGGTCAAAAGAACTACCAGAAAAGTGGAATCAATTAAACGCTCGAGCACGACTGACCCCATGGCGGGGCTCAGGCCTACTTTGCTGTTTTGCTGCAACAAATACGGTCTGGCCAATTCACCAAGCCTCGCCGGAAGAATCCAGACAAAAAGAAACCCTATGCAGGTAATGGGTAGAAGGAGCCGCTGACTTAAAGACTCAAGAGGCTCCAATAACAAGCCCCAGCGAGAAGAGCGTAAAATCTGAGCCCCGGCGATTAGCACAAGCACTATGGCAACTGAAATCGAATCAGCCTGACGTATACCTGCTATGACATCATTCAGCTGAACATTCCTCAAAGCCAAGTAACCAGCTACGAGACTTACGGCCAGGGAGATGATTATTTTTAGAATATTTTTAGTCATTGAATTTTTATTAACCGCAGACCCACGCAGACAAACACAGACAAAATATATTTCTTGGCACGGGTTTGGCTGCGCCAAACGCACGGATTACACGGTTTTGAAGGCGCATTTCAGAAATCGCTTAGGGAT
>JAJDNB010000221.1 GCA_022340905.1 Deltaproteobacteria bacterium | reverse complement strand
GCAAAGTCCTTTACCCAGTATGCCTCGAGAGCCCTGAGCTCTTGTTCGTCGGCTGACATGGTGTACTCGTCCACCATCTCCACATACTTGGAATATGATGTTATCTTGACACCCTCCAACAAAACGCCGGAGATCATAATAACCGCCAAGATAATGATGACGTAATGATCCTGCCCGCCAGTTCTAAGGCGAGGGACCTTCAGAATAAAACGGCGATAGAGGGCAATGCCGATGCCAATGATTACCATGAGACCAAACAGGTCCCGCAAGAACATGAAGGGGTTGAGGGTGGGATAATATTCGGGGAACAGGGCGGAGGTTACGAAGGTACCCAGGGCATGCATTAAAAGGAGCAGCATGAAACCAAGATAAAGACATATGTGCATGAGCCAGCGGAGAAAATCCTGGCGCAACACCCTTACCTGGAGAACAGTGTCAAGAATGAAAACCCGCAGTAGAGTAAAAATTTTCCCGCTGAAGACAGTTAACAGAATCCCCTTGGCGGCTGCAGCAACCCTTGCCGAAGTCGATATCTCTTTTGCATCTGTACCGATTCGGTAACGAAACCAGGTTGAGATCTTGTAAATCATGCCTAGTGCGAAAATGGCCAGAGCAACGTAGAGCGAAATGGTAAAAAACATAGGCCTATTTCCCTTGATTTAGGGTGAATCCAGATTAACCAATCCTTCTAACGAGCTGCTTGGAAATCATGATTTTTCCTGCAACCAAATGATTTGAAACAAAAAGGCAGTTTCTTAGTAAGAAAAGATGGCCATCCTTGGCTTGGGCCTGGATGACCACTGGACAAAACTGAGGTGCCTAGCGCCATTTGCTAAGCCCCCATTTTCTAGTATGGGGTGTAATGGTTGTCAAGAAAAATGCGAAATTTATATCTATCCTGATTAACTCCTTGTGCATTGTTGCACGAGTAAAGAATTGTAACCAAAATTCATGTAAAAATCAATTGGAAATGGATATGTTCATGTCAATTAACGGCGACGATGAAATCTACATTTATATCCTTGATAATCTCTTCTCTTTTTGTCATAAAGATGGGATGTTAGCATGGGGCATAGGGCAGAGGGTGCTTAATTGGAGGTTGGAGGAGCGCCTCGCTTGAGGTTGGAGGCAGAGCTGGGACCCTGGAATAATGGAATATTGGAATAATGGAATGCTGGGGACAAATGATCTTTGAAGAGAACTGTTTTAATTGTGATTCTCTCTTGACCCATTATTCCATCCTTCCAGCATTCCAACATTCCAGCTGAGAAGCCCCGGGCCTTGAGCCCTGTGCCTTCAATGTACTAATGACAGATGACCTAGGGAGTTGAGAATCATGAACATTCACGAGTATCAGGCAAAGGAATTATTCAAAAAGTTTGACATCCCCATACCCAGGGGCCGCGTGGCCTTTAATCTGAAAGAGGCCAAAGAAATTGCCGAGGAGTTGGCGGTTTTGCCGGTGGTAGTGAAAGCACAGATCCACGCCGGTGGCCGCGGCAAGGGTGGTGGCGTTAAATTAGCCGCCTCGCTAGAGGAGGCAGCTAAGGTAGCTGGGGAGATCCTGGGGATGACCCTGGTCACCCATCAAACAGGACCGGAAGGAAAGAAGGTTGGAAAAATCTTGATTGAAGAGGGTTTGGACATCGACAAGGAGCTTTATTTGGGAGTGGTGCCGGACAGGGCCACTGCCAGCCTGGTGTTCATGGCCAGTGAGGCTGGGGGCATGGACATTGAGGAAGTGGCCGCCAGTACCCCGGAGAAGATTATCAAGCAACAGGTTAGACCTGGTGAGGGCTTGCAACCTTTCCAGGGACGCGCTTTGGCCTACGGGTTGAACCTGGAGCCAGAGGTGGTGAAACAGTTCATCCCTGTGGTGGCCAAACTTTATAACCTTTTCATGAAGCACGATTGCTCTCTGGTGGAAATAAATCCCCTGGTAATCACCAGAGACAAAAAGCTCGTCGCTTTGGATGCCAAAATAAACTTCGACGACAATGCACTTTATCGGCAGCAGGAGATCGAAGACTACCGCGATCTGACAGAGGAAGAAGCTCTCGAGGTGGAGGCATCCAAATACAATCTCAATTACATCAAGCTTGATGGCAATATCGGCAACATGGTCAACGGTGCTGGCCTGGCCATGGCTACCATGGACATAATCAAGCTGGCTGGTGCTGAGCCGGCAAACTTTCTTGATGTTGGAGGGGGAGCCAGCGCCGAAATGGTGGAAAATGGCTTTCGTATTATTTTGAGCGACAAGAATGTAAGGGGAGTATTAATCAATATATTTGGCGGAATATTGCGCTGTGACATCCTCGCCCGTGGCGTGGTGGAGGCTGCCAACAAGGTGGGAATCCAAGTGCCGGTTGTGATCCGCATGGAAGGCACCAACGTGGAAGAAGGTCGAAGGATCCTCGACGAGTCCGGCCTAGCTCTCCAAGTGGCCGCCGACGTCTGGGATGCCGCATCCAAGGTGGCGACGATCGCGAAAAGCGCCTAGCGCAGAGCAAGAATAATTCAACCACGAAGATCACAAAGTACACAAAGAATTCAATTTTTTTATCATCTTTGTGACCTTCGTGCCCTTTGTGGTTAAGACATCTGAGAGGTTCCGTATGAGTATACTAGTTGATGAAAACACGAGGCTTTTGGTTCAGGGGATCACCGGGAAAGAAGGCCAGTTTCACACTCGCCAGTGTGTGGAATACGGCACCACAGTGGTGGCGGGGGTGACTCCCGGCAAAGGTGGCCAGCACATGGATTCCATACCGGTATTCAATACGGTAGAGCAGGCAAGACGAGAGACCGATGCCAATGTTTCCATGATTTTTGTGCCACCGGCTTTTGCCGCAGATGCCATTATGGAATCCGTATTTGCAGGGATTGAAGTAGTCGTGGCCATCACGGAAGGCATACCGGTTTTGGATATGATGAAAGTTTACCATGTGGTTAAAGCCGGTAGCTCTCACCTGATTGGTCCCAACTGTCCCGGTATCATCTCACCCGGGAAATGCAAAGTAGGCATTATGCCCGGCCCCATTCACCGGGAAGGTATTGTCGGAGTAGTTTCCCGAAGCGGTACGTTGACATACGAGGTGGTTGATCAGTTGACCAAAAATGGCGTGGGACAGAGCACCTGCCTGGGAATCGGTGGCGACCCCGTCATCGGGACGAATTTCATCGATGCCTTGAAGCTTTTCGAGGCAGATCCGGACACCAGAGGAATTGTAATGGTTGGCGAGATTGGTGGCTCGGCTGAAGAGGATGCTGCTGAGTTCATCGTTCGGGAAGTTAGCAAACCAGTAATTGGTTTTGTTGCTGGACTAACTGCACCTCCTGGGAGGAGAATGGGTCATGCCGGGGCCATCATCAGTGGCAGCAGCGGAACCGCTCAAGCCAAAATAGAGGCCATGGAAAAGGCAGGTATCACAGTAGTTAGAAATTTGGGAGAGTTAGGAAAAACAGCAGCAGAAGTCTTCAGTGTGTAGGTGCTGTGGTGAATCTGTACCTCGTTGGCTACCGGTGCACGGGCAAGAGCAGTGTGGGCCAATTAGTCTCAGAAGCTCTCGGCTGGGTTTTCGTGGATATTGATGATGCCTTGCGGGTCGAGGAAGGGAGAGACATCGAGCAGATTGTCTTGGAACAAGGTTGGGAATATTTCCGCACAGTGGAAACCAACTTGGTCCAGCGGCTCAGTCGAGGGTCAAACCAAGTAATTGCCACTGGCGGGGGGGTTGTGACCAGACCCGGCAATGTCGCTCTCATGCAGGGCAGCGGCAAAGTGGTATGGCTCCAGGCGAGTCCAAAGACCATTGCCCAAAGGATGACGGCAGATAGCACATCAGCAGGACAACGACCTCCTCTTCAGGGGAAAGACTCCATTGGAGAGATCGAAGAGATCTTGTCAGAAAGACTTCCCCTCTACCAGCAGGCCATGCATTTCCGGATTGATACAGACGGGCTGTCGCCACGGGAGGTGGCAGACCGTATCTTACGCTGGCTGGAGACGGAACTGCCAGCTGGCAGCTAACAGCCCCGCGGCTTCGCTCGGGACAGGCGGGCAGCAGGCAGTCGGCACAGCAGGATGACGCGGCGACGGGGAGAAACGGCGAGCCGGGATTAGAGGTCAGAGGTCAGAAGTCTGAGGTCAGATGACGGACCATTCGAATCGTCATTCCCGCGTAGGCGGAAATCCGGACTCCACTGGATACCCGCTTTCGCGGGTATGACTGTTATTCTGATAATTTTCCTGAATTCTGGATTTTGACTCTATGCCCCATGCTCCATGCTCCATGCCTTTCCGCTCTGCGGTCCAAGGAGTAAAAGATGCCTGGCAATACCTTCGGCACTGTTTTTCGGGTCACTACCTGGGGTGAATCACATGGTCCGGCCCTGGGGGCTGTAGTTGACGGTTGTCCCCCAGGTTTAGCCCTTTCAGCGGAAGATATAAACACAGAGTTGGCCTGGAGAAAGTCCAGGGACCCCAGAGTTTCCACCTCTCGTCGTGAGCCCGATCAAGCGGAGATCTTATCAGGAGTATATGAGGGGCAAACCACCGGTACACCCATAAGTCTGGTGATATACAACCGAGATGTGGACAGCAGCGCCTATGATCAGCTCAAAGATCTCTTTCGACCAGGTCACGCTGACTATACCTACTGGCATAAATATGGAATCCGGGACCGGCGGGGAGGGGGTCGTGCCTCAGGGCGCGAGACCGTTGCCAGGGTGGCTGCTGGGGCGGTGGCAAAAAAGATCCTAGACCAGAAAGGCATCGAGGTATTTGCTTATACCCTTGCACTGGCAGGCAT
>JAJDNB010000218.1 GCA_022340905.1 Deltaproteobacteria bacterium | reverse complement strand
AATTATTTATCTTAAAAATTCATATTTTTTTTCTTGAAATATTCAGAATTATCCTGTATTTACTAAAATAGTCCAGCCAGAGAAGGAATTCATTCAGGTAACTTGAGGAGGGGGGAGTCATTTATGACTTTAACGAAGGCGCATATTGTAGAGAGTCTTTTTGCAAGGAATATCTTCACCAAGAGCGAGTGCGCAGAGATTGTCGAAACCCTCTTCGAGATCGTCAAGAAGACATTGGAGGAGGGCGAAGACGTTCTCATCAGCGGCTTCGGCAAATTCAGTGTGAAGGACAAGAATCAGCGGCGCGGTCGTAACCCCCAGACCGGCAATCCCATCATGCTTTCACCGCGCAAAGTAGTCACCTTTAAGTGCTCCGGTGTTCTGCGACAAAAAATTAACAGCCGCTAAGCTTGTGTCTCCACTCGTGAACCGGAGAATAGCTGTCTTGCCTGCATTTCCTCTCTATTCTCCAGTCGGATGGTGATGTTTTTCTTCTGCAGTTGCATCTGCGTTGGCCCGGATCTCAGGAGCGCAGGGTAGCAACCAGGCGGGCCGGCTTTAGTAGAAGGTCTAGTGCCTCCTCTGCGCTTGCAACTACAACATCGCTCGCCAGCAGAGCTTGCAAAGAGATCCCTTCACCGTGCATAACGCAAATTCCGAGGCGTGCCTTGCGGAGCATAAGTGTGTCATTGGCACCATTGCCAAAAGCAACAGTCTGTGAGGCCCCTAGTTTTTCCAAAATTTCGCTTTTTTGCTTAGCCTCTTCTCCCTTCTCGATCCGAGCAATTTCGAGTCCCCCGCAATCTTTCGCCAGGTCGGCCACAGTACCATGAGTATCAGCCGTAACCAGATGGACGGCGAGAAGGTTCTGCAGAAGCTTCAATTTCTCTCTGAGTGCCTCCGGCAGAATCCCGTCAGTTGCCAGAGTTCCGTTCAAATCAAATAAAGCCTGCTTTGCCTTCAGGGTCCCCCATCCGGGTATTTCCACCTCCAATCTCTTTTTTCCCACCTGTAAAATACTCCCTCCGTAAATAGGTTATGCTGAAATTTACTTATCTGGTCAGCTATTAGCTCGGATGTTTCATCAATCGCTTGCCTTGGCCTTTATTCCGACCTTTCACCCCACTGCCGTCTGTGTTCGGCCTTCTGCCAGGCCGCCCTTTCCCTCGCATCGACCCTCGCTTGATGGAGCTGCATTATCTTGGCCGCGGTTTCTTCTATTGCCTTTCCAGACACATCAACCACTGGCCACTGCGGATGCTTGCGGTAAAAAGTCCGGCACCATTTGATCTCGCTTTCAATCTTGTTACGATCAGCGTAGTCTGCATGGTTCGGTAATCCAAGGTATTTAAGTCGTTCCCTTCTAACCAGAACCAGGGCTTCCGACTCTATTATGAGACCGTAGACCTTGAGCTGATCAATGGTAAAAATCTCTTTGGGAGGATTTATATCAGGAAAGAGGGGAACATTGGCAATTTTCCATCCCATCTGAGCCATATAAGAAGAAAGGGGAGTTTTGCTCGTACGGGAAAGCCCAATGAGCACCAGGTCCGCCTTATACATAGTGTGGGGTGCCTGGCCGTCATCATGTTTCACCGTAAACTCGATAGCCTCTATCCGCCGATAATAACTGGCATCGGCCTGGTGCTGCTTTCCGGGAATGCCCAGAGGCTTCTGGTCCAGAAACAGGGCCAGCTTAATAATAAAACTCCCAAGAACGTCGACTGCCTCCACTCCTCGTTTGGCCGCCTCCCTCTCGAGGAAATCCCGATTTTGAGAGTCCACGATGGTGTAGACGATGAGCGCCTTCTCTCTCCTGGCTCTGCTTAAAATGGAAAGAATTCGGGCGGTATCCTCCACCATGGTGAACATACGCACCTCTGTGCTGTTCGGGGCGAACTGAGATAAGGCAGCATTGGCCAGTTTGGTAACCGTCTCCCCGGTCCCCTCGCCCACAAGATAGATCACCTTTTTTTTGCTTTTCATAGTCCCACAACGTACCAAAGTTTTAGGGAAACTCTACCACAGCTTCTCTTCTGCCGGAAGTGGCTAAAAGGGAACTGCAAAAAGATGGCCAAGGGAACTGACTGGAATCAAAAATTGGCGGGAAACAAATAGAAAAAACTACCTCCATAGTTAATGAGAAGCCCATCTACGGGCTCATCAGCCAGAGGTTTGATGACCAGATCAACATGCAGTTTCTTAGCAAGCCCCTTCAGAAATGGCAGCAGTTCCAGAGGAGGGCGCACAGCGTAGATAGCCTGGGCACCCTCATAGAGGTCTAACTGTGGGGATCTTATGTCATCAAACTTGACAGGAAGTCCCGCAAACTCAGGCTGGATATCGGTGGCGGCCACCTGAAGACCGCGAGCCTGCAGGGCCAAGGCCACCTTGGGGTAGCGCCCTATTCCTACCTCAATTACCTGTTGATAGGTACAACTCAGATATTCAATAAACCCTTCCAAGTATTCTACCTCACGAAGGCTGAAATCATAGATTCAGCTCGATGGCGCCAGGTTATTATATGTTGATCCTCCAAAGCCGAAAAACTAGGCACTAAACACGAAGGTGCTGACAAGTCACAGGTCAGAGGACTGTGCGTTTTTAATTTCGAATTTCGAAATTCGAATTTCGAAATTTTTACGCTATGCGCCATGCGCTTTGCGCCATGCTATAAATCTTCCAACTTGCGCCAAAAGAAAATATCCTCCATGGGAAACTTTGCCACCCGTGGACTTATCTTTCCACCTACCACCTGCTCCATCTGGACTTTACGTTCCAAAGCGGCAACCATTTTGCGGGCAGAGACCACGCTGTCAGGGAGCACTGAGATAGAGGTGGAGCCACACCTCAATAAAAACTCGAGGTAGTCTGGATAAACACTTGGAGCCTGGCCGCATATGGAGGTGGTAACTCCGTGTTTGCGGCAGACGGTGATGCAGTACGCCAGGGCACGTAGAACTGCCAAATCTCTTTCGTCATACAATTCCTGTACCTTGGCGTCGTTTCTATCAACCCCTAAAATGAGCATGGTCAGGTCATTGGTACCGAAACTTATACCTTCGATTCCTTCCTTACAAAACTCTTCGATCAAGAAGACACTGCTGGGCACTTCCACCATAATCCATAGCTGAAAGTCTTTATCAGCCCGGTTGTCCAATCCTTCCTCCCGCATTATCCGCACTGCCTCGCGGAACACCCATAAAGTACGAACAAAGGGGAGCATTACCCAGACATTGTTCAGCCCATAGTCTTGTCGCACCCGCCGGATTGCTTGAAGTTCCAAGCGAAAAATGTCGTCTTCTTTCATATAGCGGTGCTGCCCCCGATAACCGATCATCGGATTGGGCCCCACGTTTTCCCGCTCATATTTCTCACCTCCGGGCATTTCCAGAAATTCATCCGGCTTGAAATCAAGAAAACGGTAGACCACAGGGCGGGGGAAAAAGGCTTCAGCCACTGTTCGAATGCCATCGGTGAACTTTTCCACCATGATTTCGGCTCCCCCTTCCTCCAGAAGAAGCCGGGGATGTTTCCCCACACTCAGCATCAAGTGCTCAGCCCGGAGCAGTCCCACACCGTCCGCCTGCGTTTCGGCTGCCACCTTGTGGGCAATCTCAGGGATGGAAATGTTCACATAGACTTTGGTGGCAGTGGGTTCCGGGCCGGCAGCGACCACCCCTGGCTGCACTGCCTCTTCTTTGGCTCTGGCGATAGTACCCTGATAAATTACCCCGGTGGCGCCATCGACGCTTATGTCGCCAGCGTCTGCCAGAACCTCCGTGCCATTATTTGTACCTACCACACATGGAATGCCTAGTTCCCTGCTCACAATAGCTGCGTGGCACGTCTTTCCGCCCGAATCTGTGACAATTGCCGAGGAGATCTTCATCACCGGCACCCAGTCTGGAGTTGTCATTCCAGTTATGAGAATGTCCCCCGTTTTGATCTTGCCCATCTCGCTCACATCGAACACCACATTTGCCGGTCCACTACCAACTCCGGGGCTCACTCCCAAGCCTTTCAAAAGGATTTCTGCACGCACTTGTTCCGCTACCGTGGCTTTTTCCATTGGAGCCTCCTGACTGTGCACGGTTTCCGGTCTTGCTTGAAGGATGAAGAGCTTTCCTTCATCGTCAATGGCCCACTCAATGTCCTGAGCTCCGCCATAATGGGATTCAATGTTTTTCGCCTCCTCAGCGATCAGAATTACTTCCTCATCGGTAAGGGCCGGGACCGACTGCATGTCTTCGGGGACTTCGATGTAGTCAGTGTCGCCCTCCGGGCGCCGCACGCACTTTTCTTTTTTCGCTGCCACGTGGCGCTCCAAGATCTCCAAACTGTCTTTGGCTACCACATATTCGTCCGGGGTCACCCGACCGCTCACCACCGCTTCACCAAGCCCCCAGGCCGCATTGATGATGATTTTGTTCCTGTCCCCTGAGACCGGTTCGATGGTGAAGGTCACCCCTGAGGATCTGGCCTGAACCATCTCCATGATGCCAACGCTCAGCAACACTTCTTCGTGGCGAAAGCCCTTCTCCTGACGGTAGGCAATGGCCCGTGAGGTGAAAAGAGAACTCCAGCAAGCTTTCACTTTCTCAACTAAGTCTTCCGGTCCCACATTCAGGAAAGTATCCTGTTGGCCGGCAAAGCTTGCGTCCGGCAAGTCTTCCGCCGTAGCTGACGAGCGTACCGCCACTAAGGCGTCTGGCTTGCCGCATTTTTTTGCCAGTTCTTCATAAGTCTCGACGATCTTGGTGCTGATGCTCTCTGGAACCAGAGTTTTCTCGATCATCTCACGAATTTTTTCCGACGCCTGCAGTAACGCACTCAGATTACTCGCATCCAGGCCCTTGAGGATCTTGTTCACTTTCTTATCCAGGCCAGCCTCCTCCATGAAAGCACGATATACTTCAGCGGTTATGCAGAAGCCTGGAGGAACCGGAGCACCTAGAGCTCCGTGTAACTCGCCTAAGTTCGCATTCTTGCCCCCAACGAGAGGGATGTCATCTTTGCGCAGCTCTTCGATCCATAGGATTCCGGTTTCCGATTTTGCCGGCATTTCTATCCTCCCTTGAATTGTGGCACAGATACTGAGCACCACAGTTTTTGAGTTATCTGCAATCCTTTAAAAAAGGGACGTATCGGGACGCCTCTGAGTATCAACGGAAGTCCTCATCTCCTCAGATTTTTGATGTTGACCAAAATCGGCAAGTGTTAAAAAGAAGGTTGTTTTCAGCATTTTGCCTGCAGCGGCAAATCCCTTACTAAGTAACTAATATGCCACAGCTACTATCGCCTGTCAATGAATGTTGACTGCCCGGAATGAGCTGTAAACGGTGGACTCCCAAGCCTTCTGGTACACGGCCTGCCACACGGTTATTTTCAATTTGTGGGTAATCCGAGAGCCTAGGAGTAACCAAGAGGTAGTTCGGTTCCGGCGGTTGCTTGCCTGTTCTCGGAAAAGGGAGTAGACTGAAACGATGTGAGATTTGAGATTGCGGATTTGAGATATGAGATGTTACGGAATCAAGGCTTTATCCCACATCGCACATCTCACATTTTTTGGGTTTTAGACATTTTAGCCATTTGTAATCGGAGAGCCTCGCCCAAATGGAACTCATTAAGTACTTGTCGGAGCCTTCTCTACGTGAACCCGCTTTGGTGGCTGCTTTTGGCGGGTGGGGTAATGCGGGCGAGGTGGCCTCCAGCACCGTGGACTTTATGATCAACAGCTTGCAAGCAGAGCTGTTGGCCGTCCTGGAATCCGATGATTTTTATGTCTTTACAGTCAATCGCCCCTTGGTAAGTATAGTAAACGGGCGTTTCAAAAGTCTGGATCTCCCAAGAAGCCGTTTTTATTTTTCAACAAATTCACCAGGCAAAGATTTGATCCTATTTATGGGGCCAGAGCCACAGCTATGCTGGCATCAATACATAGAAGCCTTCATGCAGCTATGCCACCGTTTCGGGGTAAAGTCCTTCATCACCCTGGGAGGTCTCCACGACGAAGTGCTTCACAACGAGACCAAGATTTCC
>JAJDNB010000187.1 GCA_022340905.1 Deltaproteobacteria bacterium | reverse complement strand
CAATGCCTGTTTTCTGCTTTCGTTGGGTAACGTCTTCCAAAATCGCCTGGAGCGCTGGGCGCCCGTCGTAAAAAATCAACCCCATTGTTACCCGGATGTCCATGGTGGTGTCGTCTCTCGCCAGGCCGCGAAATTCCAAGGTTTGCTCAGGTTGTACCGGACCTTGATTGTCAAGGTTGTTGATGAGATCTTCCAGGACCTGGCGGTCGCCGGGATGGAGCAATTCACTGAACTCACGACCCAAAAGAGAGGAGGGCTGAGGGTAGCGAAACATAGTGGCCATGACTTTGTTGCAGTAGCGAATGACACCCTGATTGTCTATTATGCTAATGGGATATAGATTGCCTTCAACCAGAGAGCGGTACTTGTCTTCCGAGCGAACCAGCGCCTCTTGAAGTTCCCGCCTCTCTTCTTCTATCTCGAGGGCCTTGGCGAGCATAGAAAAAACAGCCATCTCGTGGAGAAGCACCTTGTGCGGTTCGGCGAAGGCGATGCAAAAAGAACCACAAGAGCGGCCGTCCACCAGAAGTGGTTTACAGATACAGGTTTGCAGGCCGTAATTACTCACCAGGTAATCTCCTTGCAGATCAGGATCTTGGCTGAGGTTCTCGATGACCTCCGGCTGTTCGCTGGTGCTTTGCATAATCCTTTTGAGCAGAGGTCCTACCTCGATCTGAGCGGATTTTTCCTCATTCACTCGGCCATCAGCATGGGCAAGGGTCAGTAGCGGCTCCTTGCCGTTCCTTTCGCTCCTGAAGTAAAGGGTGCAGGAGCCGGCCAGCAAGTTGCTGGCTTCGAGAACGACTTTGCGGATGTTGGCATTATGGTCGGCATCAAAACTGAAGAAAAGCTGGTTCAGCGCACTGGTGCGCTTTTCCAGACGTTTCTGGTGGGTGATGTCGAAGAGGATACCGCTGATCTGGTCAATATTGCCGGCCTCATCAGTTATCGCCTGACCTCTAACCTGCAACCATCTGCTTTTGCCATCCCGGGTATGGATGAGATATTCTTTGATTAAACTCCCTCCTTGTTCCGAGGCTGCTTTAAATAACTCGGTTGTAAGAGAGCCGGTCTTGTCACCGCACAGGGAAGACCAGATCTCAGGCTCCTCGGCAAAAGCCGCAGCAGAATATCCTGTGAGTCCTTTGATTTTGTCATCCACAAATTGGACAGTACCGTCGGCAAATATGCTAAAGACAACTCCCGGGATATTCTCCAGCAGTCCTCGAAATTGCCTCTCAGAATGTTTGATTGTCTGTATTTGCCGGCGTTCCCGCAGAGCCCTCTTCAGTTTAGCGGCAAACTCTTCATTACTGAAGGGTTTCTGGATAAAATCAAGGGCACCGGCCGCCAAGACGTCGTCATAGGAGTAGTGCATGTTGAAGGCGGTCATCAAAATTACATCGGTCTTGGGATATTGCTCTTTGATAAATTTGGTGAACTGGAGGCCGTCCATACCAGGCATGGCAATGTCGCTGATGACCAGGGAGAAAGGTTCCTTGACCAGGAGATCTTTTGCTTCGGAAGGCTGGGCGGCGGTGGCCGACTTCAAGCCGATGCTTTGGATGATTTCGGCGCAGAGGCTGCGCACCTCTAGGACGTCGTCAACCACCAGAATTTTGCCCGTGGGCAAATCGGACTTTATCCAGTGTTGCGGTATGGTGTCTTTCATGGGTGCCCCCGAACCTCTCGGGATTTGTCTGCAACCAAATTGGCGAACACTCTAGCATCTCTCAGAGAAGATTTCAATTGGAATTCTAAGAAGATGCGGCTAAAGTCCGGATGTTTCATGAATCACTTGCTGCGACCGAGGATATGGCCGTCCTTCCTGACGTCCTCGGGTGTCCCACCCTGCGACGTACCGTTCAGGTACGCCTCGGGTCCAACACCCTGCGGTTGCCAGGTGGCACGGCCATCTTCACGGTCTCGTGACAGCAATTCATGAAACATCCGGGCTAAAGGTCCCTTTTGGAAGGTTCGCGAGAACCGGACTCTCGACCTTTGCCAGGGACTGTTCTTATAAGCAACAACAAGAAAAAGGCAGCGAGAAAGGTCTTTAGCGTCAGGGCCATTAGGTTGTTAGCCTGCCAGATGAAGAGAACAGGAACGATAATCACCCCGAGGAGTATCAGGAGGAGCACGGTTATGTTCTCTTTGCGACTGGACATTTATCTAAACTCAGGTGCAAGGTACAAGGCTCAGGGCGCTTTTTTGATTAGTTGATTAGAGAATTAGTTAATTCGTTAAAAGCGTTGAATTAGCTCACAGCTCACAGGAAGTCGTAGAAATCGTTCAAATCATTCAAGTCGTAAATGCTAAACGGTCAACAATCACTTGCTTGATTTTTTTACTAATTCCCTAATTCCCTAATTTGCTAATTACCAAAGTGCCAAGTTCGGATAATGATATAAATAATTTACGGGAATAGTCAAATGCAAGGGTGGTTTCATTGACAAGACTACCCTGCTGTGTTAGATAAAATCGCCGCTTTTAGCCCGGATAATTCATCAAATATCCGAGCTAGGTACCGGGCGTGTCCAAAATACATTGAATTAGAAGGGCGACTAGCTCAGTGGATAGAGCGTTGGTCTCCGGAACCAAAGGTCCCGGGTTCGATCCCCGGGTCGCCCTCCACCAAGTACCTAAAATCATTATAATTGTGATATTGAAAAACCGGATCCCAACCGTGTCCGAGGCCCCTTTCGAGGGGCCTTTTCTTTTTGCTCCTCAGATGACTCCGGAGTCTGAAGTTGAGCTTCATGCTTGTCCATTTTTTGACCGCTATTCAGACGGGGTTACATTTCCATCCTCTAGAGATATTCAGAGACCTTTAGATATGCTCCTCATACCTTTAATTCTGGCCAAGTTCACATCTTGGCAAGATATGTTGAGTTACTATCTAGTGAGATTTACCCCAGCATTTTGAGCCAAGGATATCCAGGTAGTAGGTTCACTCATCAGAATATATCCTTGAAGCAAATCAAAGAGTGGATCGTTTCTGGAAAAGAATCCTACCCGAATCGGGTCCCAACAAGCCAATGATGTGCTTCAGGAGCACGCTTTTACCCGTGCCACTTTTACCAATAATGGTAGATGAGGACACTTACCAATTTAGTCTACGGCTCCGCCGAATCATCGAAGTCCATGTGAATCTCTATATCGCCCCCTTCCCTGGATGTTTTCAGGTTGGGATATCTTTTTTTGAAAACGCGGATCATTGCTGCATTTTCTCGCAGGACGTAGGCGGAAAAAGCTTTATACTGGTTTTCTCTGGCGATCTTCTCAAGAACTCCGAGAAGGTAGGAGGCTATTCCCATGCCTTGATGATCCTCGCGTACAATGAAGGCCACCTCTGCTGTGGTCTCGTCCACCATCCCATATGAACCCGTGGCAACCACATCCAAGTTTCCCCTGTTACGCACCAGACCGATCATGGTCATGTTTCTTTTGTAGTCCAGTGTAGCCAGATGCTTCTGCAGATCTTCGTGGGTGAATATCTTTCTATTATGAAAAAACCGGTAGTAGATGGTCTGCTTGGTGAGGGAATAGAAGAAATTTCTTGAAGCCAGCTCATCCGACGCAAGAAGAGGGCGAAATTCGATGGTTCGTCCATTTTTCATGAGCATGGTGCTTTTGTAGCCGTCCAGAAAAAGCAGGTCTTCTGGTTGTGGAGGTAGTTGGGTGGGGAATATGTAGTGGCGCTCCTTTGCCGCCTCCATGAGATCTTCACGAAATTTAGGATGAGCTATTTGGGCCAATTCCACCACTCTCTGATATATGCTTTTCCCCTGAAGCTCCGCGATACCATATTCCGTTACCACGAAATTCACATCACCCCGCGTAGTTGCCACTCCTGCCCCTTCTGACAGGTGGGGCACAATGTGAGATGTTTCACCGTCTTGCGTTGTAGAGGGCAGCACAATGATGGAAAATCCCCCTTCGGACATGGTACTGCCGCGGAGGAAGTCCACCTGGTCTCCTAGGCCGCTGTAGAACAAGTATCCCATGGAATCGGAGCACACCTGGCCCGTAAGGTCCACCTCCAAGGCGGAACTAATTGAAACCAGGTTATCGTTTTGGGCGATAACTGTCGGATCGTTGACAAATTCCGAAGAGCGGAAATAGAACATGGGATTGTCATTTACGAAGTCATAAATTTTCTCCGATCCCATACAAAGGGAGGCCACCACGCGCCCGGGAAGAAATGTCTTCCTCTTGTTAGTTATTGCCTTCTTTTCAAAAAGAGGCAGAAAGCCATCGCTGATCAGATGAGTGTGTACCCCCAGGTCCTTCTTTTCGCCCAGATATTTCAAAATGGAGTAAGGCAATTGCCCAAAGCCGAGGTGCAGCGTGGCCCCGTTATCCACGAGCTGGGAAACGTAATGGCCGATTCTTTGGGCCACCTCGGTTTCAGTTATCGTAGGGAGAGAAATCACCAGAGGTTCTTCATGCAACACCAGGTAGTCGATTTCATCCACATGAACAAAGCTGTCTCCTGAGGTCCTGGGCATCATGGGATTGATTTGGGCAAAAACCAACTGCGCATTGTCCATTCCTGCTCGGGTGATATCCACAGAGACACCCAGGCTGCAATTGCCAAATCTGTCTGGCGGACTTACCTGTACGAGAGCCACATCAAGACCGATACGCCTTCTGTAAAAAAGCCGCGGAACCTGAGAGAGGTAGGCCGGTATGTAATCAATCTTGCCATCGAAAGCGGCTTCCCGCATGGCGAGACTGATGTGGAAAAGCTTTAATGAGAACCTGCTCAGAAAAGAATCATCATCGACATATTCAGCCAGCGTCTGAGAAAGCATCTGATAGACGATCATGTCCTCTAGTTCGGTGTTTTGCACCATAGCCCGGATCAGGTGCTGTGGCTCGCCGCAACCTGTACCGAGAAAGACTCTGCTACCAGTTTTGATTTTTGAGATTGCCTCAGTGGCTTCAACGATTTTTTCAGGGCAATAGTCGCTCAACCATTGGATGTAGTCCATACACTCTCCTCAACTGAGCATGGTGTAATGTTAACTTTAAATCTAAATTCTGCGATCCGCAATGTGTAATCTTAATTCTGCAATCTTTTTGCCTTAGCAAAATATCTGAAATATAAAGACATTCTTGACAAACATACAGTCGGCTACCATAATTCGAAGTAGAATAACATTTCGTTAGGAGTTAGGATTCATCTACCAGCGTAGCTCCCAAATATTTCACAACATTGTAACAAACAGAACCGAGTTCTCCAGATAGAATATCGCCCTGGAATCTGCCGCAAGAAGGCGATTGAAAATGCTACAGCGAGCGCATTCCCCGTAGTCCGCCGGATGCGGACTGCAGGGAGCTTCAATCAACACGGGTTCAGCCCCTAGACTTGGCGTCGCAGGCAGGAGGCAATAACAACAACATGTCCAATAACCTATATATCGCAACAATGGAGCCGGAGAGCCATAAAATAGCCCTGGTTCTCGGCGTGATGGAAACCCTTTCCAGACGGATCAGGAATATCGGTTTCTTTCGACCCATTATCAAGTCCGGTGACAAGCCCGACAACGACATTCAACTCATTTTAAGTCGTTACAATCATGAACTGTCTTACGAAGACACCTATGGGTATACCCATGAAGAAGCACGAAATATGATCGCAGGGGGGCAATACAATGAGCTCCTGAAAAACATTGTCAGTAAATATAAAGAGCTGGAAAGTCAGTGTCCTTTTGTTTTGTGTGAAGGGACGGATTTTACCGGTGTTTCTTCAGCCTTCGAGTTCGACTTCAACGCTGACGTGGCGAACAATCTGGGGGCGCCGATCCTGGCAGTGGTGAATGGGTTTGGCAAGTCCCCGGCTGCAGTGGTGGATGGAGTGCGTGTGGCCAGGGAGTCTTATGGGGGACATGGGTGCACTCTTGCGGCCACAGCAGTCAATCGAGTCACGGCCGACCAGGTTGACTCCATTGTCGAGCAGTTAGGAGGCTTACAGCGTGAAGGTGAGCCCCTCTACGTCCTGCCGGAAGAACCAACCTTGGCAAAGCCAACAGTCGGTGAAATCGCCAGAGCTCTCAACGCCACAGTCCTGCAGGGTGAGTCCAATGAACTGAATCGTGAAGTCCGCGATTTCAAGGTTGCGGCGATGAATTTGCCGAATTTTCTGGATTATGTGGTAGACGGTGCCCTGGTAATCACACCGGGCGATCGTGCCGACGTTATCCTTGGTAGCCTGGCAACAGTTTTTTCGGAGACCTACCCCAATATCGCAGGGTTACTTCTAACGGGAGGGCTAACTCCCGAGCCGCAGGTACTACGTCTTATCGAAGGTGCGAAAAGGTCGCCTACGCCGATCATTTCAGTCGATACGGATACCTATACCACTGCCATGAACGTAAGTGCGGTCCCGGCTGTGATCACACCTGATAACGAGCGCAAGATCGCTGCAGCACTCGGCCTCTTCGAATCCAGAGTCGATCTAGAGGAATTTGGAAATCGCATCACCGGGATTCGTTCTGTGAGGGTTACTCCGATCATGTTTGAGTATCAGCTCATTGAGCGGGCCAAATCAAACTGTCAGCACATCGTCCTGCCGGAAGGCGCTGAAGATCGCATTCTCCGGGCCACTGAGGTCCTTCTTCGCCGCAAGGTGTGCGACCTAACCCTGCTGGGAGATAGGAAGGAGATCCAACAAAAGACTGCAGCTCTGGGGCTCAATCTGGAGGGGGCAAAGGTCGTCAACCCGGCACATTCCGAATGGCTCGCTGATTTCGCCAAAACATACTATGAGCTCCGTAAGCACAAAGGGATCTCCGAAGAGATGGCGGCTGATGCCATGACCGACGTCAGTTACTTCGGCACCATGATGGTTCACAAAGGCATCGCCGACGGCATGGTGTCCGGGTCGGTTCACACTACCGCCCATACGATTCGCCCTAGTTTCGAGATCATCAAAACCAAACCCGGTTGCTCTATCGTTTCCAGTGTCTTTTTTATGTGCCTGGCAGACAGGGTACTGGTGTATGGGGATTGCGCCGTGAATCCTCACCCTGATGCGGAGCAACTGGCTGATATCGCCATTAGTTCAGCGGAAACAGCAACTATGTTCGGGATCGAACCCAGGATCGCCATGCTTTCATACTCAACAGGGGAATCTGGTAAAGGTGAGGCTGTGGAGTCGGTGCGACAGGCAACTGCCATTGCCAGAGAGCGTCGGCCAGATTTGAAGCTTGAAGGGCCGATCCAGTACGATGCCGCGGTGGATGCAAGCGTTGCAAGAACCAAGCTTCCCGAAAGCGAAGTTGCCGGACAGGCAACTGTATTTATCTTCCCAGACTTGAACACCGGTAACAATACCTACAAGGCGGTTCAGCGTTCCGCCAACGCTGTCGCTGTGGGACCGGTGTTGCAAGGGCTCAACAAACCGGTGAATGACCTGAGCCGCGGTTGTACGGTAACGGATATCGTCAACACCGTGGCCATCACCGCGATCCAAGCGCAAGAAACGAAGTAGATTCTGGATTGCAGGAGGCATGGAGCATAGGGCATAGGGAAATAATTGCGAATTGCGAATTTCGAAACTGGGAACCCGCCCGTAGGGTGGGAGTCCGGAGGACAATTGAGGAATTCAGAAATCAAGAAATTTGAGTTAAACGGCTCTCGATAACAATTTACCGTTTGCTGCTGACACCTGACACCTAAATACTGGCTACTGGATTCTGACTCCTGGATTCTGGATTCTTTGATTTCAGATATTGAACAGTGAATAGAGAGGGAAAGAAGAGTGAAGATCCTGGTCATCAATTGTGGGAGTTCCTCCATCAAATATCAGTTGTTTAACATGGAAAAAGAGGTGGTCATGATCTCGGGGCTTGCCGAGCGGATTGGTGAGCCCGAGGGGAAGCTCACCCACATTAAATATCCAGATACAGAAGAAGAACTGACCCTCGTCAAGGAAGAACCCATTCCGGATCATAAAGCAGGCATGAATACTATTGTAAGCCTCCTGACCGACAAACAACATGGGATCATAGAGGATACTGGCGAAATCTTCGCAATTGGTCATCGGGTAGTACACGGCGGCGAACGTTTTCACACACCCACCTTGATTGACGACGAGGTCATCAAGACCATTGAAGAGACCATTCCCCTTGCTCCATTGCACAATCCCGCCAATTTAATGGGGATTCGGGTTGCACAAGCTCTAATACCGCGCGCCTCTCAAGTAGCAATCTTCGACACCGCCTTTCATCAGACCATGGCGCCTGAAGCCTTTCATTACTCATTACCCTATGAATACTACGAGGAGTTGGGTGTCCGCCGCTATGGTTTTCACGGAACGTCCCATAGCTATGTGGCTAAAGAGGCAGCCAAACTCATGGGCAGACACCTGGACGAACTGAATTTAATGACTATTCACCTTGGTAGCGGTGCCAGCACCTGCGCCATTGAGAACGGGAAAAGCGTTGACACTTCCATGGGGATGACTCCTGTGGCGGGAATCATTATGGGAACACGCTCTGGCAATATCGATCCTGGAATTATGATCTACTTGGCCAAAACCAAAGGAATGAGCATAGAAGAACTGGACCACGTCATCACTCATGAAAGTGGTCTCAAAGGGATTTGTGGTCTCAATGATATGCGGGATATTCACAGAAAGGCAAAGGAAGGAGATATGCGAGCGCAGTTGGCCCTGGATATGTTTGTCCGCCGGATAAAGAAATACATTGGGAATTACCTGGCGATCCTGGGCCGTCTGGACGGCATCGTATTCACTGCCGGGATTGGCGAGCATGATGTTGAGATACGGGAGAGGTGTTGCGAGAAATTGGAGCGTCTAGGAATTGTACTTGATCCCGAGAAAAACAAACAAGAACACGAGGGGCCTTTGCAAATCAATAAGCCCGAGAGTTCGGTCGCCTTATTTGTGATTCCCACAAACGAAGAACTGGAGATTGCTCAACAAACGAAAGAAGTACTTGAATCCGAGGGATTGAAGTAGATTTTAGATTTCAGACTGTAGATTGAAGCTGGATTTAAGATCTAAGATTGTGCGTTGCGGATTTCAGATTGTGGAATGCGGAATGAGACTGAAGAATAAGCAAGGAGAACAAACTATGGAGACAACCAAGAAGACTAAGAAACCAAAGACAAGATCCGAGAAGATCCGTACCGGCTTGGCAGTGGACACGCTGAAGCGCGCCTTTGTAGACAACCTGGTCTATACCCAGTGCCGATTCCCCCAGTTTGCCACCCCACATGACTACTACGTGGCCTTGGCTTATACGGTCAGGGATCGCATGGTCCACCGTTTTATGAAAGGGGTTGAAACCTACCTTAAAGAGGACCTCAGGCTTGTCTGCTACCTGTCGGCGGAATTCCTCCTTGGGCCTCACCTGGGAAACAACCTGATTAACCTGGGGATTTATGAAGACGTGGACAAGGCCGTTAAGAAAGAGCTGGATCTTGATCTCCAGAAGTTGTTGGACCAGGAAGAGGAACCCGGTCTGGGCAACGGTGGGCTGGGGAGGCTCGCTGCCTGTTATCTGGACTCACTGGCAACACTGGAAATCCCTACCATCGGCTACGGCATCCGTTACGAGTTCGGCATTTTCGATCAGGTGATACACGACGGCTGGCAAGTAGAAATCACCGACAAGTGGCTGCGTTATGGAAACCCTTGGGAGGTTCCCCGGGCGGACATCACTTTTGATGTCCCAATGGGCGGGCACACGGAGGGATACTACGACCATGATGGTCAGTATCGCGTCCGCTGGGTTCCCCATCGACTGGTAAGGGGAATCGCCTATGATACACCCATCCTCGGCTACCGGGTGAACACCTGCAACATTCTACGCCTCTGGAGGGCGGAGGCATGTGAATCCTTCGATTTTCAGGCTTTCAATGTGGGTGATTACTACGGGGCCGTCGAAGAAAAGGTTTTTTCAGAGAACCTTACCAAGGTTCTCTACCCGAATGATGAGCAACTCCAGGGCAAACGACTGCGTCTGGAGCAGCAGTACTTCTTCGTCTCCTGCTCCCTGCAAGATATGCTGCGCATCCATTTGTCCCGAGGAGAAAGCCCGGATACATTCCACCACAAGTTTGCAGTACAACTAAACGACACCCACCCGGCCGTCGGTGTTGCCGAACTCATGCGATTGTTGGTAGACGAACATCAGCTGGATTGGGACAGGGCCTGGCACATCACCCGGAAAACCTTCGCCTACACCAATCACACCTTGTTGCCGGAAGCTCTGGAGAAGTGGCCCTTGCAGCTGTTCGGCAGTTTGCTGCCAAGGCATCTGGAGATCATTTACGAGATCAATCAATTATTCTTGGATGAGGTCCGGGTCAGGTATCCGGATGATGGCCAGAAGCTGTCTCGCATGTCATTGATCGACGAGAGCGACGGCAAGTATGTGCGTATGGCCAACCTGGCCTGTGTGGGCAGTCACGCCATAAACGGCGTGGCCGAGCTCCATACAAATTTACTCAAAGAAACGGTACTGCGTGACTTCTTTGAATTCATGCCCGATAAGTTCAGCAACAAGACCAACGGGGTAACTCCGCGTCGATTTATGGTCCTCAGCAATCCCCGACTCAGCAAGCTTATCACGAGCAAGATCGGTGACGGCTGGATCAAGCATCTGGAGGAACTCAACAAACTGGAAAAATTTGCAGATGACCCTGCTTTCCAAAAAAAATGGCGGCAAGTCAAGCTCGAGAACAAGCGTGATCTTGCCACCCTTATCCGTGAACGGACCGCCATTGAGGTAAGCCCCGAGTCCATGTTTGACATTCTGGTGAAGCGTTTGCACGAGTACAAGCGACAACACCTGAGTGTCTTGCACATTGTAAGTCTTTACAACCGGATCAGGCAGAATCCCGAGGTCGATATCACGCCACGAACGTTTATCTTCGGTGGCAAGGCCGCGCCCGGTTACTTCATGGCGAAACTGATCATCAAGCTCATCACCTCCGTTGGCGAGGTAGTCAATAATGACCCTCAGGTGGCCGATCGGTTGAAAGTTGTCTTTTTCCCGGATTTTAACGTCAAGAACGCCCAACCAATCTACTCTGCCGCCGACCTATCGGAGCAGATCTCCATGGCCGGTAAGGAAGCTTCGGGAACAGGGAACATGAAGTTTGCCATGAATGGAGCATTGACCATTGGAACCCTGGATGGTGCCAACGTCGAGATTAGGGAAGAAGTTGGACCAGACAACTTTTTCCTTTTCGGGCTAACCGCCGAGGAGGTCTTTGACCTAAAGTCCAAAGGTCACAATCCGGCGGAATACTACCATGCAAATACCGAACTCCGAGAAGCAATGGACCTGATTGGCTCAGGGCACTTCTCTCAGGGTGATCGAGACCTGTTCAAACCGCTGGTTGACTCCCTGGTGTATCACGATGAGTATATGCTCCTTGCCGACTATCATTCGTATATTGACTGTCAAGAGAGGGTAAGCCAGGCTTATCTGGAGCAGGATCACTGGACCAGAATGTCCATACTCA
Organism: Deltaproteobacteria bacterium; assembly: GCA_022340905.1. Classification (GTDB taxonomy): domain Bacteria; phylum Desulfobacterota; class Syntrophobacteria; order BM002; family BM002; genus BM002. Next base: position 4,539 of record JAJDNB010000187.1, on the reverse strand, counting down.
ATGTGGCCCGCATGGGGAAATTTTCTTCTGACCGGTCGATGCGCGAATACTGCGAGGAAATCTGGAAGGTGAAACCTTTTCCCATCAATTTGGCAGAGCCTACAGAGTGAACGAAAAGGATTGATTCGTGAAAAAATACAACATTCGACCCGGGTCCCGCTATCCCCCAGGTGCAACAGTGGATTCGGAGGGGGTAAACTTCTCTACCTTCAGCCGCTACGCTACGGCGGTGGAATTGCTGCTCTACGAACATGCAGACAGTCCCGCGCCTTTCCAGGTAATCCAGCTGGATCCTGAGCTCAATCGGACATTTTTCTCCTGGCATGTTCATGTGGAGGATCTACCGGTGGGAGTTCACTACACCTGGCGGGTTGACGGGCCAAACGACACCCGCCAATCCGGTTTTCGGTTCAATAAACACAGGGAACTCTTGGATCCCTGGGCCCGCGCCGTCACCCAGGAATTATGGGATCGTAAAGGCATCAGCCAGGCAGAAGGCGAGAGCAATGCATCCATGCGTGCTGTTGTGATTGAGCCTCATTACGATTGGGAGGGAGATCAGCCGCTGAATCACCATTTGGAGGACGCTATTATCTATGAAATGCACGTTGGAGGATTCACGCGTCACTCCTCATCCAATGCAGCCAATCCAGGAACATTCGCTGGGGTGATCGAGAAAATTCCCTACCTCAAAGAGCTTGGAGTCACCGATGTCGAGTTGATGCCCACTATGGCCTTTGACGAGCAAGATGTGCCTGAGGGAGTTGCCAGAAGAGGCTTAAAGAATTACTGGGGTTACAGCTCACACAGCTTCTTCAGCCCCCATCCAGGCTACTGCGCTACACCAAAGGAGGGATCACATCTTCAAGAATTCCGGGACATGGTCAAGGCTCTGCACCAGGCGGGTATCGGCGTTATCCTGGACGTGGTTTTCAATCATACGGCCGAAGGGGGCGCCGATGGCCCCATCATCAACTTCAAAGGCTTTGGACACCGAACATTTTACCACCTCGATCCCTCGGACCCTCGTGTCTATCGGGACTATACCGGTTGCGGCAATACGGTCAACTGCAACCATCCAGTGGTAGCCAGCTTTATTGTCGAGTGTCTGGAATACTGGGTTCGTGAGCTGCACGTAGATGGTTTCCGCTTTGATCTGGCCAGTGTCCTGGCCCGCGGTGAGGACGGAAGTCCCATGCAAAATCCGCCTGTTCTCTGGAGCATCGAACTCTCGGATGTGCTGGCCCACACCAAAATCATCGCAGAAGCCTGGGATGCCGCCGGCCTCTATCAGGTTGGAGCTTTTCCCGGTTTTCGCTGGGCGGAGTGGAACGGTAGATACCGGGATGTAATCCGGAGGTTTGTTCGTGGTGAAAAAGGGCTGGTAGGCGAGGTGGCAACCAGACTCAGCGGCAGTAGTGATTTATATCAGCCACAGGGGAGATTGCCGATCAATACCATCAACTTCGTGACCTGCCATGACGGTTTCACCCTTTGCGACTTGGTGAGCTACAATGAAAAGCACAATGAAGCCAACGGTGAAGACAATCGTGACGGCACCAACGAGAATTTCAGCTGGAACTGCGGACAAGAGGGCGAAACAAACGATCCCATCATTCTCTCGCTCCGCAAACGGCAGGCAAAGAACCTTATGGCGATCCTCCTACTTAGTCAGGGTGTCCCCATGCTCCTTGCAGGAGATGAGGTGCTTCAAACTCAGCGAGGCAACAACAATGCCTACTGCCAGGACAACGAGGTAGGCTGGTTCGACTGGACCTTGACCGAACAAAACCAGGACATGTTCCGCTTCGTCAAGCAGATGATTGCCTTTCGTAAACGCCACGCCTGTCTCAGGAGGAAGCGGTTTCTGAAAGGCGAAAAACAAGAGGACCGCCATCTTGCCGACGTCACCTGGCATGGCGCCAAAGTCAATGAGCCCCCTTGGGAGGATCCCAATGCTCAGCTTCTTGCCTTCACTCTCAGCGCAGTTGCAGAGAGCGAGGAAGACATCCATGTAGTAGTCAATATGTCGGACAGTTCTGAGCAAACGGAGCTCCCTCGAATACCCAATTCAACCTGGTTTAGAGCAGTGGACACTTACCAAGACTCACCAGCAGACATCTTGGAACCACCCGAGCAATCTGAGGTGAGAAACTCGTTTTACACCGTTCAGCCTCGGAGCGTTGTGGTTTTTGAGAGCAGAGGTGAGTAGATTGCGGATTTCGGAATGCGGATTGGAGAAGGCATAGAGCATAGGGCATAGGGCATAGAGCATAGAGAGAAGGAGAACTTATGAAAACCACAAAGATTCTAACCACCCCCCGAATGGAGCGCTGCATCGGCTGTCACGCTTGCTCATTGGCCTGTGCCCGGCTGGTGAACAAGCGGTTGTCCTGGGACACGGCTGGAATCCGGATTATCTCTTCGGGTGGCTTGTCAACCGGCTTTGAGGCAAAGCCCTGCCTGGCCTGTAATCCTGCCCCCTGCGCTTTGGCCTGCCCCACAGGTGCCTTTGTCCAGCGCAAAGGCGGAGGAGTGCTTGTCAAAAGGAAGCTCTGCATTCAGTGCGGAGAATGTGCCGCCGCCTGCCCGGTTGACGCCATTTATCTTGACGCTTCTACCCAGCCCTTTGTCTGCATCCATTGTGGCCAATGTGTGCCATTCTGTCCCCATGAATGCCTGGAACTGGCTGAGGTTCCGGTTGAGCCATTGCCTGAGGAGGCGTAAGAGGAGGTGGCGCCATGATTAGGGATCATTTCAGGATACTCACGGTGGACCTTGCCACCGGCAAGGGTGAGATTGTTAACCTTGACGGTCGTGATACCGAGGCCGGTGGTAGTGGACTGGCAGCATTACTGTTTAACAAATATGGTCACCTCAATAAGCCTTGGGACGATCCTGCGCAGCCTCTCATTTTCACCATCGGGCCACTTACCGGTTATTTCCCCCTCATGAGCAAGACCGTGTGCGGATTCAAGTCGCCGTACCACGATCAGTACGGAGAAAGCCATGCCGGTGGCCGCTCGGCCCTTTCCCTGCGCTTTGCTGACCTGGATGGCTTGGTCGTCACCGGCAAGGCTCAGAGACTCAGTTGCCTCTCAATTGGCTCGCGCCATCTTGACGTTGTGGACGTTCACTATATGCGGGGAATTGACTTGCAGAGATCCGGAAAGATGCTGCGCAAGATGATTGGCGGCGCAGGCCATCGGTCCATTTTGCGGATCGGACCAGCAGGAGAAAACCTTTCAGCCTATGCGTGTATAACGGTGGATACCTACCGTCACTTTGGCAGACTCGGCGGCGGTGCGGTTATGGGGAGCAAGAACCTCAAGGCCATTGCGATTCAGGGCGATGGGGTGTTCGACCTCCCTGAGGGTAAAGAGTATGCAGAACTCTTTGAGGGAGTGCACAAGCAGCTTACCACCACCGACATGATGGACAAGTACCACAATCTGGGCACCCCAGTGAACGTGGCCGTCTTAAATGGGATCAAGGCTTTACCTATCAAAAACCTGCAACAAACCTCTGATCCAAACATCAAGGGCATCACCGGTGAAACCTTTGCCAACGATACCCTGCTGCGCAATACCGCTTGCGCTGGTTGCCCCGTGGGTTGTATTCATATTGGTTTTGTCCGAGAGAAATTTATGGATCCCAACCAGTATCTCTACCGTCAGGTCTCTTACGACCACGAACCAATCTTCGCCACCGGTTCCATGCTGGGGATGACAAATGCCTTTGGCGTTCTTAGCCTTATCGACATGGTGGAAAAGGTGGGGCTGGACGTGATGTCGGCCGGGGTGGCACTTGCATGGGCAACGGAAGCACTGGACAAGGGATTCATATCGGAGAAAGAGACGCTGGTACCACTGAAATTTGGTGAGGTCGAAGGATACAAGATGGCCATCCACCATTTAGGATTGGGAGCCAATGATTTCTATCGCCTTCTGGCGCAGGGAGCCATGAAGGCTGCCGAGCAGTACGGCGGGGAAGATTTCGCTTGCGTTCTTGGACAGGAGATGGGCGGCTATGCCACTGGTGAGGTCTTTTTCACCTCCCAGGCTCTGGGATTCAGGCATTCACACTTGGATAGCGGTGGCTATTCGCATGATCAGAAACATGAAGAGAAGAACGTGAAGGAGGCGGTGGAATTTCTCGTGCGTGATGAACAAGGCAGGGTGTTTTTGACCTCCATGGTCGCCTGTCTTTTTGCCCGTGAAGTGTATAAGGATGAGTTACTGGCAGATTGCCTGAATTCCCTGGGTTACAAGACTCTGGCTGACAATATGGACCAGGTGGCCCAGAATATTCAGAAACTGCGTTGGCGACTCAGGCTGGGTACGGGTTTTGACCCGGCAGCGGTAAAGATCCCCAAAAGATTTACTGAAATAACCACCTGGAAAGGAACCATCGATAAGAAATACCTGAGCAATCTGAAAAAGGAGTACGCTAAACGCATCGTCGCACTTGGAAAAGAGGAAAAGAAAGAGAAGAAGCCGAAAAGGAAGGCAAAAAAGGGCAAGTAAAGAATCCGGATCT
>JAJDNB010000182.1 GCA_022340905.1 Deltaproteobacteria bacterium | reverse complement strand
GTGCGAATAGTGTTGATGCAAAGAAGATCCAAGTCCTTTTGTTCAATAGTCATCGCCAATCCCCCATTCTCTTGCTGTAAGTGCTGTTTCTGTAAGAATTATTACTAGGTTCTTTTCCAACATCTCTCTACCTGAAGCAATATGTAAAGATAGTTCAACCGCATCAATTACGCTCACCGTTCCTGTTCTGAAAGGGGAGATCAAGGTCAGTGAAGAGGGTAGCTTTAGCTTGCGTGTAGACCACAACAGGTAATTCCTACTACCGAAGGCAGGACTCTACCTCGTACATTATCATATAGAGAAGTATTACCGGATTCGAATGGGTTGACAACCCCCGGGAGTCGCAGGATGTCCTGGGGGTTAGGTGAAGTTCATAACCAGCTTTGGTTCGATGTTATAGATCATCAGAAAAACTCAAGTCAAGTGTACATATTTTATAAAACTTTATAAAAGCTATTAGTCGGCGACATCCTGGGGGAGCGGCTTTCCTGCCCGCCAACCCAGTTAAATTACCCTGCAGGAATCCTCACCTGCACGATGATCCCATGCACACACCCATGAATCTATTTAACGGTGTTCCTTTGTTGAAATCGCTTCACTTACGAGACAAGGTGCGAGACTATCAAGGCATCTATCTTCTCAGCCTAATTTCTAAGTAGCTCCTGCGCTTCCCTCATAGCAATGAGCTTCCCAAAAGCAATATGCCTTGGCAAATGATTGAGGCCACATGAGCTCGTAATGAGGGTTTGCTCTGGAGACAGCCAGGAATATTTTTTAATCCGTTCCGCAATTTTTTCCCCTGATTCGATGTTGAAATCCTGAACATCCGCAGCGCCGACCGCTAGATGCTTGTTGCCAAGCAACCCCTCGTATTTGTCCGTGTAGTCGTGTTCGATAAGAAGCACATCGCAATTAATCTTGCTGATCAGCTCCGCAGGGTATCTGCCGGTGTCAAAGTATCGATGGCCGATTTGTCCGTCATAATCCCGACCTACGGCGTAATTACCCTGGCAAATATGCACCTGAACTGATGCCTCTTTCAAATCCTCCACAGCCAGGTTGATGGCATCCACCGCTGCCTGAACTTCCTCGTCATCGGATATGGCGAACAGGGGCTCGTCAATCTGAATATACTGACACCCAGCAGCTTCAAGATCTATGAAATTTCGGTTCATTACTTTCGCCAGATCGATCATCATCTTAGCGACGTCCCCGTAATGCTCGTCCCATGCTACTTTTGCCAGCATATGCGGTCCCGTCATGGTAACTTTAACCGGCTTTCTAGCGTACTTCGAGACCAGATTGAATTCTTCCACAAGACCAAGGTCCGCATCACCGATCGGCCCGGTGCAGATAGCTGCAGGATGAAATACATTGGGATCTTTGGAGGTGATGGGTTTGGGTCTGGTTTCCCTTGAAAAGCCGGGTATTTTCTCCCAAAAGAAGTTCAGCATGGCGTTCGGCGGTGCATGCCGATTGTTTGTTCGACGATGCATTTCTCCCCCGTTGATAATATCGATGCCGGCGGCTTCTTGATCGAGGATGGCGGCTTGTGTGGCGCGATACTGGGCATCCGCCATGTCCGCTTTTGATAGGGTCCCGTTTTCCACCTGTTTCTCTAACGCCTCATACCAGCGGGGTACACTGTAAGACCCCACAACCGTTGTTGTATATTTTTCATATTTCGCCATTGGTTTCCTCCTCTGTGATCGAAAGTAAAAGGTTCATCCTTCGAGAATTCCAACAAAAAAAACTCCCCCAGAGGGAGAGTGATCTCCATTTGTCGCGAATGACCACATGTTTCCCCTAAGGGCTGGAATTAGCACCTTGATGGCACAGGTTGCTGGGCGGTCACCGGGCCAGTTCCCTCACGCCTCTCTTCATGGATATATATATTTTATGGTAACTCTGAAAAAGTGAAAGTCAACTAATCTCTGCTTGGCCTTTTAACTTTTCATTACTCTTGGGGAAAATTCAGGTTCTCGATGAAGCACTCATTGAAGTCTGGCCGAGTAGTTGTCCCATGTGGTTGGTCGTGATCTGAGACGTATTCCTTGAAAAATTCTCTGAGAGCTAATACGGTAAATGTAATTAAGAGAGACACACCCTAGAAATCCTCATTCCCAACATCCTAGGGCCTGCGCTTTTCTTTTAAGCGCTGTACTTACCTTCGAGCGCCACGTGCTGTGGAGCATCCCTGCGGCAACCCGATTTAAGATTGTCACTCGAACCCTTTACCAGTCAGGAGTCAGCACAATCAACGAGTTTTTAATTCCTTATAATTGGACACTCCTCTCACCTTTAAAGTATAAGGTTATAATTTAGATTGAGCTCCATTATTAATCCATGAATGGTTCAACAAAGCGGTGAGAAAAAGATCGTGAAAATCTATCCGGAGGTCAAAGAAAGCAGGCTGTCCAAGCTTTTAGGAGGAAAGGCAAATCAGGAGTTGCCAGAATCCATAAGGAGTAAACTGCGGGTTTTGGAGAATAAGTTCAATAGCCTAATAAAACCCCATATTCACTACAGAATGGTCGACTTCAGGGTCAAAGATGACGGGGTAATACGCATCGAAAGAACCATAGAGTTCGAAAGCAGAAATCTCTCAGAGGTAATGAAGAGTGCCGAGAAGCTCGTATGCTTCATTGGCACCCTTGGGCCTGGGATCGAAGAAGAGGTCGGAGCTCTTATGCATCATAACGATTTTTCCGAAGCTTACATTCTCGATGCCATGGGCTCAGTTGCAGTTGAAGACTTGGTTGACAAGTTCCAACAGACTATTAAGAACGAATGCGAAAGAGAAGGCAAAACTGTGACTTTGCGCTTCAGTCCCGGTTATTGTGACTGGCCCCTCACGGAACAAAAGAAGCTTTTCAGTTTGTTCGAGCCAGAGGATATACTGGTGCAACTCTTGGATTCATGTCTTATGCAACCGGTGAAATCCATTTCGGGAGTCTTCGGCATAGTCCCCCAAGGGTCGATCCTCTACAACCCCTGTACTGACTGTGATGATAGGGCTTGCAAAGCTAGGAGAATCTAGCGAGCTGGTCTGAAGCTGCCTTCCCTTGTGAGGCAGAGATGGAATTGATTCAAGGAGTTAACTGGTCATGATTATCATCGCGGAGAGAATCAACGGTACAATCCAATCCGTTAAGGACATAATCCTTAATCGTGATGATCAGGGTCTCCTGGATTTGGCGAGGAGGCAGGCTAGAGCCGGAGCAAGCTATATAGATCTCAACGTATCCACTGGTGCCGGGTCTCCGGGAGATGAGATCAAGGCGATGAAATGGGCGGTTGAGACTATTAGGAATGAACTCGAAATACCTCTCTGCATAGACAGTAGCAATCCAGCTGTCTTGGCAGGAGGACTGAAGTGCTGCAGAGGCAAGCCTGCTATGCTCAATTCCATCAAGGCAGAGCGAAGGAGCCTGGAAAAGGTTATCCCTTTGGCAAAAGAACACAACACTCCTATTGTGGCTCTAACTATGGATGAGTCAGGCCTACCCAAGAGTGTCAAAGATCGGATTAGAGCCGGAGAGAAGATTGTGGAGGCTTGTGAGCGACACGGAGTCCCGATCGAAAACGTTTTCTTTGATCTTCTGGTTATGCCTATCAGTACAGATGTCAAACAGGGATTGACAGCCCTGAACGCCCTAATTGAGATTAAGAAGGAATTCCCAGGCTGCAGAACGGTTTTAGGTATCTCGAACATATCCTTTGGCTTACCCGGACGAGCCAGGTTGAATGCGGGCTTCCTCCATATGGCTGCCTTCGCAGGTGTTGATGCAGCCATTGTTGACATATTGAATAGAGATATGGTGGTGGCATTGAGAACGGCTGAATTATTGGCGGGAAAGGATAAGGACTGTGGCAACTACTTGCGAGCTTTTCGACAGTGAGCATTTAGCTGACTATTTCATCACTTGTCAGGTGCATCACGAAATTTTTGATCGCACAGATCCTCAGGAGAGGGAAAGTAACCTCTTGGCTTCAATCACTGCAGAGCCCGCATCTGGGGCATAGGAGTCCGCCCCTATTTGGTGCGCATACTCCTTGGTTACGGGTGCTCCACCGATCATCACCTTGACCTTATCTCTGATACCGGCACGCTCGAGAGCCTCAATGGTTTTGCGCATGGCCGGCATAGTGGTCGAAAGAAGAGCCGACATGGCGACGATATCTGCCTCTAACTCTCGAGCCTTCTGAGCAAACTTTTTTGGAGATACGTCCACTCCCAAGTCAGTCACTGCAAAGCCCCCTCCCTCCATCATCATGACGACAAGGTTCTTGCCTATGTTGTGTATATCCTGCTTCACTGTTCCAATGATCACCTTTCCCTTGGGAGAGAGATCTCCTTTTTGAAACAACGGCCCGAGTACTTCCATACACTTCTGCATGGCCCTGGCGGATTGCAACATCTCAGGAACAAACATCAGGCCCTTTGAATATCTCTGGCCAACCTCGTCCATGGCGACAAAAAGTCCCACTTCAAGAACCTCTTTTACACCCCAGCCGCCATCCAGGATAAGCTGTGTCTCGGCCACCGCCGTCTCTATGTCTCCCTTGATTACGGCTTCGGTCAAGTGTTCAAACGGATTCATCTCTATCTACCCTGAAATTCTTATATTCAGTCTCTGGTAAGGGGATGATGAGCACATTATGTGTCCATCTTAGTTTGCGTCAATAACCTTTTTATAACAACACAAAAAAGCCCTTCAGGAATGAAGGGCTTAACATAAGTTGTCTCCCCAAGAGGTGCTAGAAGACGCTAAAATCTCATTCAAATTAATTGTGCTCTCAATTTCGCGCCTTTAAAATGCCGTCTCACTCGCAGGTGGTTCCGCAACAACCACAGTTTTCGGGCGCGCAATTGGCGTGGTTTTTCAGCGTTTCCAACTCTTCAGGCCGGGCCTCCCGGACCTCAACCACTTCAACCTCAAAATGCAGACGTTGGCCAGCCAGGGGGTGGTTCAGGTCGGCTACCACCACATCGTCGTTCACTGAGTCCACTCTGAACCTGAAAGTTCCCTGCGGACCACTGCCCTCAAATATCATGTTGGGTGCAAGATCCACATCACCGGGAAAGTGCTCCCGCGGGAGTTCGCGGAACAATTCCTTCCTTGGTTGCCCGTACCCCTCCTCAGGCTCAACGGTAAACTTGACACTCTGACCCTGCTTCATCCCTTCCAACCCCTTTTCTAGCCCTGGTATGACCAGGCCGCCACCAAATACAAAGCCAAAAGGCTTGCCTGGCTCGGATGAATCTACCACTTCGTCGGAGTCAAGGGTAAGGGTGTAGTCGATGGCCACGTAAACTTCATCTTGGATCTTCATCAGCATCTTCTCCCTAAAAAAATATCCGGCTGCAAGCCCGCAGCACGGACTCTGAAATTATTGATTGGCCTTTTACTATAACGGCCCACGCCCAAAAAGTCCACCATTGGTCTCACGGACCTCCAAGGAGTTTCCATCCTAAGGAAATCTAAAAGTGAAGGTGGAGACGCGTCCCGTGGTCGCCGCTCTCAGACACATCCTTTTTTTCTGCAGGTGAATTACAAGAGATGAAGATTTTGACCGACTGGTCGGTCATTTTATATAGAACTTGACAAATATTTATTTTTCAAGTATATATTTATGACCGACTGGTCGGTCAAAGGAAAGGCACGCCATATGGAATACAAAACCGGCAACCAAAATAAGACGTCACTCATTATTGAGGCGGCGGCCAAGGTCTTCGCCAATAGGGGGTACAGCGGCACGCTTATGGCTGACATCGCCGCAGAAGCAGGAATAGGTAAAGGGACAATTTATGAGTATTTCCCCAGCAAAGAGGGTCTTTTCTTCGCTGTGTTCGAGTGGTTCGTGCAAATAACTAAAGCTGAAGCCAAGATTGGTATTTCTGCCCTGGGGGGATCCGTCTCAGAGCGGCTTATGGCTCTGAACGATGCACTCTTGAGATCTTGGCTCGACATGCTTGATATGTATTCACTGGTGATGGAGTTCTGGTCCGCCTCAGCCTCTTCCCAAATGCGGCAGAGATTCAAACTGGCCTTTAGGGAGGGTTACAGGGATTTTCGCCAGATCGTTTCGGCTCTCATCAGGGATGGCGTAGAGAAAGGCGAATTTCAGCCCGAAGTTGATGCCGAATCCGTCGCCGCTGCCTTGGTAGGAGCATGGGATGCTCTGCTGCTGCAAGCTTGGTTTGATGAGGATTTTGATCCTTTGACCACGTCAAGAGAATTCATGAACGTTCTTATCAACGGTTTGATTTCTAAACCCCAGGTTGTCTCTTCAGCCTAGAGCCATGCCAAGGGAGTGAGCACATGAAATCAGGAATAAGAAAACTTTTGCACCGTGCTTTTTTCATAATCTGTCTCCTGACTCTGCTGCCCGTTAGTACCCTTGTGCAGGCGCAGGAACAACCCCTGACCCCTAAGCAGATTCTGGACAAAGTTGATGATCTCTTTAGGAGCCAGTCTAGTCATGGGTTTGCCACCATGACTGTGGCCACGGCTCACTGGAAGCGGTCACTAACGCTAGAGATGTGGAGCAAGGGCAAAGACAAATCACTTGTTCGCATACTCGCCCCCAAAAAAGAGAAAGGAACAACAACCCTGCGTTCGGGCAACGACATCTGGAACTACCTGCCCAAGGTAAAAAGGGTCATCAAACTCCCCTCATCCATGATGGCGGCCTCTTGGATGGGCTCACACTTTACCAACGATGATCTGGTGAAGGAGAGCCGCATGGCTGATGATTACACCTTCGAGATCACCTTTAGAGGAGAAGTTACGGGAGATGACATTGTGGAAGTCACCTGTCATCCCAAACCGGAAGCAGCGGTAGTCTGGGGCAAGGTTTTAGTTAGAGCACGACTGAAGGACTATCTGCCGCTGTTTGTCAAATACTTTGATGAGGATCTCCGGCTTGCCAGGACCATGACTTTCTCGCAAGTTTCAGAACTGGGTAGGCGGATGCTTCCCGCAGTGGTGACTATGGTCCCGGAGGAAAAACCAGATGAATCTACGATAGTCCGCTATGAGAAAATGGAATTCGACATTGGCCTGGACGACGATTTCTTTTCCCTGAGGACTTTGCAAAGATAGTGGTTTTAGGAAGGAAACACTGGTGAATACTCTCCAATATGGCTGGCGAAATCTCTGGCGAAACATTAGGCGGACTCTGATCACCTTGACTGCCGTGACCCTGAGTACTGCCATCCTCATAGCCAGCTATGGACTCATGGACGGCCTCATGCAACACGCCATATCCAATGCTACGAATCTCGTGGTTGGCGAGGTCCAGGTCCACGCGCCAGGCTATAGAGAGGACCACTCAATCTACAAGGCCTTGAAGCGGCCCGACCTCATTTTGCGGGCTGCAAAAGAGAAGAACGTCGCCGCCGCGCCCCGCCGCTACGGCTATGGACTGGTGGCGGTAGGAACCAAATCTGCTGGAGCCCGATTTTGGGGGGTGGAGCCGGATCTGGAACGGACCACCTTTGACCTCGCAAAACATCTTCAACAGGGTCGCTTTCTCGCACAGACTAGCCAGCGGGGTGTGGTTCTGGGCCAGAAATTAGCTCGGTCTCTACAGGCCAAGATCGGCTCAGAGATCGTAGTTGTGGTGCAGGCTGCCGATGGCTCTCTCGGTAACGATCTCTACACAGTAACCGGCATCCTCAAGGCTGTTGGCGACAGCGTCGATCGTAACGCTGCCATTATCCATGCAGCAGATTTTGTCGAACTCTTTGTTTCAGGAGACCGGATTCATGAGGTGGCCCTGAATTCCAGAAAAAGATTGTCCCTGGAGAAACTAACAGGACTGCTCTCCGTTGCAGCCCCTGAAGAAGAGATAATGAGCTGGCGCCAACTTCTGCCCGAGGTGTCTGACATGGTCAACCTCTTTGATGTCTCTATGTTGATATTTGGCTTGATCTTTTTGCTAGCTGCTGGGATGGGCGTGATGAACACCATGCTCATGGCAACGTATGAGCGAATCCGAGAATTTGGAGTTCTCAAGGCTCTAGGGGCCACTCCATGGCGGATCATCAGAGATGTTGCCACCGAGGCTTTAGTACTGGCTGCTTTGGG
>JAJDNB010000181.1 GCA_022340905.1 Deltaproteobacteria bacterium | reverse complement strand
TGGTCAGATAATTCCTCCTCGTAACTTCTCGCGGGAGGCATAATTCGGAAGTTACAATCAGACAAGAAAGAAAGCTCATCGTAATCGTAGAATACGATCCTCCCATGACGAGTAACTCCGAAATTTTTCAGCAGCATGTCTCCCGGGAAAATATTCGTAGCTGCCAGATCTTTGATCGCTTGACCGTAATCTAAAATGGCTGCACGGGCTTCGTGCTTGTCATTCTCGCGCAGATATATGTTTAGAGGCGTTACTCGCCTCTCTACATAAACATGCTTGACCACCACGTGATTGTCATCTACCTCCACAGTTCCTCCAGCCTCACTTCGGAGTTGTTCTAGCAGATCTTCGGAAAAGCGACTGCGGTCAAACTGCAGATGTTCAAATTCTTGCGCATCCACCAGTCGGCCGGCACGATCATGTTTGAACACCAGATAATACTTGGCAATCACTTCTTCCCGACTTGTGTTCTTGTTGGGTGGAAAGCGGTCTTTGATCACCTTGAAAACCAAATCGTAATCGGGCATGGTGAATACTTCCATTACCATGCCTCTTTCGCCCGCTGCGATTTCGAACTTCTCTTTGGAAGACTCCAGATGTCTCAGCAAGTCGCAGTACAATTCGGATTTGCCGTGTTTATTGTAGCCTATGGAGATGTAGAGCTCTGCAATTCGTTTTCGAGGCATAATAGACTTGAGAAAACTGACTAATTCTGCAGGTCTTTTTACATTAACGTGAAAATAGGACCGAGTAAAACTGAACAAAATGCTGACTTCGTTCTCATCCAAGAGCACGGCATCGATTAGCAAACCTTCGGGAGCGTTGAGTAATGCAATCACCAGGGGAAAAGTATGCGAAGGGGTAAAGATTCTGCCAACCAGGTAAGCTCCTTTACCTCGAAAAAGAACTGAGGTTAACAGATCAGCTTTCTGGATGGAGCTGGAACTCCCAACCTTACTGAGGTGCTCTTCTATTCTGGTGGCCGCCAACTGAGTATCTCGTCTAAGGTCTTCATAAGGAACAGCAAAATCGTAATCATTGAGTACGGTCTTGATCAAAGCAGAAGTTGTCTGCGGGCTCATGTAAGAGCTATAGACTGGTTGACTGATCTGGACAGGTTGGATTCTGGAGCAGGTGTCGATAAATTCGATTTGAGGATTGACCCCAACCGTGGCAAAGACTCTCCGGGTGATAGAATTGAAAAAGGTTTCTGCAAGCTCCCAAGGATTCAGTCTAGTCACCAGTTCAGCGTAGAGAACCTTCGCCCTCATCCATAACTGGGGATCATTGACTCTTGCACCAAGCAGCCGATTGATCTCGACCACAGTTTCATCCACCACTTTTTTGTACAGGTCCAGCCTTTCTCCTGCATCATCCTGAATGCCAGGCCAGTCTCTGCCTTCGAAACGGACCTTGGCCCTCTGAGTAATGGAATCAAATTGGCTTTGGTAGTGATCAAAGGCATGGAGGATGGCTTTGGTAGCCAGTTCAGCCAGGTTTTCGTTAGCACCGGTCATCAAAGTTTACCTACTTGAAAGGTTCGCACCAGAAAAACTATTTCGCAAAATTGATAGATTTAGGTTTCAGGTGTCAGGAGAGATTAACATGGGGCATAGGGCATGGAGCATGGAATACATAAATTTCGAAATTGTCAATGCTGAAACCTGTTGGAGCGAAGCAGAAATCCCATCTGAAGCGAAGCGGCAGCGGGAAACACTGAAATCCGAAACCTGAAACCTTATTTTTTATCAATGTAATAGTTTGACATATTGTAGAAAGATAAAAAAGCCGCACTTGGGCTGTTACCCTCGTGCGGCACTTCATTATCTGTCTTTCGTGGAAGATAACTAGTTTAGTTCTATATAGATCCTTGACATGACATCGTCAATGGCCATGCGCATGGACTCAGAGGCCTTCTTTGCGTCGAAATTTTCTCCACCACCGAAGCCCAAAACGCTAACAGCAGTGCTTTTCAGTTCGCCGGATCCAGAATCGGCAAAAGCTATCCTGCCTGTCTGCACATTCACCGCACGCACGTCCACCGTAGCCCTATAGCGCTTTTTCCCAACATCGAACCAACCGCCACCATGGGCACCCGATGTTGCCATGCCATACTCGGTCACCGCACCGGTGATTATATACTTGGCCCCTACAAGCTTGCCCATCTGGACCGCGGTAGACATGTCAACAGCGCCGCTCATTTGCAGTTTCTGCTCTCTCATTATGGCATTTAGCTTATCGCGCTCGTAGACGTCGTACTTTTTGCTTTTGACCAGGGCAGTGATAAGCATGTCGGAAGCCCCGTGCCCGACCTGCCAACCCTGGCCAGGAACCTTGGTTTCAAAGTCCATAACTACAACTACAATTTTCTTTCCAGAGTAGTTGTACGCCGGGAGAGTCCTAGGCTTCGTTTCATCAGCCCCGTTGGTTTCTTTCCCTGATCCGGCGCAACTCAGGACAAAAAGAAAAGCTGCAAAGAATGCCAACAATAAAAAGAATCTTCTTCTCTTCAACATAGGCCCTCTCCTCGTTGAGTTGAACTAAGATGAGAAAACAAGAATGTCCTTGGCAACCTAATGCGCTACCCAGCAAAAGCACATCTCGTGCCAACCTTAACACAGAATATTTTGGCAGGTCAAAAGATTTAAACTACAAAGACGAGGGAGTTTGTCGCTTCTCAATCCTCCGCTTTTTCTTGCCTTTGTGCAAGTCGTGCCTCTCTCCTCATAATACTTTCGCGGTTACGCCTTATATCATCTTCAGACTCTAGTATGAGAGGTGGCACTTGTTTGGGCCGTCCATTTTCATCTAAAGCCACGTAGGTCAAATAGGCCGAGACCGTGTGGCGGACTTCACCAGTGAAAAGATCTTCCGTTTCAGCTCGGACCCCGATCTCCATTGAAGTGTTGCCGACCGCATGGATGCTTGCCTTGAGAGTAAGGAGGTTGCCGACAAAAGCAGGGTGATGAAATTCAAGTCTCTCGATGGCAACGGTGACAACGTTGCTACGGGTATGACGAAAAGCAACCACGCCGGCTGCCTCGTCAATGTGTTTCATGATGACGCCTCCGTGAATATTTCCTGCCGGATTAGCATCTTGAGGCATCATAACGTGTGAGAGAGTGACGCTGCTTTCCTTAACTGTTTTTCCCTCCATATTTGTCTCCTGGCACTCACCTGGACCTATCCCTCTTAGACGAGCCCGATTATCTTATAGATCCTGGCCACATCGAGGTGATCACGGAGATGGGAGGCGAGTTTGTCGTACTGTTCTTCCTTCCAAAGGTGGAAAGATTTTAGCCTCTCCTTTGCAGGCACCAGAGCGTCGTCCCGCATGAACCTACTGATGAGACGGTGCCTCAGCCCATCGTTATCAAACAAGCCGTGGAGGTAACTCCCCCAGATACGACCATCCTGTGAAACCAAACCATCCTGGATTCGGACCGGTCTACCGCTCCGTTCAGAAATTTCCAGAAGTGGAGTAATGGAACCGAGAGCCCTGCTCTGGCCCATGTGTATCTCATAACCACGTATCTCCTCGCCGGGCTCAGCCAGTTCTTGCCAGAGCAATCTTGCTTTAACCTGGGCGGTTACTTTTTCTCCCAAGAGCTCTGTCTCCATGTCCAGCAATCCTAAGCCGGCAACTTCTTGCAGGTCGCTTTCCACGCCCGCGGGATCCAGAACCTTGTGGCCCAGCATTTGATACCCCCCACAGATGCCCACCACTGTACCCCCCCGGATGTAAAATGCCTTTATAGCCTCGGCCAGCCCTTGGTTGTGCAAGTAGAGCAAATCGGTGAGAGTATTTTTGCTCCCGGGCAAAATAATCAGATCCATCTCAAATACCTGCTCAGGAGCATCGAAGTAGGTCAAGCTAACGGATGGTTCCTGCTCTAAGCTGTCAAAGTCTGTGTAGTTGGAAATGTGGGGCAGCCTAATAACACCGATGCGGACTTGTTGCTGAGATTTATCTTTTGCCGCCCGCACCTTTTGATCCAGGGCAACACTGTCTTCTTCGGGAATATGGATATCGGTAAAATAGTGCACCAAACCCAAAACCGGCCTTTCGGTGCGAGCCTCTATAAATTCCAGCCCTGAGCGCAACAGGGAGGGATCGCCTCGAAATTTGTTTACGATGAAACCCTTCACTAGGTCACGTTCTGCAGGAGTAAAAAGCTCCATGTGTCCAACTATACTGGCAAAGACTCCTCCTCGATCTATATCAGCCACCAAAATTACTGGAGCCGACACCCGCTCAGCCATTGAAAAATTGACCAGATCTTTTTCCCTGAGGTTTATCTCGGCAGCACTTCCTGCCCCCTCCATTATCAGGACTTCGTATTTATCCCCCAACCTGCCATAGCTTTCCATGACCTGCGCCACCAGATCAAGTTTCTTTCCGTAGTACTCTTCAGCGGTAAAATTACCCAACACCTTACCCTGGAGTATGACCTGGGAACCCACGTTCGAGGTGGGCTTTAATAGGATCGGGTTCATGTCAATATGGGGTTCAATCCCTGCGGCCTCCGCCTGCACTACTTGAGCCCGGCCCATTTCACCGCCTTCCGGGGTGATGAAGGAGTTGAGCGCCATGTTCTGAGCTTTAAACGGTGCCACCCTGTAGCCATCCTGCTGCAGGATGCGGCAGAGCCCGGCCACCAGGATTGACTTGCCTACATCCGACCCGGTCCCGAGGATCATCAAATTCTTAGCTTTAGCCATTATCTCCGTTCTCCGGACTTTTCAATCTCTCACAGAGCTCACAGAGACTCAGAGAGCTCTGAGCACTCGAGCGAACCCTGCGCCTACCAAGGGAAGGGGTGAGCGGGCGAGAGCCTCTAAAGGGCAGTCAAAATGATATATGCTGCACCGACAATGATCACAGTAATTACTCGCAAAGTTTGCCCCAAGGCGATGAGCTGAATGCCGAGTTTCGGTCTAAATATTCCCATATAATAAGGAAGTTGATGTCTCAATGCTCTCACCGGCGTTGCCACAACATTTCCCAGGAGCAGGGCAATGACCGTTTCTCTAATGGATAAAGTACCCGCGTCCAGAAGGGCCCCTGCTGCAGCGAAACCGGAGGTAAACTCTGCCACCAAGCTGAAGATTACTACGCTCATTGACTCCAGGGGCACCACAGCGGAGGTAATGCCCCCTGCAAGCTTCAAGCGCAACCAGGAAAAGAAACCTAACTGGCTGACTATCATAACCACCAGATAAACCGGAACTACCAGCAACATAATCCTTTGCAATCTTCTCAGGAACTTCTGCCAAGTGTCCTGCAAAATACTCTTCCAGGGTTGCATCTCTCTCTTCTCTCCAGCCATTTCCAGACTGCGAGGGGAGAGTGTCAACCTAGAGTAAGTAACGAGGCCAACCGTCCGTAGCAGTGCGGCAGCCAAGGTCAAAATGAGGTATAGAAGCCCGGCCACGCCTGCTAAGGGAAGAATGATAAAGAACGTCGTGGGTAGATGGAGAAAATATGCCGGCAAACTATTCAGCAGGCTGGTGAGAACCACTTCCCTCCTGCTCAGCTTGCCTTCCTCTTCGAAGGTAACCAACATAGCCTGGGCAGCGGTCCCGGAGACGAAGGCGGTGGTGAAAGAAGCCCCAGAGGAATCCGAGAGGTGACCCCAGCGCATTAGCGGACGAACGAGGGTTGAAAGGCGACCGGTCCAACCTGTCGCTTCAATAAGCTGTCCCACGAAAAGTCCCAGGGAAATGAAGATAGTCATTCTCAGAAGCGGCTTGCCCAACCGTTTCCACCAAAAGGATGGATTTCTAAAGGACGAGGATATGGTGGGACTGGCAAAATAGAAAACCAGAAATGCCAGTAACAAAAGAACGGCAAGAATAGCGTAGAGCAGCCAGGGGGAAGTCCTTTTCTTTGCTATCGAATTGCCACTTTTCATTCGTCATATCTTCGGAGTAGGTGCGCTCGGCTTTAGTCCATAGTCATTTGGCCACTGAAAGTGGCCGTCACTTCGCTCCGCAGTCATTAGGTGGTCATTTATTGTTAAGACATAATGACTAAATGACGGGCGTCAGCCCAAATGACAGGCGCAAGCCTAAATGACGGCCGTAAGGCCTCATGACGACGCAGCCAAGTGACGCGAAGCAAATGACCCGACCGTTTGTAGCTGAAATGGCTTCCCGCTGCCAGCTGATCAGTTACTTTCCCTTCTCCTTCTTCACTATCATCAACGAGAGGTAGGGAACCTTCTTGCCCCGAAGTTTCTCCGGATTTTTGCAGACTATCTGATCCTCCATGCCGCATCGAGACACGAGGGTGGCTCCCCCTTTTATTCCCAGTTCTTCGAGTGTGTCCAATATTTTGTCCAAATGCTTGTAGACCTTTAGCATTATTACGCAGTCTACCTTATTGATCACCTCCTTGAGTTGCTCTCCTCCTTCCGAACCTGAAATCACACAGAAAGTCTGCTCCTGAGCGGCCATTATTTCTCGGGCAGCCGCAGTAGCAGCTTGATAAGAAGTAACACCGGGGATTACAGAGACTGGTACTTCCGGAGCCATTTCCTGGATGGTTTCCATGACGTACCCGAAGGTTGAATAGGTCAGGGGGTCGCCAATGGTGATAAACGCCACGTCTTTTCCTTGTTGGATGAAGGCCAGAATACGACGGGCGTTTTCCTCCCAAGCTTTTTCTAGCATCTCCTGCTCGCGGGTCATGGGGAAACTGAGCCTGACTACCTCTGCACCGTTCAGCATGTGAGATTTGGCATTCTCAAGTGCCAAAGAGTATTCGTTCTTGCTCGAGGACGCAGCAAAAATAACCTCCACTTGGTTGAGCACTTTCACCGCCTTAATGGTGATAAGTTCCGGATCACCAGGTCCTACGCCCACTCCGTATAAAGTTCCAGGTTTCATGATCATTCTTCCTTGCACTTGCTTTTAGATACTGCGTTTTAGTTTTTAATCCGCTAAGGGCGCGAATACACACGAAGTTTAAATTGAATTGGATATCTGCAAAGGTTTCTCGCATTTCCTATCTTTTCTTCGCGTTCTTCGCGGATAAACTCCTTATCCTTCTCTCACTTAACCTCATCCGGATGGAGATAGGCAGCAAGTTTCTCCACAGCTTCAACTGCTCTGGGCCCTGGTCGGGAAAAAATATACTCGTCAACGAAAAATACTCGCCCTTGTTGCACAGCCTTGAGGACCTGGAAATTGGGCCGAGATTCAGGTCTCCCCGGACTACGGTTCATGGGTCCCCTCTGAACTAGGTAAACATCTGGGTCATAGTCAACAAGGGTTTCAATATTGATCCTCACAAGTTTCTTATCATTGGGTAAACAGTTAACACCGCCTGCTTTCAGAATCACGTCGTTGACTATAGATGCCCGCCCTGCGCCCAAAAGGTTTGGATAGCGCACCTCGAAAAACACCTTGGGCCGATCTTTGCTCTTAGCCAGCCTCGAATCTATTTGCCGAAGGCGGCTCCTTTGCTCGTTCACTAAGGCTTGCGCATTAGCCACCTTGCCAGTGAGAATTCCCAGCCTCTCAATCACTGAAAAAAGTTCAGAGAAATTCCTCGGTTGGAACACGGCTACAGTGAGACCTTTCTGTTGTATCTGTCTGATCACCTCCTGCCCATGCTTCCTTCCTTGAGCATGTATAATTAGATCGGGTTGGAGTCCCAAAACCAGTTCCATGTTTGGCCTAAGGTGCGTTCCTACGCTGGGTTTGTCCAAGATGGGGGGTGGAAATCTGTCCCCCATGGTCCTTGCCACCAATTTGTCACCTGCACCTATGGCAAAAAGAATTTCACTGTATGCGCCGTAGAGGGAAATGATTCTCTGTGCTGGCTCCTTTAAGACTATTACCTGCCCAAGATCATCGGTAACCCTTATCTCAGCCGCACCAACGGCTGCTGTGGTCACCAGGCTGACGCAAACCAGCAGTAGGACAATTAGATGGTGATTTCTATTTGACATAGCAATAGCTCTAAAGTACCGGTCTCATCGCGGCTGGAAAGCCGCTCGCACAAAGAAATGCTATTTATCTTAATGCATCTTCGTGTCCTTCGTGGTAAAAACCTGCCCGCTGCCCGCTGCCCGTTGCCCGCTCCCTTTGCTTGGGACAAACATCGCCTGCGGGGCCCCGGTGTCTGGGTGTTCTATGACCTTGACCTCGGTTTGGTAAATGTTGGAAAGATTCTCCGCAGTAAAGGTCTCCAAGGTTGGACCATCAATGCAAATTTGTCCTTCTTTTAGAAAAATCAGCCTCTGGCAGTAGAGGGCAGCCAAATTCAAGTCGTGCAAGGCACAGATAAACGTACCTCCTCGCTGATTCATTCGTGAAAAGAGGTCAAACATCTGAATTTTGTGGGCCACGTCAAGGTTGGCTGTGGCTTCATCCAGCAGCATAATTGCAGCTTCTTGGGCCAAAGCCCTGGCAATAATCACCCGCTGTGTCTCTCCACCGGAGACCTCGTTGATTCGCCGTTGTGCCAGATCCACGGTGTCGGTGAGCCCCATTGCCTCCATCGCCTTGCTCAGATCATCTTCACTGTTGGTACCGAAGTCCCGTTGGTACGGATAGCGGCCCATGAGCACCACTTCAATGCATTTGAAGGGGAAAGATATTTCCAGACGTTGTGGCACAGAAGCTTCAACCCGGGCCAATTCCCTGGCTGAATATCCAGCAAGATCACGGCCGGATATGACAATTTTACCGGCATGCAAGGGTACAACTCTACTCAGACAATGGAGCAAGGTGGTCTTGCCGCTTCCATTGGGACCCAACAAACCGATAAGTTCACCTTGAACAATATGAAAGTTCAGATCTTGGAGCACTATTGTATCACCATACCTGGCGCTTAAACTTTCAACCCTAATCAAGGATCACCCCTCCTTTCCTTCGCTTGAGTAGTAGGCAAAAGAAGGGTCCCCCGACCAGAGCGGTGACCACACCAACCGGCAGCTCCTCACCACCAGGCAAGAGGGTACGTGCAGCCACGTCAGACCAAAGCAAAGCCAAGCCACCAAGAAGAGCACTAAAAATCATGAGACGCTGGTGTGTAGCTCCCAGGCACATTCTTACCAAATGTGGAATTACCAACCCCACGAACCCAATCACACCCGCAACTGATACAGCTGCAGCTGTCAGTAGGCTTCCTCCTATTAAAAGACGGCTCCGCACCTTTTCTACGTCTACTCCTAATTGACGGGCCTGCACTTCACCTAAAGTCAGAATGTCCAATTCCCTAGATTGTCTTAGTACCAAATACAAACCCAAAAGCATGTATGGCAGCGAGAAGCCAACGTGAATCCAGCCCCTGCCTTGGAAACTGCCCATGACCCAAAAGACGATAGCTGACACCGCCTCCTCGTCCAGTGCCTTGATTAGAGCTATGAGGGCTGACAGAAAGGTAGCTACCACAATTCCGGCCAATACCAGAGTGTCTCTCCTTACTCTTCCTTGAACCCGGCCGAGCATCAATACCAAGAATAGGGCACCCAGGGCGCCCAAGAGAGCCAGCAGCGGAATAGTGCCAAGGCCCAAATAGGAAGTCCCGCCTATGCCGAAGGCGAGAGCAAGGGCTGCTCCAAAGGCCGCTCCACTTGCCACCCCAATAGTAAAGGGGTCAGCCAAAGGATTTCGCAAAATGCCCTGGAAAACAGAACCTGCCACACCCAGTACAGAACCAACCAAAAAAGATAAACACACCCGACTCAAGCGGATGTCAAAGACAACCAGAAGGGGCGTGCGTTCAACCGTATCAGACTGCAACAACCCCAATCCTTCACCAATGGCCTTGATCACCGTCCTCCAGGAGAAGTGTAAGCGGCCAACCCCCGTGGCCGCTACAATCGACAGTAAAGACGCCAAGATCAAGGCCAAGAGCCCAAAGGCAAAGACCCTCCTCGATGCAGCCAGCTGACTGCGCAGCGCTTTTAGGTTCAACGAGGACTTGGTTGCTTCTTCAGGCAAGCAGGGTCTCCTTAAAAAACTCTCATCTCATATCCCATATCACCATTACAAAATTTCAAGGTGTCAGGGAAAAGAAACACAAAACCTTAAACCTGAATTCTTACTCCTAACTCCTTACCTCTAACAACAAATGACAGCGCAGCGTAGTGACCTAATGACGCCGAAGGCTAGTGACGTGTAGCGCAAGCTAAACCTCCATGCTCCATGCCCCATACCACATCACACATCTCATATCTTATATCCACTCTCACGGAAAATGACTGAAGGCAGTCTTCAAATGATCCACCCAAATGTCCACGAACTCCTGATACTCAGCCGTGCCTTTGAGCACAGGCACGCACTGGATTCCTTCCTTTTCCAGGATAGATTTCCAAGAATCCTCTTCCGACCCTGCCATATCGTTTCTGGCATGGTCCCCAGCCACAGACATAAAGGGCATCAAGTAGGCCTTCTTGAGACCTCCTTTTTTGAGATCTTCTATGACATCGTCGATCTCGGGCCACCCCTCAACCGTGCCCACAAAAACATAAGGGTCCAATTTTTGTAAATGATAGTTCAGAGCCGCGTAGTACACATCAGCAGGATGGTGGGTGCCATGGCCCATCAACACCACCGCCTCTTTCTTCTTACGTTCCTTAGGGATTATTTTTACTATTGTCTCAGCCACTTTTTGTACATCACCACTCGTAGCCAGCATAGGATGACCTACCAGCACCCTTTTGATACCCTTATTCATACCAGCAAACTTGTGGACATTTTCCACCAGGCCATGGAACTCTTCTCCTGGAATGGTATGGAGAGATTGCACAGCCACATGGGTGAAGTCCTCCCGCATCATCTTCGCCAGAGCCTCCTCCGGAGTAGCCAAATGCTTTCCCTCCTTGGCCATCTTGTTAATGATTATGTGTGAGGAATACGCCCAGTAGACGGGTACCCCGGGAAAGGTCTTCCTAACAGAGTTTTCGATGTTTTCAAACGATACTTGGGCCTCGGGAATAGTGCTACCAAAGGCCACCAGAAGGATTCCTTTCTTCATAGGTCTTTTCTCACCGTGTCCGTAGATCAGCGACGTGGGCATAAGCAATGAAATTGGAATGAGCAAGACCATGGCTTTGATGAAATCTTGAATTTTCATCTCTTTCTCCTTTTTGATTGTTCAAGAAAAGAACGTCAAAAGCCAGCGCTAAAGAAAACATATCTGGTCCCGCCGATTCCGACTTGTCTGAATCCCGAGAAGGAAACCATCCCCCAAATAAAAAGCCTTGAACCCTTTATGGGGCTCAAGGCTTGCACCCAGTTTACTTTGACCTTGAGGGTTTCGGTATCCTCGTACCGCAAACCGGTAATTTTACCATCATCACCGATTTAGCAAAAACGGCAGGTCTTCTGGCTCTCCCGATCTCCGGCTCGCCTTCCCATCCCGCTCGGTCCCCATTTATCTAGAGGGACTCACGAGACAGTGACTTTAACCCCGGGGAGGGCTCTCCGCAGCACTTTCCAAACCTGTTTCCCATCCGGGGTATACCGAAGAACGACACCTCACCTCCACTGAGGTCGGGATTACAGCGGCGGGACCGCTCCCGATTCGCACGGGATTCCCTTTTAATCCTTTCGGTACCGTCCTTTATTGACCTTGTATCATACCAGCGGCAACAAAAAGCAGTCAAGCATTCATTTGTTGTGGGCATGGAGCATAGGAAAATACAGCTGGCAGCTAGCAGCAGGACAACGCGGAGAGGCGGAGCAACGGCAAGCCGAGGAAGTTATACGTTATTAGTTATATGTTATTAGTTTATCAGTATCTTTTGAGTAATGGTTAGATTGGATAGAACCTTCGAGATATTCAGTACATTATTTTCCGTATAACCTATAGCTTATAACGTATAACGTTTTTGCGGGTTCGCCATATCCGCATTTGTTGCAGGTGATTCACGCAATATGGAGGCTAGAGTGTTGGGCGGATTTCAAAATCACAGATGAGCGGGGCATGATCGGATAGTTTTACCTGAGGTATGCAAAAACTAGTAACCTTTATTCCGGGACTGTGAAAAATAAAGTCTAGCTGTCTCCTCGGAGCTCTGCTCGGGTGCGAGGGTCGCCCTTCACCATTTGCACTGCTAAGACCAGTGGCGGCAAGAAACAACTGCAGCTCCTGATCGCCCCAGAGGACATTGAAGTCGCCGGCAACCAGCACCGGCTTATCTAAATTTTTGATCATTTGATGAAGTTCTTGAAGCTGATACTGGCGATGGCGGAATTTCAGGGAGAGGTGCACGAGAAAAATATTAAAATTTTTCAACTCTAGCTCAATCACCAACCGTTTTATGCCGTTATTGAAGTAATGGAACCTGTGGGAGACAATCCTCTGGCTGGTCAGTATGGCATTGCCTTGCTTGTTGACCACCGGCACTTTCTGCGCCAAGGAATCACTGGGATATTTTGACTGGTAGACGTGATACTGTTTTATTCCATTGGCGATGGCTTCAGCCTGGTTGCTCTTTTCGGCCCGGTATGATCCACTGTCCACCTCTAGCAGGCCTATGATATCCGGGTTGACCTCTCTTACGAAATCAATAATCTGAGTCAGGTTTCCGTTGGTGCGCTTGAGATAGCCGCTGTAAGGGACTGGGAGGTGAAAACGTTTACCTACCCCTGCAGCGTAGCGGATATTGTATAAAAGAAATCGCATATTCCCTCTTGTCTAAGCAGCCAATTGCTATTATGACAACAAAGATAGACACACAGTCTCAATCAGTCAACACCATCTATTGCCTTTCACCCTGGCGAGTGCACTTCCCTTCACATTCAGTCAACTGTTCGTCACATTGCTGCAAGCAAAAATCCAAGCCCGATCCTTCCCGATGAACCTCCTGACAGTTGAAGCTACATGAGGAATATTCTTCCTGACATTGGGCCAAACAATCCTTATGCGGCGGACATGAGGCTTTGTCCATTTGAGGTGATGTGGCCCCACAGCCGACTAAGATCACCGCTACGATGAAGGGTAAAAGGTTTTTCGATACCGTGAGCTTTTTTGATCTCAGCGATGTCATAAGAAAGCTTTGCAATACCAATAAGGGCATGGGCTAGGGAGCAGCAACTTTCGTGCCTTTTTGCGAAACTATTTTTAAAACTTTGCCTTTCTTTAAATAAGAGAGCTTACTACTTTCCTAGAATCTTATCAAGACCCTTGCCTAGCTCCCTGATCATATTTCCCGCCTTCTCTCTGTTTCCCTTTTCCTCCTTTTTCCATCTCGTTGATTACATCGGTCCATCTCTTTCAGTTTGGCATCGGGAGACGAAGCACGAGGCACTTTAAAATTCCGAATTTCAAAATGCGATGTTTTGCGCAGCAGCTGTGGGATGTGTGATATGTGATGTGAGATTTAGCATTTCTCTCGGGATTTGGTATCCCAAATCTCACATCTCACATCCAGCTTAGCTTCATTTTGGATGTATCACCTAGCACCATGCGCTATGCTTACTAGATTCTGGCTACTCACCCTCAGTGACATCGTACTTGTCTAGGTAGCCTCGGGGAGTAACCATGAAGGACTGATAGGTAAAGGTCCGGGAGTTGCCCACGATAATCACAGTTTGCATGTCTATTGGGGAGGAGTGCATATGTTCCAGATCGGTAAGGGTAACTTCTTCTCCCTCTCGGGTGGCCCTACTGACGATACCCACTGGGGTGCTGCCTGGTCGAAATTC
Organism: Deltaproteobacteria bacterium; assembly: GCA_022340905.1. GTDB lineage: Bacteria > Desulfobacterota > Syntrophobacteria > BM002 > BM002 > BM002. Next base: position 41,188 of record JAJDNB010000181.1, on the reverse strand, counting down.
CAACAATATCTCTCGAGCTCGGTTGATCTGCCAGTCCCTCTTTTTGCTCCTGGGGTTGTAAATTGCCACAACAAGGTCTGCTTCTCCAACCATCCTGAGCCGCTTCTCAATTGTTTCCCAGGGAGTCAAGAGATCACTGAGTGATACGACAGCAAAGTCGTGCATCAGGGGCGCACCCAAAAGAGAGCCGGCTGCGGCAAAGGCGGGAACGCCGGGAATGAAAGTTAGCCGCAGACCTTTGGGTTCCGGTGCCAGAGGAATCTCCTTGTTGCGGCAAACCTCTAATACCAGACCTGCCATACCATAGATTCCTGCATCACCGCTTGAGACCAGACAAACACTCTTGCCATTAAGTGCTTCATTGAGGGCCAGATTTACCCTTTCGAGTTCCTGGCGCATGCCTGTGGCCACGGTCTCTTTATCACCGAGAATGGGTCGGATGAGTTCCACATAGGTCCGATAGCCCACTACCAGGTCACAGGCCATCAGGGCCTTTTCTGCCACCGGGCTCAGGTGGTCTCTGTCTCCTGGTCCCAGGCTCACTACCAGGAGGCAACCCGGGCCACTGCCACGGTCACCTTCCCCAGAATTTGCTTCGGCACTAACAGTTCCTCGGCGCCGGCGCTTAGTACTGCCGCTTTCTCGCATACACTTTCTACTCCTAGATGTTTCATCACTTTATCTGAAGGACTTGGCACTTCCACCGGAGCTTGAAGGTCGGATACAGAGTAGTAGGCAGCAGGCCAATGGTACATCTTCACCAACTCGTTCAAACCCTCTTCATCTCTTTTGAGTTCAACAGTGGCTAGATTGCGGACCGCCAAAAGACTGAGATTGTACTCTGTAAAGACCCTCTTCAAAGCTGCGGCAATCTCAACAGCCTCCGTGCCCCGTTTGCACCCGACTCCTACAACGAGACTCTTCGGTCTCAGAATCAAGCACGGAGGAGGTTCAAAAGAACCGAGTGTATCGCTCACGAATATCCAGCCAGATAGTCCCACCTTACCAGCCTCCTCAGGGAGCTGCAATATTTTCAGCCCCGCCGTGTCAGGTAGGTGAGGTTGCAGCCATTTTCCGGGATCATAGAGTCCAATTTGTTCCTCTTTCAACAGAGCCATGTTCATGGTTTTCACTCTGTCCAAATTTTCTATGACCAGTCCGGCGTGCGCTGCCAGATCATCAAAACTTATTTTCCCTTGCACATCGGTGGCTGTGGTGATTATTTCTCGACCTCCCGTAATAGCAGCGATCTCCCGGGCCAGTCGGTTGGCACCGCCAAGGTGCCCGGATAGGAGACTTATGACATTTTTCCCCATCTCGTCCAGGACTACCACGGCGGGATCTTCTTCCTTTGATTTCAACAAAGGGGCAAGAGATCTCACCACAATGCCGGTGGCCATTACACACACCAGCCCTTTGTGTTTGCTAATACATTTGGTAAAGGTTTCCTTAAAATCAGTAAAGGGATAGGCCCCACCAATGGTGCTGGCTTGCTCGTTGGGAAGGTAGAGGCTGCTCTCCTCAAGTTCAGCGGCAATCTGAGCCGCAAGCTTGCTTCCTTCGGGAGTCAGAGCCAAAACAGCAACCCCCTGCCGCGCAGCTCCTCCCTTTTGCTGAGGCTGTCTAAAACCGTGGGCGAAGGTGGGATCATAAAGTTTGCTGCGGTCCTGCAGTTTTCCACTCATAGCCTGACCCACCAGGATCACCGCTTGTCTCCTGATTTCACTCTTCTCCACCTTATCGGCAATGTCTGTAAGCTTACCTGCAATGAACCTCTCATCCGGCCACCCTACCCTGTAGGCAACCACCACCGGGGTGTCTTCAGGGTAACCCTGCTTGAGTTCAGCCACCACCTCGCGAATCTTAGACACGCTAAGATAGATGACCATGCTTGCCTGGTGCTGAGAGAGGCCGGCAAGATTTTCACTCTCAGGTACCGGTGTTCGCCCGGCCAATCTGGTGAGGATGAGTGTCTGGCTTGCACCCGGTTGGCTAAACTGCCGCCCTAGAACCGCTGCCGCAGCAAAGGCCACGGTCACCCCGGGTATGACCTCGTAAGATATTCCCTCTTTTTCCAGAAGCTGAATTTGCTCTTGAGTGGCACCGTACAACGCAGGATCACCCGTGTGAACCCGTGCCACAACCATGTCCTTTCTTACCCCTGCGCACAGGAGGGCATGGGTCTCCTCCAGACTCAGCCTGGCACTGTCGTGAATTTCGGAGTCCTTTTTGGCCTGGCTCAACAGTAGTTGCGGTACCAGGGAGCCGGCATAAACTATCAGATCGGCTGCCTCGATAATCCTGGCCCCGCGCACTGTTATCAGCTCCGGGTCTCCTGGGCCGGCGCCAATGAAATAGACTTTCCCCTGCTCTATTGCTTTCAGCTTTCGATCCTCCACACGAACCTATTCGTAAGGATGGATATGAACCACGAAGCACAATAACTAGGGTTTCAGGTGTCGGGTTTCAGGTGTCAGGGAAGAAAAAGACAAAAGCTGAAACCTGAACACTGAAACCTGAAACCTCGCACGTGGTTATTCCTATGCTCCCGTCTCTCCTAACGCCTGAGGCTGAGAAGGAAGAGTGGTATTTGTGATTGAAACCGGCTCAGCCTGACATCCTTTTCCGACTCTATGGGAACTGTACGGCCCACTTGTAACAGCAACCATTCGTGGGCCAAATGCGTTTTATCGACAAAGTTCTGGGCCCGTCCCAGACTCTCTGGGGTGACCACGCTCACTACCGCCCTTCCCCCCGGGCGAAGTCGCTTCTCCACTATCCTCAAAATATCGGCCAGCTTACCTCCGCTGCCACCAACAAACACCCGATCCGGATCAGGCAAATCGCCGAGTACGGCAGATGCTTCCCCCAAGACCGCCTTGACCCCGAAGCCACCCAGTCTCTTTACGTTATCCTGGATCATCTCTAACCTGGATTGATCTTGTTCAACAGCGTATACCCTTAAACCGGGAGCTATCCTTACAGCCTCTATCCCCACAGAACCAGATCCTGCACCCACGTCCCACATGACCCCTCGCGGTTCTATCTGTAACTCGGCAAGAATGAGCACTCTTGAATCTCGCTTGGTGATCAGAGACTTTTCTTTGCTAAAGAGATCATCTTCGAGGCCGAGCCTCACAACTGGCCGCGGCTCTGCCTCTGGGTAGAGAACCATCACATTGAGAGGCGAAAAACGCATTTTTTCAGCTTGGGCAAGATCAGTCTCAAGACACCGTTCTTGCTCTGAGCCAATATCTTCCACCACTGCCACTTTGCGATTGGCCATGCCGTATTCGCAAAGAATCTTCGCCAGTAGGTTCGGTGTATTTTCTGGATCTGTATAGATGGCAACGGCCCCAGCGTGTCCAATTTCTTCGAAGAATTCCGTAACCTTCCTACCGTGGACACTCACACTCCTAGACTGGTTCCACGGCAGTTTAAGCCTGGCAAAAGCCTTCTGCAGTGCTGTTACATTTGGCAAGAAGGCTACATTCTCAGAACCAAATACTTCCAGTGCTCCCTGGCCTATGCCGAAAAATAGGGGATCTCCAGATGCCAGGATAACCACCTTTCTCCCTGCCGCCTCCTTTTTAACCTCTTCCAGAGTAGCTCTCGGGTTGGCACCTAGAGACCAGGTGGCCTCGGCCTGTCCAGCAAACATGGCAAGCTGTCTCTTGCCTCCCACCAGCACTTCTGCTTCCTTAATCGCCAGACGATGAGATTCGGGAAGATCTTCTGGACCAACACCCAAACCTACGACGGTCACAGCACCCTTGAATCTGGCGTCTTTTTTACTCATAGCTAGCTCGTTGCTTTTGGTTTGGAAATCCGAAATCCGAATTTCGAAATCCTAAACAATTTTCCAATTCTCCAAATTCAAATCAGCAAAACATAAAACGGATCTCGAGGTCAAAATGTTTTGAACATTGGAACATTCGTGCTTTGAATTTGTTTCGTGCTTCGGATTTAGAATTTCGGATTTGAGTAAAATGGGCATCGCCCATCCTACGACTGATAAATTAACTGTCCACTATAATCGAACAAAAGCAGATTAATGTCCAGTTTACCTTGTGAATGAGTCTTACTCACCTCAAGAGCTTTCCCTGCAAGCTTTGGAATAATCTTACTGGTTGTATTGGTCTCTTGCATGATCTCCAAACAGTGTCTGGCAGTGTTTGCCTTGACCAGCCTCTCACACAAGTTTTCGGGCTCTGTAGCCTCACGGGCTATTTCTCCCAGGACTGTAAGGTCCATGTTCCTGCTGCTGGCGTGAGTATAATCCAGGCCCATGGCCATTTTTATTAATTTTCCTATAAAAACAGCGTGGGTAACTTTGCTGAAGCCGGATTTTGCTGCCGCCCTTAGACTGAAACCGTAGAAATCGGCAATCTGGACAAAGCTCTCCTCGGGTAGATTGGTGAGGAGCCGTCTAGCAAAGCTTTCGCTTTTTCCCCCAGTGCTTAAAACCAATTCAGCACCAGCAGCACGAGCCACGGATAGCGCCGACTCTATGGTCTCCTTGTAAGCTCGGTGCGAGAGAGGCCGCACGATTCCGGTAGTGCCAAGGATAGAGAGTCCACCGACAATACCCAGGCGCGGATTAAGAGTCTTTTTAGCCAGAGCTTCTCCGTGGGTAACAAAAATCTCAACTTCAATTCGTTGACCCTTGTCAGCCCCAAGGGAAACAAGGACTTCTTCCACTGCCCATTGTATCATTTGACGAGGTACCGGATTTATGGCAGGTTCACCCACTTTAATCGGAAGTCCGGGCTTGGTAACGCGACCAACACCTTCCCCGCCTTTGAAAACGATTTCAGTGTCACCCTTTGTGACCCCCAAAATTCTCACCCTAGCTCCAATTTCCGCCCGGTGGGTCACATCAGGATCGTCTCCTCCATCTTTGACTACTGAACATAGGGAACGAGTGGCGTCCTCACTGTGCCGGTGCAAGGGAACTTCTAATGTCTTGTCACCCGGAAGGGTCACGGAAACTGGAGTTAGAATAGAGCCGGTGAGCAGGAGCCGGAGGGCACCTTTTGTCGCTGCAGCTGCAGCGGTTCCGGTGGTAAAGCCTTCCCGCAGTTTTCCTCTGCGTTTACCTTTTGTCCGAGTTCGTTTAGCTGGCATTGCAGTCCATGCCCACTCATGTAAAATCGCAGAGCGCCAAGCGCAGAGCGCATGGCGTCTATCTTCATCTTAGTCACTACACTTCGCGCATACGCGCTACGTTGTCACTTGGGCTGCGCCCGTCACTAGGCCTTGCGGCCGTCATTAAGACTTGCGCCTGTCATTTGGGCTGACGCCCGTGATTTAGTCATTATGTCTAAACAATAAATGACCACCTAACGCCAACGAAGCGTAATGACTTAATGACCATAAATGACGCCGAAGGCATAATGACAGCGTAGCGTAATGACGGCCACTTTCAGTGGCCAAATGACTAAGAGTGAAAGGGGAGCATAATGACCCCTGAGTTTGTGAACTTTTTAGAAAGTTCTCCAGCTTTCACTCTTTCTTTGCGGCCAGGTCAGCAAGAGCATTGACAGTAGCGGCGGCAACAGCACTCCCTCCCTTCCTGCCCGCAACTGTGATGTAGATAAGCCCTGATTCCATCAATAACTCTTTGGCCTCCGCCGCATTGACAAAACCCACCACCATCCCTACAACCAGTGCCGGTCGAACCTCCCCCTGTTGGAAGAGTCTAACCAATTCGATCAGGGCGGTTGGCGCATTGCCGATGACTGCTATGCCGCCATTCAGAAGATCGCGCCCTTGCGCCACCGCCGCAGCGGCGCGGGTAATGTTGTCAGCCTTGGCAGCAGCGATTACCTCGTCATCGTTGATAAAGCAGTGCACCTCACAACCAAATGGAGCCAAATGGGTCTCGGTGATTCCGGCCCGGGCCATATGCGTATCGGTGACAATGGCTGCTCCAGTCTTTATTGCGGAAATCCCAGCATCAATTGCCTGTTGGTGGAAGCGGGTCTGTCTTATGAAATCAAAGTCTGCCGTGGTGTGTATGAGTCTGCGGACAACTGCCCATTTTTCAGGTTCGAAACCGTGCTCACCCGCCTCTTCCTGGATTATTTTGAAGCTCAATGATTCTATTTCAGCCGGGTCCACCTTGGTAATCTCAACCATTATCTCCCCTCACACTCGGTAAATTCATGAGTCCGTCGTCCGTTGATAAAGAAGCATGGGGCAAAGAGCATAGAGCATAGGGTTTAAATTTCGAAATTCGCAATCCGAAATCCGAAATCCGCAATAACTCAGCTCCTTGCTCTTACAATCCCTCGCACTTTCACCTAACTTTGATTTTTGTACTCTCTGCAGCTAGCAACAAAATTGGCTGCCATTTCCGGGTTACTGCCGAAATGAAAATGAATGTAGCCCGCCACGGTATTGTAAACCTTAAAGCCATCTATCCCCACTGTCATGCCATTGCGGTTACTTATGTGGTAAAGGTCAGCAATCTCCTCTGTTTCACTGATCAGTTCAGAGTAATGAAATTCATGGCCTCTGGCTTTAAGCCCCTCCGGTCCCAGCAAGGTACCCTTTTTGAGAACCACTTCACGATAACCAAGAGCCTTTCGGCGAGAGAGCATCCGGGTTTTGAATGGGTACAGGCCAACCATGGGATAATCTCTTTGCTCCACCTCAATTGAGCGGGTGAGGTACATAAAACCGCCACACTCTGCGAATACCGGCATTCCCCCTCGCGCTGCCGCCAGGATTTCGCCCTTGAGATGATGATTCTCCCCGAGCTGCCTGGCAAAAAGCTCAGGGTAGCCTCCTCCCAGGTACAGACCCGACAGATCAGGCGGTAGGTGCGAATCACGAACCGGCGAAAAAAAGCAAAGATCCGCACCGAAATGAGTCAGGAGGTCCAAATTATCCTGGTAATAGAAACAGAAAGCCTCATCCCGTGCTACCCCCAGTCGCAGGCTGGACTGACCGGCCTTGGAGAGAGCGGTATTTTTCCTCTTCATCCGACAAGCGGGCAGTTCGTTTAGCCTGTCTAGGTCGAGGTGTTTTTCCATCAGCGTAGCCAATGTGTCAAATAGATCACTAGAATATGGGTCTTCATCTGAAGTTATCAAGCCAAGATGCCGCTCAGGTATGGTTATTTCTTTACTACGGGGCAACCCTCCGAGGAAGGCAATAGTACGAATCGACTCCATTGCCTCAGCTAGAAATCGAGCGTGGCTCTGGCTTGCCACTCTGTTGGCTATCACCCCCACCAGTCGTAAGTCTGGGTCGAAGGTGTGGAATCCATGAACCAAGGCAGCAATACTCCTCGCCATGCTACTCGCGTCCACAACCAGGATTACCGGGCAGTCGAGCCATTTGGCCATCTGGGCGGTGGATCCTTCTTCGGAGCGCCCATCATAACCATCAAATAAACCCATTACCCCTTCCACTATAGCCAAATCTTTATCGCACATCGACTGGCAAAAGGTATCCAAGTTATATGCCTTGGATAGCATCCAACCGTCTAGGTTGCGACTCGGCGTGCCCAGCAATCTGCTGTGGTGACCTGGATCAATAAAATCTGGCCCAACCTTGAATCCCTGTACCTTTAGTCCTCTATTTTTGAATGCCGCCATTAAGCCCAGGGAGATGGTGGTTTTGCCCACTCCGGAGTGACTTCCGGCAATCACCAAGCACCTGGGATCCGGCCTAGCTTTAGAGTCTTTGCCGAGTCCAACCATTGTCTATTCCGCAAAAAGAGTTTTCCTGTCTGACATCTCCCAAAAATTACACTGTATTTAGTTAAAAGGCTTAAATCAAGTTTTACTTTACCCTATTATTCTTACTCTCACCTCAAGCTTTGCTTGCACTGTGGATTTCTCCGGTTGCAACCTAGCATGACTTTTGCTAAAAAGATTCAAGGTTTGAGGCGAGAGTGCAGCTTCTTAATTTGAGGATATTCAAGCGCATGACGAACTTATTCAGTTTGGTTGGGCCACGCCGAATTGCAGTTCTACTTCTCCTGCTGGCTGCCACTTTTGTGCAAGCCGAATCCGTTTCGCTCATAACCGTTAAGGTGAGACCAGGCGACACTATCAGCTACCTTGCTCTTAAACACCTTCATTCCTATAACCAGGACATATTAGAGCAAATCGAGAAGCTTAACCCCGAAATCAGAGATCTTAACCGCATAACAGTGGGTCAAGTGGTGTACCTCCCTAAACCCTCAGAAAAACCAGCGGAGTCTACTGCTCCTGCACCGCTAGTCGAAAGCAAGAGGATGGCCGCTGCAGCTTCCCGCGCAGTGGCCACCTTGGTGGAGGGCGAGGTGCAGGTGATGGCAGGGGGAGACAACACCTGGAGAAAACTCAGTTCCAATGCGATCCTCAGAGGGGGAGACAAAGTCCGGGTCCTCGAAAACGGACGGCTTGAGCTGGTCTTGGACAACCGTAGTGTTCTCCGAGTTGCATCCAATAGCACTTTGGAGCTAAAAGAAGTCGAAAGGAAGCCCGAAAAAGAGACCTACCGTTTTGCCCTTTCTCTCGGCAAACTGTGGACACGAGTTACTCGATTACTGGGCTTCGGCTCCAAATACCAAGTGGACACCCCCACTGCTATTACCGCCGTGCAGGGCACAGTCTACGATCTACAGGTCGATTCCAACCAACAAACGCAGGTTCGTGTTCATTCCGGCACTGTCCAGGTCTACAACCCTTTTGCAGGCGATTTAGCCCCGGGAGAAAAGGTCCCAAAGCTCCAAGAGCCTACCCGTGTTCCTGGGCCGACCAGGATGTCCCGCGAGGCCTGGGAACAATTGCTACTCCGGCAGTACCAGCAGGTGACCCTCGGACGGGAAGGAAGAAGTACAATCTCCGCTTTCGATCTTGACAAGGCAAGAATGGAGGCGTGGGTTCGCTGGAATGAAGCCCGTGACAAAGACTTCTATGGCGAGCTATGAATTATAGAAAAGCACTACTAACCACCATTGGGGTCTTCCTTTTTTTCGCCATCTTTCATGTTGCTTCATTGGGTCCTCTCGAAAACACTCATCTAAAAATCCGCGACCTCTTTCTTCGCCTTCGGGGTCCCGCTCCAACCAATTCCCAAATTGCCATAGTCGCCATCGACGACCAGAGCATTGCCCATTACGGGCGGTGGCCCTGGCCACGTGCATGGATTGGTGGTTTGATCCACAGAATCACTGAGGCCGGCTCAAGAACCATCGGTATAGATATATCTTTCCTGCCCTCCCAGTCGCAGGCAAAACCCGTAGCTCATGACGAAGAACTCATCTCCCTTCTGGAATGGCTAGATCTCGACAGGAGCCAGCAGTCTCTATACTCTAATGACCAGCTCCTGGCCCTGGCCATAAAGAAAGCGGGCAATGTGGTTCTTCCCTTTTATTTTGAGTTCAAAGGTTCCGATCGGGAAGGAACCTTCACAATGCCTGAGTCTCTGTCTCACTCAGCCTACCTTTTGTTTGATGATCCTGGCAGATTACCTTCACTACCGTTACTGCGAGGGAGCACCGTCTTCACCCCAACCGCGGTTTTGGCAAAAGCCGCATCGGCAATGGGGTTCGTCAATGCCTATTTGGACAGAGACGGAGTTCTGCGGAACGACCCAGTCATTATCGCTTTCCGAGACCAATACTTTCCCTCCCTTGGCATACAGCTGGCCCGCTTATATCTGGGTCTCAGCTGGGCAGAGGTAAAAGTTAACAGCGGTGAAAGCATAGTACTCGGCAACCATGTGGTTCCCATTGACGATCGTGGTTTCGTTGGTCTCAATTACAGTGGCGGCAGAGAGAGTTACCCTTATTTCTCTTACAGCGATCTTATGGAAGGAAAGATTGAGCCTGATTTACTGAGAGACAAAATCGTTCTGGTGGGAGTGGTTGCAGCGGGACTGCATGATCTGTGGCCCACACCCTTCGGCCCAGGATACCCCGGGGTGGAAAAGCATGCCACAGTGGTGGCCAATATTTTGGGTGATCGCTTTATTGTCCGGTCGGATCTAACTGGTATCGGAGAGGTGGCGTTCATGCTCCTTTGTGCCATAGCCCTGTTTGCAGCCGCAGGTAGTCGCCGCTCCTGGCTGCTCTGGTTGAGCTGCTTTCTTCTCCTGGGATTATTGGTGGCAGGATCTTATTGGGGTCTTAGCGCTCACAATCTCTGGTTCAAACCCCTCTTCCCGGCTCTTCTCATTCTTTCTCTCAGCCTCGTGCTCCAGGTGGTGAGAGTGGCCTCGCCTTCGGCTGCACCTGAAACAGTGAAGGAAACCCTTCTTCAGCCGGTGGAGACTATTGCTGCAGACACTTCCGAAGTCCCCACTGAAGGGGAAACTGTCGGCCGATATCACATCGAATCAGAATTGGCTCATGGCGCCATGGGAGTGGTCTACAAAGCCGTGGATCCCAAAATCGGCAGGTCCGTAGCCATCAAGACAATTAGACTGGACCAGACTCTCGGAGCCAAGCAGCTCGCGGATTTGAAAGAAAGGTCGTTGAGAGAGGCTCAGATCGCCGGCCAACTGTCTCATCCTGGCATTGTTACCATATACGATGTGGTTGAAAAAGGAGGCCACCTCTACATAGCCATGGAATTTATTGAGGGGCAGGAACTCACTCACTTCTGCACAGAACAGACCCTGCTCAAGCCCAGGCAGGCAACGACCATAATCGGGCATATTTGCCATGCCCTTGATTATGCCCACAAGGCAGGCGTCGTCCACCGAGACATCAAACCCAGTAACATAATGCTGCCCAAAGACGGTCGCCCCAAAATAATGGACTTTGGCATTACCAAGATGGTCACTTCTGATGCCACCCAAACGGCAGCCCTGATTGGTACTCCAAGCTATATGTCGCCGGAGCAAATCGATCTGGAGAAGGTGGACGGACGCTCCGATCTGTTTTCAGTAGGTGTCATGTTTTATGAACTTCTATGCGGGCAACGCCCTTTTACAGGGGCCAACATCACTGCCATTCTCAAAAAGATCACCACCGAAGATCCGCCCCCTTTGCACGAGATAAACCCACAAATCCATCCGAAGCTGGAAGCCGTGATTTCGAGGCTTCTGACCAAAGATCCGAAAGACCGTTTCCAGAGCGGTGCCGAAGTGCTCTCGGTGCTCAAAAGCCTCCTGGAAGATGGTTCGATCTGGGAATGAGAGTCAGATGACAGAGAGCATGGAGCACAGCATGGAGCTAGGACTGTGGTTTCAGGTGTCAGGAGAGATTTGCATGGGGCATAGGGCATGGAGATTTTGGTCACTAGGCTTCGCCGTCATTAGGTCACTACGCTGCGCTGTCATTTGTTGTGCGAGGTAGATGGCCATTAGATTGCGGATTTAAAAGCAAGGAAACGGTAGTCAAAATCCAGCATTCAAGAGAAGTGCGACTAAGATTTCCTTCCCTTAAACTACTGGCTACTGACTACTGCAATATCACGCTATGCGCTAGGCGGACTTGGTGCGTAGTAACTGGGTGGGTGAACTCTCGGACTAGTGCAATACGTTAAGCTTACCCTCTTTTCTGATCAGAATGTGATAAGCCTTTAAGCGGTCCAGGGGAGGAAGGTTGCGAATGTCGCTCAGTATGTGAATTATTCCCTCCCTGCGCACGAATTCGTCATCGTAGAGTCTGCTCAAAGAGTAATCTCTGATAAGGTTAAGATAGGGCTCAGGGAGACCGACAAACTTGATGCCCGTTCCCTGCCAAAGGTCTTGTTGAGCTTCTAGGGGACGGCTCCAAACTGATTCGCCTTGAACCTGAATCGAGTTCAGAGTGTCGGGCATCAAGAATTCCAAGTTCATTCTTACCTGCACGCCAATGGGCTCTGTTGTGGTAATAAAGATGCCACCGGTGCTCATATTGACGGCTTTTGCCATGACGGTTGGATAGCCCACCAACTCGCACCTAACGTCGAAATCCACTGGAATTCGAAGTCCTGTTCGCTTACTCCGTTCTGCATCGAATAAATACATAGCTCACGTGCCCCTTAATTTCAGACCAAAAAGGCGATTTACCTGATTGCAAAAGCAATACCAGGGAAGGGTACCAATGGTTGGAACAGATAAATTAAATTTTATCAACATGTTATATCTTTCAAGGGCTTTTGGTCTAAAATAGATTTAGCCAAATAACCAACAGCTTCTTTGCTATATGGCCAACTTTTTGCCTTAGAGCCAAATGTAGTTGGAAGTAGAGAATCCAGACCTGTCGAAGATCTTACTTTGCGGGGAAGTATGGCCAAGTATCAAACTACAAACAAATCTGAAATTCCAATACCAAATGACCGAAACAAGTTTGGAATTTTGGTAATTGTTATTTGTTTGATATTTGAAGTTTGTGATTTGTAATTTCTACTCAGCTTGTTTTGCGGGGAAGGACCAGGTTTACCGGAACCTGATAAAAGCACACTTCGATTTATTTGAAGAGCACATTGAGGACATCTTGAAGTGATCGCACTCCCAGGATCTCTATGGAGGTAATTGTCGCCAGTCGTTGTGCGTTGCTCTGAGGCAGTAAACAGCGACGGAACCCGAGTTTTGCCGCCTCCTTAACCCGAATGTCGGTCCGGCTAACCGCCCTTACCTCGCCTGTCAGGCCAACCTCCCCCAAAAGAATCGTATAAGGATCCACAGGTTTATCCAAGAAGCTAGAAGCTACCGCAGTGGCTATGGCCAAATCCACAGCGGGTTCATCAATCCGGACACCCCCCACCGCATTGACAAATATGTCCTGATGGAGCATGGAGAGCCCAACTTTCTTTTCCAAGACCGCCACCAGCAAAGCCAAGCGATTGTGATCTATACCCATCGAGGCCCTTCTCGGTACTGCCAGGCTGGATGGGCTCGTCAGCGCCTGCACTTCGACTAGAATGGTTCTAGTACCCTCAATTGCCGCCGTTACTGTAGATCCTGGTGTGTCAAGAGGCCGTTCGGCTAGGAGAAGTTCTGAAGGATTGGCTACTTCCTGAAGGCCGTTATCCTTCATCTCAAAGACCCCGATTTCGTTGGTGGAACCATATCTGTTTTTTGTGGCTCGGAGAATACGGAAGGCATGGCCGCGATCCCCCTCAAAGTAGAGCACTGTATCCACCATGTGTTCCAGAACTTTAGGCCCTGCAATAGCACCCTCTTTGGTAACATGTCCAACGAGAAAGGTCGGCCGCCCTTTTCTTTTTCCTTCCTGTATGAGACGGTCAGCACAGTGCCTCACCTGACTGACACTGCCCGGGGCTGACTCGAGTTCAGAGGTGTACACTGTTTGGATGGAATCAACTGCTAAGGCCGCCGGGCTGAGCTCATCACTGAGACGTAAGATATTTTCCAGAGCTGATTCGGCCACCACATACAGATCTGACGAAGTCAAACCTAACCGCTGTGACCGCATTTTTATCTGCACAGGGGACTCTTCTCCAGATATATAGAGAATAGGGCGCTCGGAGGTAGTAAGCCCGTAGAGGGTTTGAAGTAAGATGGTAGACTTACCTATGCCAGGGTCGCCGCCTATAAGAACAGCAGAACCAGGCACCACTCCACCTCCGAGAACGCGGTCCAGTTCGACAATCCTAGAGGAGATTCTTCGGCTTTCCTCTAATTCCACCCTATCGATAGGTTGCGGTCTGGCTGGTGACGGCAGTTCCTTACCCCTTGGAGTCCAAGTGGTCTCTTCCACCAAGGTGTTCCACTGCCCACACCCAGGACATCTTCCTAACCATTTAGGGTTCTGAAACCCACACTGCTGGCAAATGTGCTGATTTTTTGTTTTACTTTCCCTTGCCATATGCTGACTGCCTATCAATAAAGTGTGCGATCAAGTTTGGCCGGAACACTCTGCCTTGTCAAGTTATTGTGTAAGAAAATCAGTTGTCAAAGCTACAGAGTACTAGCACTGAGGTTTCAGCCTCTTTGTTTCTTCTCCCTGATCCGCCTGCGGCGGAAAACCTGACGCCTTGGAACCTGATGCCTAGTGCTCACTGCCTATTGACCCTGTCATCTGACATCTGAACTCTGATCTCCGACCCCTGATCTCTGCCGGTTGCCCACTGTCTGCTGTCAGCTGGATTTCCCTATGTTCCTTGCTCCATGCTCTATGCCCTATGCCCCATGCCCTATGCCCTGTGCCCAAGTTCCCGTTGACAAACAATTATCTCTATGTTTAAATTCGAGACTTCAGCTGCCCTGGAGCTTTAAAACGTGGATTATGACTGCTTTTTTTGAGCCTCATCTCGAACGACAAAGTTAACGGAAAATGTATATTCCCTTTGGGTGATAAAGAATATGCTGGCTGGTCTCATCTAGCTCGGGCTTTTTAGAATAAACAAAGGCTACCATCACAAGGTAATCGGCTTTGAGCAGGCCAGTTCCTATTTCAATTAGGAAGGAGTCCGATGATGGCGGAGAAAAATATTATTGAAGTTAGCGATGACACCTTTGAAACAGAGGTACTGCAGTCAGACACTCCAGTTTTAGTGGATTTCTGGGCCCCATGGTGCGGGCCATGCAGAGCCATTGCTCCCGTAGTTGCCGAACTAGCAAATGAGTATGAAGGAAGCCTTAAAGTCGGCAAATGTAACGTGGATGAAAGCCCGAAGACTCCATCTCAATATGGCATTAGGGCCATTCCCACCTTGATCATCTTTAAAGAAGGTAAAGTTTCTGAGCAGATAACAGGTGCGGTCTCCAAGTCTCAGATCGATGCCGCCATCAAGAAAGTCATTTAGTCCACTGCAGATTATTCTATCATGCGCGCTCTCAGTCAGGTTGAAACTTGTCCTAGTAAAAAAGCTTAATTCAATTGATCGCAATGAGGCCAAGCCCCAAAGTGAAGTTTGGGTGGATAAGTCATTTTCCCTTGAAATAAAGCCGTGGGTTGCATTAGACACTATGAACAAATGGTAAGGGGGCACCGGAAGCTTGCCAGTGTACTCATTTTTCTCTGGCTGCTGGTGGAAGTTGCTGGCTGTGCCTGGTTCACCGGGAGCAAGCAGGTTGAGAGCGCCGAGGAACTGGCTGAAAAGGGAATGGAGTCCTTCGAGGATGAAGATTATAAAGATGCCCTCAAGGCCTTCAATACTCTGAAAGAGCGTTATCCCTACAGCCGGTACGCCATCCTCGCCGAACTCAAGGTTGCTGATGCCCATTTTTACCGTAAAGAGTTCCCAGAAGCCATAACTGCCTATGAAGACTTCGTTCAGCTTCATCCGAAAAACGAGGCTATCCCTTACGTAAAGTATCAGATTGGTCTTTGCTATTTTGAACAAAGGCTAAGTCTGGATCGCGACCAGACGCCGACTCGCTTGGCCAT
This sequence comes from Deltaproteobacteria bacterium, assembly GCA_022340905.1. Classification (GTDB taxonomy): domain Bacteria; phylum Desulfobacterota; class Syntrophobacteria; order BM002; family BM002; genus BM002. The sequence continues at coordinate 25,902 of JAJDNB010000181.1, read as the reverse complement.
TCTCTCCTTTGAAAGGCTCCTAAGAGAGCATGCCGATTCAGCTTACGCCAATGAGGCAACCAAAAAGATTAATGATTGCCGTAAGCTCCTAGCTGAGCACGATTTATATGTGGGACGGTTTTACTATAAATCGAAACACTATAGCGCGGCATTGGGTCGCTTCGAGGGTGTTCTAACGAACTACGTGGATGTATTGCCCCCCAAGACTCAAAGAGAAGTAGAGAAACTCATAGTGGCTTGCAGAGCAAAACTGTCGAACATCATTGGCGACGAGGCTGACGACAACAACTGATATATCAACTTCTTGCTTTTTCCTCTTTAAATAAGGTAATGAAGATCAAAATAGGGTAAAAAAGACTTGACACTGTTTGGGCTGTGTTTTAGATTATTTGTACATTTAAAAGCCAGCAAGTTGCAAAATTTCCTGCCTGAGGAGATTTCCTAAACTAACTAGTTCGAATTCTGGCCTTTGAGCCGCCAGCAGAACTCCCAAAGAGGTCTCTGATTCCAAGTAACTAATTGCCCAGCGGAAATAAACTTCCGAATGACATTCGTTACAATTTTCTACTGCTGGCAATGTGACATTGGATTTTAATGAAAGCAAAAATGGGGAAGAATACATTATTTGATATTTCGGCGCCGATATAAATTGTCTCCCACTCTTTCGAGCCTTTCATTCAAAACCTTACCGAACAGATCCCTGCTGAGTTCAACGTTCGTCTTGGTCAAATCAGGGATTGTTCACTTTGACCTACTAATAAGTGGAATAAACGAACGGGAAAATAGACAACAAAATAACTTTCTAATCGCCTAGGGAAAGGAGGAACGCCCTTCTAAGTAGATGGGCAACAAGATATGGATCTTGTACAACTAAAAGAACAGAATATTAAGGGTTTGATACAGATGGCCAAGGAGTATGGTATTGAGGGTTTTAGCAGTATGCGCAAACAGGAGTTGATTTTCGCCCTACTCCAGGCACAAGCCGAGCAGGACGGTCTGATTTACGGTGAGGGTGTCTTGGAAACCCTGCCAGACGGATTCGGCTTTCTGAGAGCGCAAAGCTACAATTACCTTCCTGGTCCAGATGATATTTATGTCTCCCCGTCTCAGATAAGAAGGTTTGGCCTGCGAACGGGGGATACAGTCTCAGGACAGATCCGTCCGCCAAAGGAAGGTGAGCGCTATTTTGCACTCCTTAAAGTTGAAGCGGTCAATTATGAGGATCCTGAAGACACCAAGGACAAGATTCTATTTGACAATCTTGTTCCCCTCTACCCCGATGAGAGAGTGATCCTTGAATCAGACCCTGACAACTATTCCACTCGAGTCATGGATATGCTTACTCCACTCGGAAAAGGCCAAAGAGGGCTCATCGTGGCTTCGCCTCGAACCGGAAAGACCATGCTGCTTCAGGCTATTGCGAATAGCATTACGGCTAATCACAAGAACATTTACATGATTGTCCTGCTCATCGATGAACGCCCGGAAGAGGTTACCGATATGGAGCGGTCGGTGCAGGCGGAAGTGGTGAGTTCCACTTTTGACGAACCGGCCCAGCGACATGTTCAGGTCGCTGAAATGGTGATCGAAAAGGCCAAACGGTTAGTAGAACACAAACGAGACGTAGTCATACTCTTGGATAGCATCACCCGGTTAGCGCGAGCCTATAATACAGTTGTGCCCCCCAGTGGCAAGATTCTTTCAGGCGGAGTTGATTCCAATGCCCTGCATAGACCTAAACGGTTTTTCGGTGCAGCCCGAAACATAGAGGGAGGAGGAAGTCTCACCATTATCGCTACCGCACTTATAGACACTGGTAGCCGCATGGATGAAGTTATCTTTGAAGAGTTCAAAGGTACAGGGAATATGGAAATTCACCTGGATCGGAAACTGGCTGATCGCCGGATATTCCCATCCATTGATATCAACCGCTCAGGCACTCGAAAAGAGGAACTCTTGCTACCCCAGGAAGATTTGAACCGCGTGTGGATCCTCCGCAAGCTTCTCTCTCCCTTAAACACGGTCGACGCTATGGAATTCTTATTGGACAAGCTGTCCGGAACTAAGACTAACGCAGAATTTTTGGACTCCATGAATCAATGATGGAGATGGCTATCCTTCCATCCACCCAAATCCACCGCCTAATGTGGTTATCAGGGTGAAAAAGAATTCTTGCCAAATAACTCCTATGATACTATTATAGAAAGGTTTATGACTTGATCACTTTTTTGAAGGTGTCAGTCTGCCTACATTAGTGCCATGGCAGCGAAAATCAAATTGGGATGAAGAGGAAAGGAAAGTTATGAAAAAGGATATCCACCCTGAATATAAAGTGACAACAATTCGCTGTCACTGTGGCCACGAGTTTCAGGCTGGCTCTACCAAAGAAGGTATTAGCGTGGAGATCTGCTCCCAGTGTCACCCCTTCTACACCGGAAAACAGAAGTTAGTAGATTCGGCGGGTCGTATTGAACGCTTTCGGAGAAAATACGGAGATTACTTGGATCAGAATAAACAAAAGGACCAGGAAGAGGAAAAGCAAGAGGAGGCTGCGGAATAATTTCCTCGGCCTGGTGAATCAAGATGTTCGATAAGTTGGAGAGCATAGAGGCCCGCTACCTTGAACTAGAGAACGCTCTCAGTGATCCGGCAATCATTGCCAATCATCGAGAATACCAAAGACTTGCCAAAGAACATGCCGATCTCACACCGTGCGTGCAGGCGTGGAGACAGCACAAGAAGCTGAGTCATCGACTGGAGGACAACCGCGAACTTCTTGATGACTCTGACCCCGAAATAAGACAGTTGGCGAGAGAAGACAGCAATGAGTTGCAGAGGCGCCTTGATGAATTAGAAGAGGAACTCAAAGAACTTCTCACCCCCAAAGATCCCAATGACGAAAAAAACGTGATTCTCGAGATTCGGGCCGGGACCGGCGGTGAGGAGGCAGCCCTTTTTGCTGCCGATCTTTTCAGGATGTACACTCGGCATGCCGAACTGATGAATTGGAAGACGGATGTGTTGAGTAGCCACGACACGGGCATCGGCGGATTCAAGGAAATCATTTTCTCTATTTCAGGCCACCGTGCCTACAGCCGTCTAAAATACGAGAGCGGGGTGCACAGAGTACAGCGAGTTCCCACCACCGAGGCGCAGGGCCGGATTCATACTTCCGCCGTAACGGTAGCTGTGCTGCCTGAAGCTGAAGAGGTGGAAGTTGATATTGAGCCCAGCGACCTTCGCATAGATGTCTTTCGCTCTTCCGGCCCGGGCGGTCAGAGTGTCAATACCACTGACTCGGCTGTTCGCATAACTCATTTGCCAACTGGGCTTGTAGTTACCTGCCAAGACGAAAAATCTCAGCACAAGAACAAAGCCAAGGCACTAAAGGTGCTTCGCGCCAGGCTTCTGGACGCAATGCAGCAAGAGCAAAGAGAGAAAACCGCTGAAGACCGGAAGAGCCAAGTGGGTAGTGGCGACCGCAGTGAACGCATACGCACGTACAATTTTCCTCAAAATCGAGTTACTGATCACCGAATCAACCTTACTCTTTATAAACTAGAGGAAATTCTCCAAGGGGATATTAACTCCATCATCGATTCACTCACTACCCACTTCAAAGCCGAGTCAATCATGCAGTCAAATCATGCCTGAAGAACCCTGGACCATCCTAAAACTCCTGAATTGGACCACCGATTATTTCAAAAAAAACAAGGTGGCAGAACCTCGCCCTTCTGCTGAGGTCCTTCTGGCTCATTTGCTTTCTAAAGACCGCCTCTTTCTCTATCTGAATTACGACCGGCCAATGGTAAAGGAGGAGCTTGCCGAATTTCGGAGCCTTGTCAAGCGTCGTCTGGAGGGCGAACCCAACCAATATATCACGGGAATGCAGGAATTCTGGTCACTTCCTTTTAGAGTGAGTCCTGATGTTCTCATTCCTAGACCGGAAACTGAAGTGTTATTGGAGACCGTGCTGGAGTTTCTCGGTTCTCCCGACCCTGAGGTTAGAATTTTGGACTTGGGGACTGGCTCGGGAGCAATTGCTGTTGCTTTGGCCCGAGAATTGGGTGTAATCAAGATAGTGGCAACCGACTGGTCAATGGCTGCCGTTAAGCTGGCCCGGGAGAATGCCCGCTTGAATCAGATAGATAGCAAAATCCATTTTGTCTGCGCTGACATGTTCAGTGCCTTTTCCAGTTCTTCAGCAAAATTTGCCGTGGTGGCAACCAATCCCCCCTATGTAAGCCACGCTGAATTTTCTAACCTTTCGCCGGAGATTCGTGATTATGAACCCCGCAACGCTCTGGACGGAGGCCCTGACGGTTTAGCAGTTATAAGGCGCATCATCAAGGAGGCCCCTGCCGTTCTGTCTCATAAAGGTGGTCTCATCATGGAAATGGGAGCTGATCAGGCTGAAAGTGTCCTTCAACTCGCAAGAGATAGTCAGCTTTATGAAAGCTATCGGATAATTAAAGATTACAGTGGCTTAGATCGAATCCTCCTGGCAGTCAAGAAGTAAATCTGAAACTCCACCGGTGAAGCTCGCAATGCATGCTTGTGCTTGATGTGTGATGTGTGATATGCGATGTGAGATAAAGAAAGAATGTCTGTTCAATCCCGCATCCCAGATCTCACATCACGAAGTGAACGACTATGTTTATGTGGAACCCCGATTTTGGAGGCAGTACAAGAGATGGATAAAATAATCATCGAAGGTGGTCGTCCTCTTAATGGCACGGTGCAGATCAGCGGAGCAAAAAATGCCGCTCTTCCCATTCTAGCCGCTACCCTGCTTACCGGTGGTGTTCATCGGCTACACAATGTTCCACCTTTGAGAGACATTCGTACTGCCAAAACGCTCCTCTACCACCTTGGTGCCACCTTTGAAGAGGGTGATCCCCTCTGTGTTCACACCGACACCGTGGACGGCCATGAAGCCCCTTACGATCTGGTAAAAACAATGCGGGCCTCGGTACTGGTACTCGGCCCTCTGGTGGCACGCTTCAAGAGAGCCAGGGTGTCTCTGCCGGGAGGCTGCGCCATCGGAGCCCGGCCCATCAACCTTCACCTGAGCGGCCTGGAACGGTTAGGGGTACGTATTGACCTAAAGCACGGCTACGTGGAAGCTTCCGCCAAAAGGTTGACAGGAAATCACATCTACTTTGACATCCCCACTGTCACTGGCACTGCCAACCTGATGATGGCCGCGGTCCTAGCTGAGGGTCAGACGGTCATAGAGAACGCTGCCCGGGAACCAGAAGTGGTCGACTTGGCCCACTGTTTAAATAACATGGGCGCTTGTATTTCAGGTGTTGGCAGTTCAATAATTACCATTGAAGGGGTGTCCAAATTGCAGCCCATGGATCACTTCGTCATGCCTGATCGGATCGAGGCTGCAACCTATTTGACTGCAGCAGGTATTACCCGTGGAGAAATCACCATTACACCCTGTATTTCCGACCATCTGGAGGCGGTCATTCACAAGTTGGAACAAGCGGGGATGAAATTCGAAATCAGTGAGGGTTCGATCAAGTCCGTTGGGGGAGAAGTGATTCGAAGCATAGACATCAAAACAAACCCATACCCCGGCTTCCCTACCGACATGCAAGCCCAGATTATGGCCATGATGTGTCTGGCCGAAGGTCAAAGCATAATCACCGAAAAAATATTTGAAAACCGTTTCATGCACGTAAGCGAGCTGAAACGCATGGGCGCCGACATCAGCATCGAAGGTAACACCGCCGTTGTGCGGGGGCGGCCAACACTGCAAGGTGCTCCAGTGATGGCCACGGATTTGCGGGCAAGCGCATCTCTGGTCCTGGCCGGCTTGGCTGCCGAAGGCACTACCGAGGTATCCCGAGTATACCACTTGGATAGAGGCTACGAGGGTCTGGAAGAAAAACTGAGAGGAGTAGGGGCAAGGATAGAGCGAGTCAAGGAATAAGGCTTGGGGCATAGAGCATGGGGCATAGGGCAAGGACTGAGGTTTCAGTGTTCAGGTTTTAGCTTTTTTGTTTTTCCTCCCTGACACCTGAAACCTGACACCTGGCACCTTGAGAATTGGTGCCCAGTGCTCAGTTCCTCGTGCCTAGTTGACAGGGCTGCACGCTGCTTGTTACGTTGATTTATAGTAGGGCACAAATACATTTCACGAAAAAGGCGCACACACCGTGGGGCTTCCACACCGTCCTCTTTTTCACCTTTTATTCAGCTTCGGTAGTGGCATTGTTATAGGTCGCTACCTCTCGCCGGAGCTGGTCACCTTCCTTTTTATCTTGACAGTTTTCCTCTGTGCCCTCTTTTTCTTCTTTGTGGTGCAAGGCGGGAAATCATGGCTCCTGCCCGTGATTATTTTCATCCTCATCGGCATAGTCGCTTCTAGCAGGATTCCTGATCCCGATCGGCTTCCCCATACCATTCAAAAGCTCTTGCACAGAAAGCATGTAGTCCTCACGGGCACAGTTATTGATTCCCTTGAACAAGGCCCAAGCAGCAGCAGGCTTATCTTGAATTTGGCATCCTACAAAGAAAGTGAAACCTGGCAGACTGTTTCAGGCAACCTATTCCTCACCATTCGAGATTGTCAAAAACATTGGCCAGTGGGACAACGGTTAGCTGGCCGAGTTCGGATCAGACCCGTACGGAACTTCAACAACCCAGGATCATTCGATTACAGACAGCATCTTGCCAATCAAAAAATCTGGCTTAGGGGCTATGTGCGCAGCGATTTGGATCTGGTACCCCTGGGAAAACCTGAGCAAAACTGGAATTTCTTCCTCCATGCCTGCCGCACTAAAATACGGGCTTTCATTGATGCTTGGCTTCCCTCCGATCTTTCTGGTCTCTATCGATCTCTCTTGTTGGGAGAACGCTATTCTCTGAGTGTTGACCTCCGAGAACTCCTGTACAATGCAGGGATTGGACACTTGCTTGCCATTTCCGGCCTCCATCTTGGACTGGTGGCGGGCTTCGCTTTCTTGACATGTCACTTTATCTTGGTGCGCATTCCCTCTGTAACCGGCAGGTGGGGGTCTCGGCCTGTGGCTGCTCTCGCCGCATTTCCTGCCGCCCTCGGTTACGGTATGCTCACCGGCATGGCATTACCCGCTTTGCGCGCCACCCTTATGCTCGCCGTTTTTACCCTGTCCTTGGTGGTCCAGCGGGAAAAGGATCTTGTTAACTCCCTCTTGCTTGCGGCCTTCCTTATCTTGAGTATGTATCCAGAAGCGCTCTTTACTGCATCTTTTCAGCTCTCCTTTATTGGTGTAGCTGCCCTAATTTGTATATTCCCACTTCTGCCCGTACCTCGCCTGCTTCTGCCCCAGGATGACAAAAAACAAAGGTTTTCTCGTCTGGGCCGCCGCCTCTATCAGTTTATCTGCGGCTCCTTGATAATATTTCTCTATACCACTCCTGTGGCCCTCTATCATTTTCACCGATTCACTCCCCTCGGTATTCCGGCAAATCTAATAGCCGTTCCGGTTGTCGGTTTTCTTGTTTTGCCCGCTGGCTTATTGGCTGTCTTGTTACTCCCTTTGTCCGTTTCGCTGGCTGGTTTCCTATTGACTGCGGGTAGTTTGGGTCTCAACCTGGTTGTCGCTCTTTCGGGCAGGCTGGGTAATTTCGCTTGGGCCACTTTCTGGCCTGGAAGTCCTAGAGTCTGGCAAGTGGCTGTTGCTTACCTCATATTATTGCTCCCATTGGCAATTACGAAGCGTCGGTGGTGCTTTGGCTTAATGGCCCTCTGTTCCCTGGTCCTTCTCGGTTCCTGGATGGTTCCCAACCATTTCCTCGCGGCTAGATCTTTGCTCCGGGTCACTTTCTTGGACGTGAGTCAAGGCAACTCAGCCGTGGTCGAGTTCCCTGGGCAGAGCGCCATGCTGATTGATGGCGGTGGCTTTCACGATAATTCCTTTGATCTGGGGAGATATGTCCTGGCGCCCTACCTTTGGCACCGTCGGATAACTCGCTTGGACGCCATGGTGCTCAGCCATCCCCATCCCGATCACTATCAGGGCTTGCGTTTCATTGCCGCCCATTTTCCCGTTGAGCAATTTTGGTATAGCACTGTGTCCAGGTGGGATCCTGATTTCCGCAGTCTGCTCAAAACGCTGGCTGAGAAAAAAGTGCTCTTCTTGAGCCCAAAAGAACTCTCATCTAACCAGAACATAAACGGAGTGGAAGTCCAGGTGCTGCATCCACCAACTGATTTCTTAGGCAGTGCAACAAATCTCACAAATAAGGAACTCAACAACCTCTCTCTGGTAGTTCGTCTCAGATACAAAGATGTTTCCCTTCTTTTCCCCGGGGATATCGAGGAAGAAACTGAAGATCAATTGGTGAGACGAGCGCATCTCCAGCCTGTGGACGTTCTCCTGGTACCCCACCACGGCAGTCGCTCCTCGAGTTCACTACCTTTCTTGCAGCGACTCAAACCAAAGATAGCAATTTTTTCTGTTGGATATGACAACCGCTTTCATTTGCCTGCATATAGCATTCGTCGGCGCTATGACGCTCTAGGCATTCAGACGTATAGGACCGATGTAGACGGTGCTATTACCATCAGCACCGACGGAAACAAACTAGAGGTGGAAACCTTTCTCTCCATTGACAAGTGACTGTGATTTTGATGCGAGGGAAAAAGGCTGGCAGCTTTGAAGAGTTAAGAGAGGGGGAAATGACATGCCACTTTGTGGGCTCGGCCGACATCATAGAGCTGCGGTTCGCTGACTGGGTCGGTGCATATATCGGGTCTAGCCTGCTCCTGATACACCGGACAGCGTGGAGCAAAACGACAGCCGCTGAAAGAGCGCTCGAAATCAAACACCCCCCAGTCACCAGACGATCCTGGTGAGGTTGGAGCCGAAACTTCGCGGCTCTCTTTGGTAACCAGGGAAGACCAGAGGCTGCGGGTGTAGGGATGACGAGGGGCATGGGCTATGTGGCCGGCCAATCCCAATTCAACGATCCTGCCTAAATACATGACCGCCACCTTGTGGCTCACAAGCTCAACCATGCGCAGATCGTGGGAAATGAAAAGGTACGACAAGCCAAGCCTGTCCTGCAGATCCTTCAGTAAATTAACCACTTGCGCCTGAATAGACACGTCCAAACCGCTGGTAGGCTCGTCGGCAACCAGAAATCGAGCCCCAACTGCCAGGGCGCGGGCAATCCCCACCCGCCTTTTCTCCCCTCCGGAAAGCTCATGGGGAAAGTTGCCCAGTTTGCTCTCCTTGAGGTTTACCTGCTCCAACAGTGTTCTGATCCTGTCGTCGACCTCGGGACTACTCATCTGGTGATGGACTCGGACTGCCTCTTTCAAAATTGCCTGGACTCTCATCTTGGGGTTGAGCCCGGCATCTAGATCCTGAAACACCATCTGCATATCTTTCCTCAGAGGATGGAATTCGCCGGCGGAGAGCGAAAGGATCTCTTTACCGTCAAAGAAGATTTCGCCTGAAGTGGCTGGGATAAGCCGGAGAATTGTCTTACCCACCGTGGTCTTGCCAGATCCTGACTCACCCACCAGTCCAAGGGTTTCATTTTCCTTGAGGTAGAAGCTCACATCGTCCACCGCAGGAATGGTCCTTTGCCTGCCTCGTCCCAAGGAAAAGGGACCTCTTCCCTGATGGTAGTATTTTTTCAGATTTACTACTTCGAGAATTGTTTTTTTCATCTTCATTCGTCGTAATAGAGCCAGCATCTTACCCAATGGCCGGGAGAGATTTCCTTCAAGGCTGGCTCATGTTCTTTGCAGCTTTGATTAATCCTATCGTTCTTCTGATTGCAGCGGGGATAGAACCTGCACCCCCCGGGGATATTCATGGTGTCGATTACGTCACCCTCAATGGCCTGCAAAGTGATTTTGTCTTTGATATGTTTCTCCTCAGGGATGCAACCGAGGAGTGCTGTGGTGTAGGGGTGGTTGGAGCCGTCTTTGCTGCGGAGGATCTCCTGGACTGAGCCCGATTCCATCACCCTACCGCCATACATCACCGCCACTCGGTCCGAGAGCCTGCCGATCACCTCCATATCGTGGCTTATGAGCATGGTGGTGGTGTTCAATACTGCCTTGAGTTCCATGAGCAGTTCCACCACCTTGGCTTGTATGGTGGCGTCAAGCCCCGTTGTTGGCTCATCGGCGATCAATAGCGAAGGCTCCGCCGCCAAGGCCATGGCGATCATCACCCGCTGGCACATACCGCCCGACAGTCCATAGGGGTGGTTATGGTATCGCAACCGGGGGGAATCTATCTTGACCCTCTCGAGCCAGTGCAAAGCCCTTTGTTGGGCTTCACGACTGTTCTTGATTTCAGTATTGAGCTGGACCGCTTCGGTTATCTGTTTTCCCACAGTGACAAATGGATTGAGCGATGACTGGGGATTCTGAAAGATCATGGCAATCTCTTTGCCGCGGATGTCTCCCATGAGTCGTTCTGTTTTTCTTTGCCAGCCACCGCAGTCCTTTTGTACCGCCATTATTCGGCCATTTTTTCTTTGATGCTGAACATACTGATCCAAGTCCTGGAGTAGGTTTTGTTGAAGTCCCTTAGAGCTGAATTCTATCTTCCCGGAAATAACCCCCGGTTCTGTGCTCACAAGCCCCATAACCGATAGAGCGGTGATCGTTTTACCGCTGCCGCTTTCACCTAGCACACCAAGGGTTTCTCCTTGCATTATCTCGAGATCCACGCCTTCAACCGCCCGCACAAAGGCCTGTTTGCTCCGGGCATAGAAGAAGGTATGCAGGTTTTCTATCCTCAATATGATCGTCTCGCTCATGTGCTCCTGCGCCCCTCGAGTATGTTGTTGAGCCCGTCTCCCAGGAGATGGAAGCCCAAAATGGTGAACAGGATGGCGAGGGCCGGTGTGGTCGAGAGCCAAAATTTGCCCTGGAGAAGATAATTGGCCCCGGATTGCACCATGTTTCCCCAGGAGGGTATCGGCTCCTGCACGCCGAAGCCGAGATAACTGAGGCTGGTTTCGATGAGGATGACCTCAGCCATCCCCAGGGTCGCCTGAATGATGAAAAGAGAGCGGCAATTGTACCAGAGAATGTGCTTGAAAATAATTACCCTATTCTTGAGACCCAGGGCGACAGCTGCCTCGATGAAATTCTTCTGCTTGAGAAAATTGATTTTGCCTTTCACCTGAGAGAGCACATTGGGGACATTGGTCAAACCGACGATGATCATAATGTAGTAGATGTCAGGTTTGAAGGCGGCAATCACCAGGAGGATCAGAACAAGTCGGGGAAAGGAGTCAACGAGATTGCCAAGGTAGAGGACGGCCGTCTCGACACCACCACCGCGATAGCCGGCCAGCACCCCGAAAACAGTGCCTAGGGTGATGGCGATGGCGATAGCGAGCAATCCGGGCACAAAATAAGCCTGAATGCCGACGATGAGCCTGGAAAGAATATCCCGCCCCATGAAGTCCGTACCGAGAAGGTGGCCCGCAACTCCCGGTGGAGCCATGAGCAGCGACAGATCCATCTCCTGAGGGTTATGAGGAAGAAAGTTGAGTGAGCCCAGGATGTAGGACAGCACCACCAGGCTTACGATAAACAGACCGTATCCTACATACAGGAGATCTATGGCAGCGGCTTGTTTCCACATGGACCGGCTTGACGGATCAGTCACCATAAGTGAGGCCTGCGCATATTGCTTCATCCCCGTCATCACCTTTCCCTCTCTTGAGATGCCCTCGGATTGACCATGACGTAAACTACTCTCTGTGTCAGGGTGCCGAATCGAACGAAGAGTGCTGCAACTACGGCAATCCCCATGATGACCGGATAGTCCCTGTCCAGGGCGGCCTGCCAAGCCAGTCTCCCCATCCCGGGCCAGTTGAACACCTGCTCCACCACCACTGCACCACCGAGAATAAAAGGAATTTTGGCGGCAACGATTTCAGTTATGGGGATGAGAAATCCTTCTTTGAATGCATGGCGCCAGGCAGAGGCTCCCTTGGCACGAGCGGTGCGGACGTAGTCTTCTTGCAAAACCCTGCTCATTTCATCCCGGAGGTGCCGAACCACCTCACTGATGGTGCCGTTACCGACTCCCAGTACCAGGATGGGCAGGAGGAAAAAAAGTGGGGTCAACTCTCGCTCGCTGGAATAACCATAAAGGATGGGAAATAGCTTAAATTGGTGGATAAATATGTAGATAAACACATACCCCAGCCAGAAAACCGGCAGAGCTGAAACCAGATAGGCGAACATGGTGAAGGGCCAATTGAGCGGGGTTTCTCCCCTCTGTGCCGGCGACAGGGCAATGGGAACCGCAATGAGAAGTGTCACCACCATAGAGCCTACGGTCAGATAGAGGGTATTAATCCCCACCCGGATAATCTCCGGCAGAACCGGAAGCCCGCTGCGGATGGAGGTACCGAAATTTCCCTGTACCATGTTTCCCAGCCAAAAAAGATACTGGGAGTACCAGTGCTCAGGCACTCCCAGAGCCATACGAAGCTGTTGCTGAGTCTCAGCCGTGACCATCTGTCCTTCCAACAGCAGGCTGAATGGATCTCCGGGGGAGAAATAAAGGACGAGGAAGACTACGAAACTCACGCCCAGAAGGAGCAGTGCCGTGAGAGCAAGCTCCCTGAAAAGCTGCTGAGCGACCGGTCTGACGAAGGATAGTCTCATGGTTTAGATTGAACAGGGCCCTCCAGGGAGGGCCCTGTACTAAGGACATGCCACAGCAAGGACTAGCGTTGTTCCTGCTCCGGTATGTACCATCTGTCGGAAAAAGAGAAGAACTTATAGGGATGGATGGCCACGTGGCGAAGTTTATGGTGATAGGCGGCATAGTTCGTCAGCGTCCACAGGAAAGTGTATGGGCATTCTTCCGCTAACAGAGCGTGGAGTTTGCGGTAAATGGTTCTCCGTTTCTCATGGTCGAGTGTCAGCTTACTTTCCACGATAAGACTGTCTATTTCTGGATTTGAATAGCCACCGAAATTGTTCCTCCAGGGGCCGATCTCGGACGAATGAAACAAAGAGGTAATGTCGGCGGAGTCATCAAACACCCAGGAGGCAAACACCACATCGAAGTCGTGTTTGAGAAAAACGTCCTCTTTCCAGGCCTGCCATTCCTTGAACTCTCCCTTTATCTCTACCCCGATCTTGTTGAGATAATTCTGGAATCCCAGGACAACTCTCTTTACTCCTTCGCTCTCTTTCTCTATGGGAACTTTCAGAATGAGTGACAGTTTCTTCCCATCTTTCTGCATTATCCCGTCGTCACCTTTGCTGAATCCTGCTTCCTCCAACAGGCTTACCGCCTTTTGCGGGTCGAAAGGCAGAGGCTCGACATCAAGGTTATAGGCCCAGCTACCTGGAGCAAAGGGACCGGATATGATGGTGCCCTGGCCATTGAAAAATGAGTCGAGCATTTCCTGCCGGTTCACCGCATAGGTTATTGCCTGCCTAACCCGCTTATCGGCCAGGAGGGGATTGCGCACGTTATAGCCAAAAAAAGAATAAGACAAGGCGTTGTACGGCTGCAGGACCAAACGTTTGTCGCCTTGTATTTGAGGTATATCTCGTGGGTTCACCAAGACAATCATGTCGATGGCATTGAACATCAGGGCCTGGCTCATGATATTCTGGTCGGCGAAAGGTCGGGCCACGAATTTGTCAAGGTGGGGGCGACCACGGTAGTAGTTCTCATTTGCCACCAGTATGACTTCTCCGTCGGCGGTGACATTTTTGAGCATATAAGGACCGGTGCCGATGGGGTGGTGGACAAAAGGATCTTCCCGGGTGAGAAATTCCTTGTTTTCGGGTCCATGTTGGGGAATTATCTTGAAAGTGAATTTGGCAAGTCCATTTAAGATTGGTCGTTTCAAATTAAACTGCACCGTGTAGTCATCAAGCTTGACGACGCTGTCGATAAACTCATAGCGGACCTTAAGTGGGGTGATGGTCTGAGGGTGCTTCATGATATTGTAGGTAAAAATGACATCGTCAGCGGTGAAAGGTCGCGGCTCTTCCCCTTCCTTTGGATGCCAGGTCACGTCGTGGCGTAGGTAGAAAGTATAAGTCAGGTTGTCAGGGGAAATATCCCAGCGCTCAGCCAAATCCGGGACGATCTCCTGCTTTTCATCAATGCCCACCAGGCCATTGAATATGAGTTCGCTGATTCGCAATGAAATCATATCATTACTGGTTATAGGATCCAATGTTGCCGGCCTGCCATACTCACCATAGTTCAGAGAGCCTCCCTGAGGGAAGCCGTCGTTTTTGGGAGCCGCCTTTGCCGGGGGCAGGAGCAAGACAAACACAGCCAAAGAAACAATAAAAAAAGTAGTCACTAACCTTCTCATGATCGCCTCCTCAAGCGATAAGCTTCCTTGTCTCGTTCTCGAGTAAATGTTGCTCTTGTTGATATCTTTCTCATCGGCCCGACCATAACGGTGATAGCCAGCATAATCTGAGCTAAAAAAGTTTGGCATCCCCGGCACTTTTCTGTTCCATGGCATAAACGCCCTGCATGGAAATTTGTATTTGCCGTACTGCCGGAAACTGATTACGCATGCCGAAATAGATCTCCAATGCCTCGGAGAATCTCTTGGACCGATAGTATGCCTCCGCCAAATTGATCAGCATAAGCGGATCATTATATTCGATTTTGTTTTTGTTACTCTTGTCCCTTACCGTTTCCATACATGCTATAGCCTGGTCATATTCGTGTGCCCGCAGATAATACCTGCCGAGAGCATAAGGCAACGTTTCCAATTTCTTTCCATCGATGGCCTCAACCAGAGTGGTTGCCTTTCTGGCGATCTCTGCGCACTCGAGATTGAGTCTGTTGCATACAAGTAAGGTATCTGCCAGAACATGAGGCTCATTTTGCTGCCAGATCGAATTTTCCAAAACCATCTGCGACTGCCCACCGCCACTCTGCCAAGAGCGAGCAACCCCTTGGAGAAGCTCCGCCTTTTCTCTGTAGGGTGAAGGTAGGAGGCCCGATGCCAGAGCATCATCGAGGATCTTGATGGATTGGTCTATATGGCCAAACTGGGCCTCAGCCTCTGCCAGGTAATACTGTGCTAATCCTTTTACTTTTTCATCTGTAGCTGCTTTTCCCAGAAATTTCAGACTTGCTCTACCATAGAGAACCGCTAGATTTTCCAGCAAAGATGAATCGTAAAACCGGACAACCTTATTCTTCCCCATGGTCTCTTCATAAAAAAAGTCACTCAGGTCTGAGCCTTTGAGCACGCTTAATCCTTTGTCGATTTGTCCTTCCCTGGCATATACGGTGATAAGGTTGTTTGTCAGGCGAATTGAATCACCCTTTTGGCTTTGCTGCATCATTTGCCTGATTTGATCTTCCATTGCCAAGGGTTTTCTCTCTGCAAGTCCGAGCCTGCTGTAGGTGGCCGCAAGTTCTGAAACCACTTCCGGATCACTTGTATCCACACTGCTCCAGAGTTCATCGGCACTCTTGTTTTTGCCCTGTAGGTAGTAGGCCCTTGCCAGAGCGATTTTCGCCAGTGATTTATCTCTGGGCTCGATTTTTTTGTCTCGTATGCATGTCCGCAATAAAACTGCTGCTTCAGCCGGGTTCCCCGAATCTAGGAGGGATAGACCCAGATACAGCTTGGCATAGTGGCTGCCGTCTTCCTTGTGGGAGGCCAGGAGCTTGCTGAGATAGTCCACCTGCACTGAGAGTGCCGTCTGGTGAAGCTCTTGATAAACTTGAGCGCAGGCTAAAAAGGTCATTCCGAGACCAAGATAGAGCTTCCCCTGCTGGCCGGGATTGGCGCTTCTCAGGTGGGCCAAAAGGGTGGCGGCAGCGTCTTCATAGTGGTGGCTTTTGTAGGACTGCATACCCTGCCTTAGAGGGTCGGCTGCCTCGGACAATGAGGCCTCTAGCACCAACGCCATGAGGCAACAGATAAACAATCCCTTTTTTAGGTTCTTACCCATCATTTATTCTTTCAACTCAGCAACATAAATACGGTCCCACTGCTCAACCTGGGCCCGATATGCCAGGATGCCGTGTAATGAGCACACCACATCGTGGTTCATCTTGGTCCCAGTGTTAATGGCCAAGTTAGTCTTGGCCTCGATGTCAGCTATGTAGATGGGGTCAAATGCGTGTTCATCCTTTCTTACATAGATGATTCTCTTGCTATCAGGCATCCAAGTTGGCCCCCTCTCGATATCTGGGACCACGTTAGTGGCCACAATCTTGTCAGCCAAATTGTCGAAATCTCCTTGGCCTGATTCGTCTACGCTAATCACACCAATGGACCACACTTTGGGGTCGTCCTCTCTGTTGTAGTTGGTGTAAAAGGCTATTTTCTTACCGTCTGGTGACCAGATGGGGCGCAGGTCATCATAGGCCCAGCTCGTGAGGGGCCTCAAGGTCTCCATTGGTCTGCTGACGTCTTCCATGAGGAAGACGTCATGATTATCATTGCTTCCATAGATCATTACGATTTTCTTACCGTCTGGAGACCACTGGGGATAAAGGTATGATTTCATCCCTCGCGTCAATTTTATGGTCTCCCCAGTTTCGAGCTTCAGGAGAAATAGATCAGCCTTACCCGTGCGACCGGAGACGAACACCAGCTCACTGGCAACGGGTGACCAGTGGGGGTGACTGTCTTTCTCACTGTTCTCAGTCAGTCTTATGGTAGTCCCCTTTCCAAGTTCGGGAATGAGGTAGAGGTCATAGTTTCCCCGACCTCCATTGCTCATGAACACCAAACTCTTTTCATCGGGCGACCAGGTGATGCCGGCGTTATAGCTCACCTCGTCAAAGACGCCGGGGAATAAAACATTCATCTCTTCGGCTTCCGAGCCCGGGCGGAAATAGATTCTTTGAATGACCGTGCCGTCCTTTCGGCAGACAATAATCTCCCTTCTGTCATTCGTGCTCCGTTCAAAAGCCAGCAGTTCTCCTGAAGGGGACCATGAAGGATTCGAGTCATTGGCACCAAACTCCATGGCAGTAAGCGCTTGGACCCGCAACGGTTCGATTCCGGCGGGTTTCATTTCTTTCACTTCCGGCTGGAAAAGATTCTCTTCCACCGGCTCTTCTTTAGTATGGGTTTTTGCAACAACCTCTTCAGTCTGATCTCTTTCGGGTTCCTCCTCTTCAGGAACCTCCTTCACCTCGGAGTCTTCTGATAGGTTTGCCTGTCCACTGGTATGTTCTTCTGTCCATAGTTCTGCGGATTCTCCGTCTACACCGGGAGTTTCAGCTACCTGTTCCGGTTGTTCTCCTCCTTCCGGATCTGCCGGAGAGAAAGCATCTTCTCTCCGGCTGGCCTCATCCTCCTCCCCGGAATCCATTTCACTGTTTTCATTTTCGCCTCTATCCAGTTCAGTTTGTCCCACCTTTTTTGCAGCAGGCGGCGGTGACGGCTCCATAACCTCTGCCTCTTTAGCACTTATCTCAGCGGCAGCATTAGATTGAGGAGTATCATCAGCCCGAACCCCGGTAATAGCCAGGGCAAACATCATAAATATGAGGCCCAGACAGCGGATTACCTTTGTTTGCAAACGAGTCCTCTCCTTCTACTTCAGGTCTTTTAGCTGGGCCCAGTATTTTCTCGACGATTGACGAATCTTGGTGAATTCACTTTTTCCCTCAAGCTCCTTGGGGAAAAAGTCGAAGTACTCTTTCCAGGCCAGATCGGCTTTATCGAGAATCGCCTTTTTCTGGGTAACTAAGTAGAGCTTATGATATGAGATGGCCCGGTAGTAATAGGTGTCATGCACCGCCTCTTGGTAATATTTATTTGGGAAAAAGCGAGTGTTTTGCTTTGCTATTTTCAGGTTTTCAATTGCCTTGGCGAAGTTCGACGCGGCAGCTTGTTTATCCGTGTGGATAAGTTGATTTGCTTTCTCGTAGTAAGCATGCCCCAAATTGGTGTAGGTTACGGCAAATTGCTTGTAGATTATTTGCTTGTTTTCAGGGAGAGATAGAACGTTTTCGAACTCACGAATGGCCGCATCGTAGTCATTTTTTTCATCCAGGTAGAGCTGGGCGAGTCGATGGTGAGCATCTGAATAGTCCGGGTGGCCCCTTTCGGTGCTGGCGTATGCCGCAATGGCCGCATCGATGTTTCCATTCTGCTCTGCCATCCTGCCAATCTTCAGATAATCTTTGACCAGAATAATCCTGTCCGTCCCCGCACGATCAACTGTCGATTCATTGAATTCCAGAACTTCTTCCCAGTCGCGATATTCACCGCCCGCCGAGAGCTTCACTTTGCGGAATCCGAAGTTTACCAACGTGCCCTCGAGAAGCGGGGTTTTACCCACCTCAACACCATCAACAAAAACAGTCGCCCCGGAAGGTACAGAATCTACCTTGAACAAGGCATTGGCCACGTTCAGGGAAAACTCTTTAACCTCATTGCTTGCCTCAACCTTGAGCTTGTCTTGGAGAGGTTCGTACCCATATCGAGATAGGAGGAGATCGTGCTCACTGTGCAGACGTACGGGTACAACCGCAGTACCGTCCGAGCCGGTGGTTCCCACCCAGGTATTATCTAGATACACGTTCACTCCCCAAAGTGGTCGGGAATTAGTCGAGGATCCAGCCCTGGCTGCCAAGATAAAGGAATCCCTTGCAATATCCTCTAGATATACACGTCTGACAACCTTAGCTCCCACATGTATTTGCTCATTCTCGCCCAAGTTCACCAGGTCGGCCCAGGATGAATTTTCATCATTGTCATTGACGACAAGCAACCCGGCTTCGTGGTAATCACGTCCGGTTCTGCCTGGAGCGTATGGCTCAACCGTCATGTACTTGAACTCGTTGCCGCGTCTTATTTTATAGTCGAGTCTTCCCAAATTAATTTGATAGCGATCTTGTTCAGCGGCGATAACGGTACCCTCGAAAGGAAACTGCTCTATGATGTTGTTGACCACTAAATTGATGGTGTCCTCTACCTGCTTTTTCTTCATGACTTTGTTTATTTGACTCAGGAGGGTGCTTCCATCAGAGAAGTTGACCGTGCTTTCTAGGGTCATTCCTTGATCATTCTTGGTGACGCTTCCTGAGATAATCATATCCACCGTATTGATCAGTTTCGTCTGTCGCCACCCCTTTGTTGACATGGTCTCCAAATCAAGGGAAGCATTCATCATGGCTTGCCGGAGTTTTTCCTTTGGTACTTCGACAAAACTGCCGTAAATGAAGAGATTATCTCCTATGGCCTTTTCGATCGTGGACACTACATCAGCTAAGTCTTCCTCGGGCGTATTGTTGACATAGCCGTAAAGACCGACTCTGATCGGTTTTGGTTTAAGGGGATAGAAAATTCTCTCGATGCGTTGCTTGCCTTGCAGCTTGACCGTCGTCCTCCACTCCGCCGGAATATGATCTGGAGCAGTGAGCTTCAGTTCCACCTCCCGGCCCGATTCGCCCCGAGAAACATAGGTGAACTTCCCTTCTCTACTGGTTTTGCCCACCCGCTTATCATTGACACTCACCACCACGTTTGGAATCCCTTCCGTGACTCCATAGGTTTCAGTCAATGCTGAGACATAAACTCTGGCGATTTTTCCTTTCCGTCCCTTTTGTGCTTTTTTGGTTGCCCGGCTTTGACTGACTGATGCCTCCTCCTCAGAGGACGAACGACCTTCGGCCTTTGCCATTTCACTCTTTTTGACAAGAGAAGCAACGATGGTCTGACCCGGCTTCACTCTCACTTTCTTTTGCCAGGTAGCGTATCCCTTCTTTGAAACTTTGAAGCTCATACCTCTCTTGGGCATGGTCTCATAGGTATGGACATACTCTCCTGCCTCGTCTGTCTTGCCCCGCTTTTTCCCATTGATAATGACAGAGGCATCCTCCAGGGGCTCCCCGTCGTCTGAAACAGCCAGGGTAAAATACTTGCTGGCTTTCAGGGAAGCATCGATGACATAGCTCTCTGCACTCCCATCCTTGGGCAACTTCACCACGAAGGAATCCTTCCAAGGCTCGACCTCATATCCGGGAGCCTCCATTCGAATCTCTACTGCAACCTCTGCCCCAGGTTGTCTCCATATCCTCTCGGTTAGATTTCCTTTGCCGTCGGTTAGACCGACCTCCGCCCCATCTAGGAGCACCCTGGCTTGGGACGCCGGCTCACCATCCAGCGTAGCCTGCACCTTCACCTCTAGCTCAGCCTTCTTGCCGACACCGCAACTGCAAATGACAATCGACAAACAAAGGAAAAAAAACATTTCTAGCGTTTGTTTGACCATTGGATATACCTCCCAGCCAATTGATGGGGCTCAGCTGACACCACCCCCGTAATCTGAAACGTGCTCCTTAGTTTCAGACTCCTTGACATTAGATCCCAGGCGGCTGAATGTTGACTTCTCCAGGGTTAATAATTTTGTCAGCATCGGAGCTAGCACCAGCGATAGACCTACGTTTGCCTTCAGGAATTTTCTTGAGGGCGAATTTCAGCTTCTTGCTTGTGCTACCCCCTATCTCCACAGTCTCCGTTTCCGTCACATAACCAATCCTGCTGGCCTCAACTTTGTAGACGCCTGGAGTTATTGTGTCTTCCTCAGACTCAAATTTACCCTTCTCATCTGCTACTACTGCATGAGACGCATTCTCCACACTTACGGAGGTATTGATCATGTTTACCACGGTACCTTTCGGATTGTCGTCGGGGATTGGCTTCATGTCCTCATCCACGAGCTGCACTGTGCCGTAGATTTTGGCGGAGCAGGCGACAAGGGACAACAGCGCCAAACCGATCAAAAACATTTGAGCTTTACGGTAACTCATGTGTCCTCTCCTTCTTGGCTAAAATTGGAAAAACTCACGTGCACTCAAGTTTCATCATAGGAAGATATTTTCATGAACAGCTTGTTGGTCTGTCTCAATTGTTCTCTGGCAACTAGCAAGAGCTAGAAAAGAGGGTGCATCATATGACACCCCCTTCTGCTGCAATTAGTCCTTGGCGAATCAAACGTTAAGGGATGATCAATTTCTTTTGCCGCGGTTACTTCTTTTTCGCCAGTTGAGTTTTTCTTTGGGTTATTTCTTTTGCCAACTTTTTTATCTTCATGTCCAAAATGTCCAACTCAGACTTAATCTGAATCTCTTCGGACTCCACGCTGAGTTCCTGCTTCTTCAAGTCTGCTATGCGCTTTATATTATTTTCCTTATCGCCCAGATTGGAGTTATCTACTGCTTCGAGCTTTTTCCTTTCCAGCTTCAACTCCACCTCTTTGACCAGGGTTTCTGCCATTTGCATCTCACGGTCTGCATAATTTTTCTCGAGAATGGCCATTTCCTTTCGCATCTCGGCAAGCTTCACTTTCTCTGAAGCCAAGTCCACCTGCGCTTTTGCCTTTTTGAGGTCGTACTCCGCTTCTCGCACACCGGCCTGCATTGCCTTTGGAACTTTGGTATATAATCCCTGTTCTGTCTTTTTCGGGGAACTCTTGATCATTGGGAGTTCGAGGCACCCTGAAACAAGGATTATTGGTATGAATAATCCCAGATAGATGTATTTTTTCATGATCTTTTCCTCTTCTGGCAGTTGGACAAAATTTATGACAATGTTCTTACTTCTCGCGCGGGTTTGCAGCTCTTTCCCCCTCTCATTAGACTTCAGGGGGGATCTGCCGCTTGGGTGAATCCATTAAAAGTGAATCCCTGACTTCAGCTTGAAAGATTTAGCATGATCCATGCCAAGCAATTGGGCGGGAATTAGCCCATCTGTTCTACAGCTAGCCCAGACCCATACTTCAGACTATCTGCGGGAGGATGGTTAACAGGAAGGATCTGTCATTTATTTGATATGGAGCTCATTAGTTGCGTATCCAGGGAAACTTCAGCAGTCGGTGAGATATCAACTGTCTAAATGTATAGAGAGAGCATCCAATCGACAGTATCAATATTTATACTCGGCAGGTAAAAGATTCTGCACTTAGTGGCAAGGGGGGAAGATGAACCACAAAGGTCACAAAGAATTTTAATTTGAGATTGTTGATTGTAGATTGCAGATTTGAGGGGGCATGGGGCATAGAGCAAGGACTAAGGTTTCGGGTTTCAGTGTTCAGGTATAACTATTCAGGGTGCAAGTTTAGCATGTCTGTTTATTCTTCCTGAAACCTGACACCTGAAACCTTGAGACTTAGTGCCAGAGGTGAAATAAGCGCTTTGGGTAGATGGTAGGCGAGAGGCTCAGTCTTACTTCACCCTAGCCAGCTTGCTCCTGGCGATTTTTGCCTGATTGCTATTCGGATATTCCTTGACGACCTTCTTCAAAAGAATTTTTCCCGCAGTGCTATCCCCGAGTTCCAAAAAGGCCATGCCCTGCTTGAGCATAGCGCTGCTCACCTTATCACTCTTGGGATATTCTTTAATTGTCTTTTCATAGGCAGATATGGCTTCTCCATACCTCTTCTGTGCATAATAGCATTCGCCTAGCCAGAATTGGGCGTTGTCGGTGAGATTGGACTTTGGATATTTTTGCAGATAGCTCTCGAATCCATCCCTTGCCGCATCGTACTGCCCATTGCGGAATAGCTGAAGAGCGTTGTCGTAGTGCTCTTCAGCGTTCGCAGCTGGTTGTTGCCTGGCAGTTTGTTTGGTGTCAGAAGATGACTTAGCTTGGGGAGCCTGCTTTTCTGTTTGGTTGCTGGGCTTGTAGTCAACTGCCAGTTCCTGCATTCCAAGAGCACCGGCCATCATGTTGAGAGCCCGCTGGAGATCCTCAACATTCTTGCGAATCTCCATCATCGACTCCATCTGGTTCTGCTGAATCTCACTAATACGTTCCCCGTTTCGGGTGTACATGGCAGAGGCTTCTTCCATTTGACCGCCCAACCGTCCAAGTTCTAATTCTATGCGGTCCAGCTGCGCTCCTAACTCTGCTTGATTTTTGCGAAGTGGCTGCCGGTCGGAGTCCAGGGCTGCCAATTTCTCATCCAACTTTTTTTCCATTTCAGCCATCTGGGCCTTGCTCTTGTCCAGGTCGCGGCGGGCAGTCCAGATCTGCCTTTGGAGCAGGGATACATCCTTCTGGGTAGCGCATCCTCCGAGGAAAAAACACACCAACAGCAGTTCGAGCAAGCCAAGACCCAAAAGCCCTTTTCCGATATCAGTGGATGCAGTCCTGTTCATGGGTTATCCTCCTCGTTCCCGTCAATACACTCCTAATATGTTTCGACCAAGACATTTCTGCCATCAACTGATAGTGAAAAGGAGAAGTAACTACAGTATGATCTCAGCCATTCTCTGGAGCGCCGGGATGGTGTCAAAGATGCGAGATGGCAGATAGTGAGGAATGGATTCCTGGAGAGTTCATTCTCTGATATAGGCAATTGCCCGCAGGGCAGGCAAGTATGTCCCTCGTTGTGTGCATTTCTGCACACTTCTTCGCATAAGCAAGTATTGCCCAAGCCCGATCCCTTGGAAGACCGAAAGCAATTTCAGACCTATTATCTCTGCCAGGGCGATGACCTGCTCGCCCGGTTCAGTTTGGTAAAATCAGTTTATCTGTGTGCAACCATTCTGATTTTACCAAACTAGGGGGGTCAGCCTTGGCCTCGTTTTCATCGAACCAAGGCTGACCCCCAATGTCTATCTTCCTCTGGCAAAACAAGACGACAGGTCTGATCAGGTATTTATCGAATCTGGAACTGGTCCCGTCGGTTCCTCCACCAACAGGACTCTGTCTGTTCCATACACAGGGGTTGCTCTTCACCGTAGGAAATAGTGGTGATTCGACTCTCTGCCACCCCTGACCTGACTAAATAATTCTTTGCACTGTTGGCCCGTCGGTCACCCAAAGCCAGGTTGTACTCGTTGGTGCCGCGATCGTCGCAGTGTCCCTCGACAAGCACGCGCACTTCAGGATGCTCGCGCAAGTATGCCGCCTTCTCATCCAGAATCATCATGGCTTTCGGCTTGAGATCGTATTTATCGAAGTCAAAGTGGATGTTTTCCTCCACAAAGGCACGCTTCCTGGCTTCTTCAGCCATCATGGCTGCCTCTTCACGCTGCTGCTCTGCCTCACCCTTCTGGGCCATTTGTGCTTCTCTGGCAGCCGCCGCTTCCTGAGCGGCCTGCTGTGCCTCCATCTGCTCTGCAGTCATCTCCTGCGTAGGTTCGGCTTCCATTGTCACCTTTTTCTTGGCGCATGAAACACTAAGCACCAAGAGCATCGCCAACATTAATGCTCCAAAAATCCACGCTCTGCTCTTTTGCATGCCTCCCTAACCTCCTCTCCTTGTCAACGGTTTTCAATGCCCAATGCAATAGCCTAGCCAAATTCAACCAAAAAATCCACTAGCTATTTGCCATCACTTCTTTCGTCGGGTCCCTTTATACTACTAAGGAGCCGCTTTCGTCAATCGCGGAGACCAGTCCGGCTCTGATTGGGTCCCGCCGAGGGCGAGACGCACTCTTCTCTGGTCCGTACCGTTCGCCTGCATAACCCAGAGAGTCCGGGCACCCTGGCGATCGGACTGAAAAAGAATCAACCTTCCATCAGGGGACCAGCATGGTTCTTCGTTGTTGCCTTCACCCCCGGTGAGTTGCCTCAGATCTCTGCCATCAGGACTTATCATAAAAATATCAAAGTTTCCATCATGTAGGCCAGTGTATAGTATCCTATCACCCCTTGGGGACCAAGCCGGTGAAGTGTTGTAGTCCCCCTCAAAAGTCAGCCTAGTCGTAGTTTCCTTGTTAACATCCAACACATAAATTTGGGGTTTCCCGGCTCGATTGGATACATAGGCGAGCTTGCTGCCATCAGGGGACCAGGACGATGAGACATCAATGGCCCAACTAAGGGTCAATTGCTTCAGTATTTGACCTCGGACATCCAAAAGATAGAGTTCCGGATTCCCAGTAAAGCTCAGGGTGGCAGCCAGCTTGCCTCCAAGAGGATGGTGAGCAGGCGCGATATTCAAACCCGGACGCATACTAATGCGCTCTATGCTCTTGCTTACTAGGTCGATTGTATAAATATCCGGATTTCCCCGCTTGTAGCCCACAAAAGATATTCGCTTTCCGTCAGCTGACCAGTTAGGAGAAAGATTCATACTCCGGTTGTTGGTGAGCTGGCGAATATTTGAGCCATCAAAATCAGCCAAATAGATTTCTTTTTGACCCGTTGCGTCACCCACAAAGGCTAGTTGCGTATGAAAAATCCCGAGTTCGCCCGTTAGCTCCAGCATCAACTCGTCTGCGAACCTCAAAATGATATCCCTGACAGACCCGAGAGGATTATTGTAGGTCCTACTGAGCAGGAGCTTCTGGTTAATCACGTCAAAGAGATTAATCAACAGCTCAAACCGGTCCCCTTGAACACGGTAACTTCCCCGCACCAACAGGTCTGCACCAAGAAATCTCCATTCGGAGAACTTGATTGCCTCTTTTTCTACTCCCATCTTGTTAGGATCTTGAAGAAAAACTGCCGGATTTAGTATCTGAAAATAACCACTGAAAGAGAGAGCATTGCTCAATATATCCGCCATATTCTTTGCCAGAGGTTGGTTTGCCACACCACCACTTTCATTGCGAAAAGCTGGGACAGCTATAGGAATCTTTGCTTGCAGTGGCGAGTTGACATCGATGTAAATCCGGCCTCCAGCTGGTTTGACCTGGAAGACGACAAGCACAAGGATCAACACACAAAGAACACTGAATGATCGGTTTCGGAGAAAACATACTTTCATAGTTTTAAGAACTCACGTTTTCAGGTGCAAATCGGATGACAATCTCTTCTTCTTTGGGGCTGTAGATGTCCGGAAAAGGCGGAAAAGGCTTAGATTTCAGAACAGCCTTCAGCACCGAGTCATCAAAGTAAGAATCCCCGGACTTCTGCTCAAATTGAATATCGAATACGGTGCCATCTCTTCGAACTCGAACTACGACGACGGCCTCAAGCTTGCCTTTTCCCCTG